>JAJQCV010000050.1:0-2784 GCA_021202525.1 Akkermansiaceae bacterium | reverse complement strand
GTGGCATGTGCAAATCCAGCAATTGCCCCACAATGCTTTCCTTATTGACGTTTTCCAACGTGTCAGGTTCGCGCCGGAGCAGTTCGCCCCATAAATGGATGGCCTAGGAATTCCGCAGAGCGGGGCTATTGAGCTTGACGGCTCCGTTGTAGCAATTCCTCCAGACCGTGTAATGCAGAGGATAAATGCTTAAACTTGAATCGGCCATGCCGAGCAGTTGGAAATAGGCAAGGGTCCGGGTAAGACCTTCCGGTCCCGCATTCCCCCACATGGCATGTTTACGGCGGAGGGCTGGATCCGGGAAATCAATTTTAAATTGACGCTTGGCCTCCAGCTCGCCGGAAGTATCCCAGGGCATGGGAGCGGCTGGATCTTCCGAAACCTCTCTCAGGCATTCCATGACGGGGTGGTGGGGAGGAAAGCCGATCACTCCCACCGCAATCAGACCGGGTTCCTGCTCCGCAAACCATGGAAGCTGTTCCGGCAGGTTCGGAGAAAGACAGGCGACGTCAAGATCTGTCCAAAACCCTCCATTTCTCTCGAGCCATGTATTGCGGAACCAGTCTGCAAACGGGGCAAGACTGCCATTGTCATGCCGGAAAACCAGTTCTTCGGGAACAACCTCGGAGGCGTCCTGCACAATGGTACCTTCGGGAATGTTCTCATAACTCCGGTAAGTGAACAACCGGAACGGGATGCCGTGGCTCAGATAGGAACGGATGCATAATTCCGCCAGGGGCGGCAGAGTTTCCCCGATCCAGAGACCGGCGACTTCTGGTTTTTGTGAACAGGTGGAATTCATGGTTGAGAAAAATATAATTGGTTATTAAGGGAGTCTTTTATGTGGTCAGCGATGGCATTCCGGGAGGGAATCCATTGCTGAATTCCCGGTTAACCCTCTGTGAATGGGTTCCTTCAGCTTTCTCCATCCCTGCCATGATTCATGATTGATGCGTTGTCTTCTGTTTTGGTTCCCCATGCCGGGGAGCAAGAACGCCGTGTTTGCATGAAATCCTGTGGGGAGGGTTCCGGATGACGGTGGGCCATTTCAATTCAATTGGGAGAGTTTCAGACATTTCATCTTTTAGATAATCAACGGCCTAGAAATAGCCTCTTTTAAAACGGGAACAATGAAATACCCGAGAAGGAACAATGTGCCACCGGAAAACGGGCAGGCATTCCCCCGGAAAGGCCGGCCCCGGTGGAAAATCTGTTAGACATTCCCGAATAAGGAAAAAACATGCTTGGTCGTTCAGTGAACTTGGCAGTGGACGAAGAACGGCTGCCCCATATTTGGGAAATGAAACATCCTTATCTTTCATCCCTCTCTCCGTAAAAACGGATTCAGGCGGCCGAGGGTGTGAGAAGGAATGGGTACGCACTGAGAAAGCATTTCCAATATGCTTTCCATGATGGGCCGGATACGGGGCGGAATTTTTTAAACGCCTCTTGTCCGGCGGTCTTGCGCCATTTTTGAAAAAGACACCGCTGCACCGTCTCCGGCAATGAGCCACGTTCCCGTGTCTCAATAGAGCGGGGACTTCCGTCGCTGTTTTGACTTTTCCGTATAGGACGTAGTCAGCCCTGCGCCGGGGCTGCCCCCATTATGCTGTAATATCGGTTCGGGCCACTTTGCCGGGTGATGACGAGTGCAGCAGCCAATTCCCTGTATACTCCATGCGGGTTGATTATCCAAGATGTTTTTGGTTCCTTTTTCAGACATGGGCCGGATGAATGAACCCGGACAGGCGGGGGAGGAATTGAACATGAACAGGGTAGCGGAAAGGCCGGACCTGCGGAGAAAACGGCATGAAAACGGTGTCCGATACCGGAGCGTCAGCGGGCGTTCCGGCCTAGCCATTCTCTCAGAATGGGGAGGTCCGCCGGCGCCCAGGGCAGGGAAAAGAGGGTGAGGCTGGAAAAGAACCCTAGGCTCTCGTGCTCCAGAGGAATGGGCAGGCGGCCTTCCTCCACTTCGCACAGAAACGGGATAAGGCGTATAGTCCGGTCTTTCTCCCGGTGCAGGACGGTAGTCAGCGTATGCACCGGGCGGATGGCGCAGCCGAGTTCCTCCCGTATTTCCCTCACGATGGCATCGCGCGCGTCTTCTCCGGCTTCCACTTTTCCGCCGGGGAATTCATACAGCAGCCCGTTTGATTGTCCGTGCGCCTTTTTTGCGGCCAGGAGCAGGGGGCCGTGCGCGGAGGGCAGCGTGATCAGGGCGCAGCAAACATTCAGGCAGGTCATGGCGTCTTGAAATCCAGCGTATGAAGGTTCATGGTGCGGGAATCCGTATCCAGAATGCCGAATCTCAGGCGGCCGGTCCTGCCCTGCAATTCTCCTGGATTGGCGAGCAGGCAATTTCCGGCCATTTCCTGCAGGGCCTGGTGGGTATGGCCATAAAGGGCGGCGTCCACATGACCCTTGCGCACTTCCTGCCAGGCATACTTGGGGTAGTGGGAAAGGGAAAGCTTCATGCCGTACCGGGTGATGACGGCATGTTCGGGATGAAACCGCGCCGCCGGGGATGCGGCCGCCATCTGGTGCATGGCCGGCAGGTCGTAATCGTTGTTGCCCGGCACGGCGTCCAGCGGAAGCCCCTGCGTCAGCTCAAGCAGGCGCCGGAAGCTCTCCGGAGTGGTGCAGTCCCCCAGGAAAATGAAATGGCCGCAGCCCAGCCGGACCATCTGGCGCATGGCCTGCTCCAGATGGTCCGTACGGTCGTGCATGTCGGAGAATATTCCTATCTTCATGATGATTGGGAGCTCATGGCGTGAATGGGCC
>JAJQCV010000111.1 GCA_021202525.1 Akkermansiaceae bacterium | reverse complement strand
TGCTGCCCCGCTGGTATGAGGACCGCCGGATGATCCACCGCAATGATGCCCTGCCCCCCGGCGCGCCCGTCTGCCGCCGGGGGCGGGGGGTGGACGTCGGCGGTAAAGGCGGGGGGGGGAAGGGCGGCAAGGGGCGCGGCAGGTACGTGGAAGCCGTGCTGGAGGATGAACAGTCCCTGGGGAATGCCCGTTTTTCCTGCCTGTGGTTCAGCATGCCGGGGATTGCCCGGATGCTGTGCGCCGGGCAGGAGATGATCGTGTACGGGCGCATGAAGCCCTACGGGAAGAAGTTGAGCATGGTTCATCCGGATTTTGAGTTGATCCGGGAGGGGGAGGACAATTCCATCCATCTGAACCGCATCGTGCCCGTGTACAGCGGCAGGATGGGCATTCCCGTGCGCAGGCTGAGGGAGATCGTCTGGGAGGCGTTGGAGCAATTGTCTCCGGAACCGGAACCTGAGATTTATGAATTTGTGCCCGGCGTTCCGTGCAAGACGGCGCTGCGCGACCTGCATTTTCCCGGTTCCGCGGAGGCGCGGGACAAGGCCAGGCGGCGCTTTGCGCTGGAAGAGTGCCTGGCCCAGCAGTTGAACGTGGCCTACAGGCGGCGCCGTGCGGAGGCGGTTCCCGGCATGCAGACGGCCGGTTCCAGCCTCCTGGTACGGGATTTGGCGGCGTCCCTGCCTTTTGAATTGACGGAAGCCCAGAAGCGCTGCGTGCGGGAGATTTACCGGGACATGAAGGCTCCCCGCTCCATGAACAGGCTGCTCCAGGGTGATGTGGGGTCCGGGAAGACGCTTGTGGCGCTGTGCGCGATGCTGCTGGCCGTGGAACACGGGTATTCCGCCGTGATGATGGCTCCCACCCAGATTCTGGCGGAACAGCACTACCTGAAGTTCAGGCAGATGCTGGACAAGCTGGATGTGCCCGTTTCCCTGGTGACGGCGGAGAGGAAGGAGGAATCCCACATCTCGTTCGGCGGCCAGGGCGGCATTGTGGTGGGAACGCATGCCCTTCTTTATGGGAAGAACGTGCCGGAACGCCTGGGCCTCGTTGTGATTGACGAACAGCACAAATTCGGCGTGAACCAGCGGGAAAAGCTGATTGCGCGGGAGGAGAGGCCGGATGTGCTGGTGATGACGGCCACCCCCATTCCCCGGACGCTGACCTTGACTTTTTACGGGGATTTGGACGTTTCCATCCTGGACGGCGTGCCGGGGGGCCGGGGAAAGGTGGTGACGGCCATCCGCACGGAGAAGGACAGGGAGAAGGTGGTCAAGTTCGTCAGGGACGAGCTGGAGGAAGGCAGGCAGATTTATGTGGTTTCCCCGCTGATTGACGGGGAGGAGTCCCGGAAGGGAAAGGCCGTGACGAAGGAGCTGGACGAATGGAAGGCTCTCTTGCCCCATGTGGACGTGGGGCTGCTGCACGGCAGGATGCCTGCGGAGGAGAAGGAGGCCGTCATGAAGGATTTCCGGGACAACCGGACCAGCGTGCTGGTTTCCACCACGGTGGTGGAGGTGGGCGTGGATGTGCCCAACGCTACGGTGATGATTATCAATAATGCCGAAAATTTCGGCCTCTCTCAGCTTCACCAGCTCCGCGGGCGCATTGGCCGCGGCGCGCACAAGTCCTACTGCATTCTGATGACGGAAGCCCAGCCCGGAGATGAACAGTGGGAAAAGCTGCACATTGTGGAAACCACGTCCAACGGGTTTGACTTGGCGGAGCAGGATTTGAAACTCCGGGGGCCGGGAGACGTGCTGGGAACTTCCCAGAGCGGCCTGAAGGGAGTGCGGTTTGAGGAATGGCTTTTGGACGCCCGGCTGATCCACCGCGGCAGGGAGCTGGCAGAAGCCATTCTGACGGAAGACCCGGACCTGAAATCCGCCAAATACCGCCCTCTCCGCTTTTTGTTAGAAAGTGGTGAAATGAAGCCAGTCGCCAATTAATATTATCATCTGCAATCCTTTTGCCACCAGTTGGTAGGGAGTGTATGACAAATACGTTTTGCAACGGTTTGTGTATTGGAATGAATCTAAAGATGCAAAGAGGAACACCTCTTCTTTTAACCCGAACAACCGATAAAACAATGATTCAAACATATCAAATACTCCCCGTGGTGGCGATCGTATGCTCCGCCTCCGCCATGGCCCAGAATGCGGTCGATCCCGTAGAGCTGGCTAAGCAGAATGTCGACCTGATTTCGTCCGCCAACAAGGTTCTGGACGACGTGAAGGACAATACGGCGGTCGCTATCGCCATCAAGCAGCTCGACGCTCTGACTCAGAAGGCCAAGCAGTTGGACAAGTCCATGGAAAAAGTGAAGCTCACTTCCCAACAGGCTATCCGGATTACCAAACTTAATGGAGATGTCCAGGATACCATCGTGGACCTGCTGGAAAATTGCCAACGCATTCAGAAGGACAAGCTCATGACGCCCGCCCTGCTCAAGGCGGTGAACAACTTTGCCGCTGCCGCCAACATTGAAGTGGTGGAAACCATTACGACCGTTGAGCAAATTGTGGAAGACTAAATAATCAGATTTTAAAGACCTTCAACTGGCAGGGCCGCTTCCTTGACGGGGAGCGGCCCTGCTGTATGGGAACGAGAAGGAAAATGCAGGGCAGCCCGGTGTTTTATCCCCTCATGGCGGGGTTGGGGTTTCTTGCCGGGGCCAGATATCCCGTGCCGGGTTCCGTGCCCAGTGCGGAGAGAAGGTTCCTGTGGCGCGGCAGGGATTTGGCGCGGGAAATTGCGGAGGATGGATCAAGCACGTTGCCGAAGGTGATGGCACCCATCGGACATGCGAGCTGGCAGGCGGTTTGCGCCGCACCGTCCGGCAGAAGCAGATCCTTGTCCGTGATGCGGATGGAGGTGGAGGGTTCCCCGGGATGTTCCTTCATCAGGCGGGATTTGTGCCGGATTTTGGCGCGTTCCACCATCTGGACGCAATAGGTGCATTTTTCCATGACGCCGCGGGAGCGGACCGTCACATTCGGGTTGCGCTGGAGGTGCGTGGCTTGTTCCGATGCCCTGGCGTAGTCAAAGAAGTTGAAACGGCGCGCCTTGTACGGGCAGTTGGTGGCGCAGTACCGCGTTCCCCAGCACCGGGCGTACACCATGGCGTTGAGCCCTTCCGTGGTGTGGACGGTGGCGTTGACCGGGCAGACGGATTCGCACGGCGCCCTGCCGCATTGCTGGCAGGCCACGGGTATGGCGGTCATGGCTCCCGTGTCCGTGAAGTACCTGTCGATGCGTATCCAGTCCAGGGCGCGCCCTTTCGCCATTTGGTCGCGTCCGACCACGGGTATGTTGTTTTCCGCCCGGCAGGCCACCAGGCACGCGTTGCAGCCGATGCAGCGCGAGGTGTCGATGGCCATTTTCCATTGGTAAACGGTGTCCGCTCCGGGGGAGGTGAAGGGAGGGGCCGCGACGCCTGCGGAGATTTGTGCGAACGGGGAGGGCTGGACGACCGGGCTTTGAAGGGCTTCCGTCCGTTCCGGCAGGGGGCTCAGGCTTACCTGCGGCAGGGGGATTCCGTAGCCGGCAAGGATGAGGGGGGCCTCCGGTCCGGTTTTTTCGTTTTCAGATTCGGCGGCTGCGGTTGCGTGGCCCTGCCGTGCTTCCGGAACCGTGGTTCCGGGCGGGAGAGCGGCGGAAACGGGGTTCAGATAGCGCGCCGTACGGTTCCTCAGGGCGTATCCGTCGGAATGTTCCTGCCCCTCTGCGGAGGGGTTTATGCCTCCATACCCCAGAGGGAAGACGATCAGGCCGTCCGCCACGCCGGGAATGGGGCACAGGAGGGCTTCCGTCCGTCCCTGCGGGGAGTGGAGGACGCAGCGGGCCGGGGAGGAGTCCTTGCCGCCCAGTTTGCGGAAGGTGGAGGGAGAGACCTGTGCGGACGCCGCCCAGCTTGCGCCCGTGACGGGGTCCGGGCATTCCTGCATCCAGGCGTTGCGTTTCCAGCGGCCGTCCCCGATGCAGTAGTCCGGAAGGAATTGCAGTTCCAGCATCTCCTTCTCCTGGAGAAAATTTCCGTAGGCGGACGCGTCCGGCAGAGAGGCCGCGGCCAGGGCCTTTGCCTGCCGTGCTTCCTCCTGCGGCGGCAGGGAGGCGTAGGCGGTTTCTTCCGAGTAGCCGCGTTGCAGGGCTTGCGTCCATGCGGCGGTCTTGTCCTCCGGATTGACGGCGCGTTCAAAGCACTTGCGCGCCCGGTGGTAGACGGGGGAAAGGTGGGAAGGGGAGTTGTCCGCCGTGATGAGGTGTCCCTTGGTGGAGAGCAGGCCGGAGAGGACCTCTTCCGTGGAGATGCCGCCGTACAGGGGCAGGATGACGGGCTGGCGGTAGCAGAACCTTCCGCGGCAGTCCCGCTCAATTCCCCATGATTCCAGGGGATGGGCCGCGGGCAGGTGCCAGCGGCAGGCCTGCGAGGTTTCGTCCTCGTACATGCCCAGATGGATGCTTTCCATCCGGCTCAGGGCGGCGGCCAGGGCGGTCCCCGCTTTGGCGTCCAGCACGGGATTGCCGGCGTCCAGCAGCAGGGCGATGTCTACGTTCTTCCGTTCCACGTCACGGAGGAAGTCGTCCAGGGTTCCCGGGGCTGGTGCGGCGGGTGCGTCCAGAAGCTGGATGCACGGGCCGATGGCTCCGAGAAGTTCGTTGATCTGCCAGACGCGGGGAGCCAGTTCCGGGCGGGATTCCCCCAGAAGGACCACGCTTTCCCCCGGATGGCTGCACAAGTCCTCCGCACAGTGCTTCAGCCATTCCTGTTCCCGGCTTGTCAGGGAAAGGGCGGAAGTGCGGGTTTCCCCGGCAGCAGGGGTGGAGGATTTTTTCTGGCGGATGTGAAAGTCCAGTTCTTCCAGAAAGGCGCCCAGGCGCGCCGGAGATACGGGAAGGCGGTGGTCGGCATGGGCTCCCGTGAGGGAAACGCGGCCTTCCGCCGCGTAAAGGCGCGTACGGTTCCGGTTGTCTTCCTTGTAATTCAGCCCCTCCGGAGAGCGGGCCGCGATGAATTCCCGCGTGTTGCCGTACGGGTTTTCATGCAGGAAGTCGCAGTCCAGGGCCAGGATGCGTCTGGCGCGCGCGAACCGGACGCGGAAGCGGATGCCGTCCGGCAGGACCGCCTGCATGGCGTCGCCGGGGGCGGGAACGGGGGAGTACGCGTAGGTGCGGACATGGGGGTTCTTCCTCCTGATTTCCTCCAGCATGGAGTGCAGCAGGGGGGAGTCCGAGGGAGGCAGAAGGATGCCGATGCGGCCGCCGTCCCTCAAATTGCGCGACCACGAGGAAAAAGCCCCGCGGAATTCGTCTTCCGACGCCTGTTTCCCGTTGAAGAGAATGTGCCTGCTGCGTCCGGGATCGTAAAGGTCCAGAATGGAGGCCTGCACCGCGGACGGCAGGCCCGGGCCTTCCGGGTATTGCAGGGAGGGCAGCAGCTTGACGGGCCTGCCTTCATAACATGCCGCCAGCATGGGCTGGGCGCTTCCCCCCAGGGACAGGCAGGTGGCGTAGGCCGTTTCCACGCCGGGAACGGACCATTCCGGCCCTTCGTTGTAGGGCACCAGGTATTTTTCCACGCGGCGGCAGGCGGGCAGCGCCAGGCCCATCAGGGCCGCTCCGGCCCCCATCCATTTCATGAAGGAACGGCGGGACATTTCCCGTTCTTCTTCCGGAAGAAAGGCGGGATGGTCATGCGGAACATCGTTCCGGGGGAATGGCGGCTGCGGAGTCAAACTGGCGTGGGCGTGGATGGTTGATGAATGGGAACGGCTTTTTTTAGGCAATCCGGGGGGTGAAATCAAGCGGTGAATGCCGTCCGTTTCCGTCGTCCGGAGTTATGAAGGGGCGGTTCAGGGGCAGCAATCCCCTTGTTGGTGGTATTCGATGAAGTTGATCACGGCCTCAAGCTGCCGGTCATTCAGCAGGACGGCCTGGGATTCGTAAATGCCGCAGTTTTCCGGAACCAGGGGCAGATAGTCCAGGGCATCAAAATCTCCAAGCTGGCCGCGGAGGTCCAGCGTCAGCCATGCGGGCAGGAGAAAGCGGTATCCCTTGGGATCGGTGAAATTCAGGGCGTCCCAGCATGCCCGGACCATGGCGGGCGTGATGCGGCGCCAGTCGCTGCGTTCTTCACAGGGAGCGACGGCAGCACATACTTCTTTGGGGGAGTACATGTCCAGGAGTTGCGTGGTCATCAGCCCGATGCCGTCTTCCAGCGTGACGCCGTCAAAGGCGGCGTCAATTTGTTCAATCAGGGCTTTTTCCTCGCGTGAAAGGGATTTGGGCGGGAGAAAGGGCTTGGCGAATTCCTGCCGGAAATACGCCAGAACATGCGTCGCCGCCTGTTCCGGTTCGCTGTCGTAAATGATGTCCAGGGATAGTTCCATGAGTGCATGATACAGGAACGGTGCGGTGTTCCGCCATAGCGGAGATGGAAGGGTACGTGACTGGAAAGTCATGTTTCCGGGCGTTCCCCCGGATATGGCGGTCAATGGTGGCATGTGGAGCAGTCCGTTTTTGGCTGGATTTTCCATTGCCGTTTCAGGTATTCGCCAAGCTGGTGCTGCGTGCCGATGCGGCGGCCTTCCTCGTCATGGACGGAGTGGGTGCGGAGATAGTCCGCGGCGGAATAGTGGGAACTGGCCGCTTCCTCCAGCGGGCGCAGGTGGGGGACGGGGTTGCGGTGGCAGTCCAGGCACCAGCGCATGCGGGCGTCACGGGGCGCCCTCATTACTTCCATTCCTGCCGCATCCTCATGGCAGGAAGTGCAGCCGATGCCGCGGTTCAGGTGGGCCATGTGGTTGAAATAGGCGTGGCCGGAAAGGCGGTTCACCATGACCCAGCGTACCGGTTCTCCCGTATAGCCGGGGAATTGCGGATCAGCCGCCGCGCGCAGGGGGGCGATGAGCGGGCTGTTCGGCAGGATGTGCTGATGGCAGCCCAGGCAGGATTTGGTGTCCGGAATTCCGGCCCGCGGGGAGCGCAGCGCGGCGGCATGGCAGGACGTGCACCCCATCTTCAGGTCCCCGGCGTGCAGTTTGTGGGAGAAGCGCACGGGCTGCATGGGGGCATGCTCCTTTACGTAGAAATTGAGATAATACATCCCTCCCAGAATCAGGACGAGAACGAGCATGCCCAGGGCGATGATGCCGTAAAACCGCTTGTTGGCATTGGGTGGAAAGATGTTGGCCATGGTGCGTAGAGAGAGGGGGGACGGCGGAGGTCAGGCCGTTCTTCCCGGCCGCGGGATGCGGGCGGGCGGCAATGGCGTGTCCATCGTCAGGTCTTCCGGCACCAGCCTGGCGGTATTCTTTTTGATCTGTTCCCAGGTGATGCGCTGCCCGGTGTGGGCCGCTTCCCGCCCCAGGATGGCCACCAGCGTTTTGTTGGCCGCACTTTCCAGCGTCTGCGTCCAGGTGCCGGAGCGCAGAAAGCGGTAAAAGGCCACGTGGGTGTCCGCGTACATGTTGCCCCGTTCTCCGCGGAAGCGCCAGCGCTTGTCCGCCTGGATGTGCGGGCGGTAGGGCGTGACCAGCATGCCCTTTTCACAGATCGTCCGGTCCGTGATTTCCCCGTGGCTGCCGACCCACTGCCGGCATGAAATGTGGCCCACCACATTGTGGTCGTATTCGAAATAAACGTCGTAATGGTCCCAGACGTCGCCGTCGTCCCGGCGCTGGGCGCGGCCTCCGGAGCCGAAGGCGGCCATCGGAAGCTGTTCGTTCATGGACCAGACCATGCCGTCGATGGTGTGGACGATCTGTTCCACGAACTGGCCGCCGCTCAGCCAGTTCCAGGCGGTCCAGTTGCGGAGGGCCCAGGCCACGTCTGTGTCGGAGGCGGGACGGGAATCCAGCGCCAGCGGGGATTTGGGAGGGGTGGTGTAATACAATCCGTCAAAGGAAAGCACGCGGCCGAGTTCTCCGGAGGCCAGCTTGCGGTGGGCTTCCTCGTTCGCCTTGTCATAGCGCCAGCAGAAGCCGTCCAGAATGACCAGGTTCTTGAGTTTGGCGATGCGGGCGGATTCCAGCACGGAAAGTACGCCGGGAACGTCTACGGCCACGGGTTTTTCCGCGTAAATGTGCTTGTTGGCGTCAATGGCCGCGGCCAGATGTTCCGGACGGAAGGCGGGAGGGGTGCAGAGAAGGACCACGTCAATGTCCGTCTGGAGAAGCTTTCTGTAGCCGTCCAGGCCGTGGAACCTGCGGCTCTTGTCCGCCTGCATCCGGGGACCGTATTGTTCCGTGAGCAGCCTGGCGCCGAAATCGGTCCGTTCCTCGAATACGTCCGCCAGAGCCCATACCACTGTGCCCGGATCGGCGTCCAGCGCATTCTTCATGGCTCCCAGGCCGCGGCCGCCGCAGCCCACCAGCCCCACTTTCAGGGGCTTGGCGTCTGTGAAAGATTCAGCGGCATTCACATATGGCGCGGCCATCAGGAATCCTGCGGTTCCTGCGGCAGTCTTCAAAAAATTGCGTCTGTTCCAGATCGGGGTTCCCATCTCAATCAGATTATACGGAGACGTTTGACGGAATCAAACGCTGTATTCAAACGGTGACGCAAAAAGTAGACGCAACCTCCGCCGGCGGAAATTGCGTCTACCACAGGAAACCAATGAATGCACTATTCTGGCTATTGGGTTGAACGGGACACTCTCCCGTTCATCAGTGAAAGCGCGCATGGCGGAAAATTTTGTCTAAAAAATATTCCTGGGGCATGAAAAACTGGTTTGACTCCTGAATCCGCTTTGCCCATGATGAACTCCAATGAGGCCTCCGGCTTCTTCATCAAGAATAGTCTATGAAACAGCTTCTCATTCCTTCTGCATCACTTCTGGCGGCGCTGGCTCTCGTCTCCTGCGACGGCGGCAAAAAACAGGAACAGGCCCCTGAAGCCTCCTCTGCGGAACAAGCCGTTCCCAGGACGCCCGGCGAGGAAATGCTGGCGGTGATGCTAGTGGTCAAGGACCAGGCTACGGCGAATGCGAATGCCGGGAAAATCAGGGAATTGGCCGCCAGGCTGCCCAAGGACATGCCGCATGAGGAAAGCGTAAGCATCATGAATGAAATGCTCCGCTTTGCCAGCCGGGAATGCTACGGCTCTCTGGATCTGGAAGACGCGCTGAAGACGATCAAGTTTGACACCGGGGAATATACGGGCAGCGTTCCGCTGGATGTGGACGGCTTTGAACCCACTCCGGACGAACCGGGAAAATAGGGGGGGCAAGACCCTTGAGGAAAGGGTAAAGGTATCTCAGGGGCAGGGGAAAAACGTTACGGAAACGACTTTTCCCTCTTCATGGGCAGGTCACGCCGGAGTATCGAAAATGTGCGGATATTCCTCCTCCCGATAGCGGGGGAAGCGGATTGAGTCAGGCCAGCGGGCGGCGCAATTCTTCGATGGCTTCCGCCATGTCTTCCCGCGTGATTTTTTTGGAAATGCCGGCTTCTCCCGCCTTCGTGAGCAGGACGAAGCGGATGGCTCCGGCACGGAACTTCTTGTCGGAGGCCGTCCTGTCGAGCACCAGTTCCGTATCCATTTCTTCCGGAAGGGTCAGGGGCAGGTCCAACTCCTGGAGGGCGGAGAGGATTTTCTTGGCGTCCGACGCGCTTAGTCCCGCTTTCCGCTCGCTCAGGAACAGGGCAGCGCGCATGCCCAGAGCGACGGCCTCCCCGTGCAGAATGGTTCCGTAGGGGACGGCCGCCTCAATGCCGTGGCCGATCGTGTGGCCGAAATTGAGCAGGGCGCGGATGCCCTGGGTTTCCAGTTCGTCATGTTCCACGATGCGGGCCTTGATAGCCACGTTCCGTGCAATCAGGTCCGGCAGTCTGGCGATGGTATCCAGGGAAAAACCGATGGAAAGTTCCGGCCCCAGGCGTTTCAGGTCATGGAGCATGGAGGCGTCCCTGATGGCGGCATGCTTCACGGCTTCCGCCAGTCCTTCCGCCAGGGTACGGCGGTCCAGCGTCACCAGCGTGGTGGGATCAATCACGACGACGGACGGCTGGTGAAAGGCCCCGACCAGATTCTTGCCTTCCGGAATGTTGACGGCGGTTTTGCCGCCCACGGAACTGTCCACCTGCGCGACGATCGTCGTGGGAATCTGCATGAAAGGAATGCCCCTGTAATGAATGGCGGCCACGAATCCGGCTAGGTCCCCGACCACGCCCCCGCCCAGTGCGGCTATGCACCCGGTGCGGTCAATGCCTGCCCGCACCAGTTCGGAACACAATTCTTCCGCCTGCTGCATGCTTTTGGACGCTTCTCCCGCATCCACGACATGCAGGCTGGGCATGAAGCCCGCGCTTTCCAGGGATTTCCTCACGCGCTCCGCGTACAGGGGGGCCACGTTCGTGTCCGTGACAATCGCTATCTTGCCGTCCAGCCCCGCACGGTAGGCAAACTCCCCTACGCGGTCCAGAGCGCCGTTTTCCACATGAATATCATAAGAACGCTCTCCAAGAGCTAGCGAAATGGTAGGCATGCGGCCAGTATGGAGCATTCCGGATGGAAGCACAAACGGAAAGTGAAGATGAAACGAAGAAGATACATCTTCCGGTTTCCCCGGATTCCTGGCAAGCCTCCCGGAATGATCAGCAAAGGAATGGACGACAGCGCAAACTCTCCCGGCGTTCCGCCGGGAAATGGGGCTATCCGCACCGTTCAGGGACGGGGAGCCGGAACGCAGGAGGAGGGGCTTCCGTTCCCTAATGCGTTTTTGTCTTTGGCGCCAGCGGGGAAAGGGTGTCCAGAATCACCTGCAAATGTTCGGCGCGGGTGGGATTGAACGTTCCGTCGTCTTTCCAGATGATATTGCCGTTGCCGTCCAGCAGGACGATGGCCGTCTCCGCCTTCTTGTGGAGAGAAAGCCTTCTGCGGACAAAAGCCTGGTCGTAATAGGAAATCAGGGAATTGGTCTTCATGTAAAAATCGGGAATATCGCCCAGGGCCTGGGTGAAGGCCGGAACGTCCCCTTCTATGGGAGGAGGCTGGAGAACCAGCAGAATCCTGTATTCCACCGGAGTGGGCGTGTGCTTGTACTGCTTGTGCAGGTCTTCGCAGAAGGGAAGCCATGTTTTCATGCTGTACAGCGCCTCCGGATGAAAGACGGTGAGCATGATATGAAAGCTCTTGGGCATGATGGGCGGCAGGGAAACATTGTCTCCCAGCAGATTCATGCCGTTGATATCCGGAAAACGGTAACGTCCGTCCCCGGCATAGGGATGCTCCGGGTCGGGCGTTGGCAAGTGGATTTCCTGATGCTTCATGCGCGATTAGACAAGAAACGGAGGGTAAATGTTCATGCCACGGGCTTTTGAAGAGATGGCAAATTCACTCCCTGCAGTCATTTTGTCAGCTTGCACGCCGGACAGGTGAAAAAACGTTCAAAAAAATTGAAAAATTATTTTATTTATAATCAGTGTGTTATGAAAATGTTGACAGGAAGTATGAAAAAACAGGTCAAAACATATTGACAAACGGGGTGATTTTATTAGACTTCTCGGCACGCCAACACGGCGGCAGCACGAAAGGCCAACGGCCCTGATGGACCCGGAAGGGGAATCGAGGGATAGGGAAGCCGGCCGTCTGCAGGAAGCTTTTTTTTAGATATAGAGAGCGCCGATAAGAAGATTTTCAAGGGAATGACTACCGAACCCTTCGGATGTGCGGCCTTTGAGCGATGAGAATCGCCGAGGGATGAACCGTGCAGAAGGAGCGACCTAGCTCTGAGAGGGGAGGGTTGGTAGAAGCAAAGGGAAGGAAAAAAGGTCGTGACGCGCGCCGTGCTGGTATAAGCGAAGAGGCACGAGGGAGACAAACCCGAGTGAAGAGCTTGCGAAGCATGGCGCAAATGAAATCGAGAGATTCCATTTGGTCCAGCAATTTCAAAAATTATATTTGATGGAGAGTTTGATTCTGGCTCAGAACGAACGCTGGCGGCGTGGATAAGACATGCAAGTCGAACGGGAGAATTGCTAGCTTGCTAATAATTCTCTAGTGGCGCACGGGTGAGTAACACGTGAGTAACCTGCCTCTTAGTGGGGGATAGCCCTGGGAAACCGGGATTAATACCGCATACGATTGAAAGATCAAAGCAGCAATGCGCTAGGAGATGGGCTCGCGGCCTATTAGTTAGTTGGTGAGGTAACGGCTCACCAAGGCGATGACGGGTAGCCGGTCTGAGAGGATGTCCGGCCACACTGGAACTGAGACACGGTCCAGACACCTACGGGTGGCAGCAGTCGAGAATCATTCACAATGGGGGCAACCCTGATGGTGCGACGCCGCGTGGGGGAATGAAGGTCTTCGGATTGTAAACCCCTGTCATGTGGGAGCAAATTAAAAAGATAGTACCACAAGAGGAAGAGACGGCTAACTCTGTGCCAGCAGCCGCGGTAATACAGAGGTCTCAAGCGTTGTTCGGAATCACTGGGCGTAAAGCGTGCGTAGGCTGTTTCGTAAGTCGTGTGTGAAAGGCAGGGGCTCAACCCCTGGATTGCACATGATACTGCGAGACTAGAGTAATGGAGGGGGAACCGGAATTCTCGGTGTAGCAGTGAAATGCGTAGATATCGAGAGGAACACTCGTGGCGAAGGCGGGTTCCTGGACATTAACTGACGCTGAGGCACGAAGGCCAGGGTAGCGAAAGGGATTAGATACCCCTGTAGTCCTGGCAGTAAACGGTGCACGCTTGGTGTGCGGGGAATCGACCCCCTGCGTGCCGGAGCTAACGCGTTAAGCGTGCCGCCTGGGGAGTACGGTCGCAAGATTAAAACTCAAAGAAATTGACGGGGACCCGCACAAGCGGTGGAGTATGTGGCTTAATTCGATGCAACGCGAAGAACCTTACCTGGGCTTGACATGTAATGAACAGCATGTGAAAGCATGCGACTCTTCGGAGGCGTTACACAGGTGCTGCATGGCCGTCGTCAGCTCGTGTCGTGAGATGTTTGGTTAAGTCCAGCAACGAGCGCAACCCCTGTTGCCAGTTACCAGCGAGTAATGTCGGGGACTCTGGCGAGACTGCCCAGATCAACTGGGAGGAAGGTGGGGACGACGTCAGGTCAGTATGGCCCTTATGCCCAGGGCTGCACACGTACTACAATGCCCAGTACAGAGGGGGCCAAAGCCGCGAGGCGGAGGAAATCCTGAAAACTGGGCCCAGTTCGGACTGTAGGCTGCAACCCGCCTACACGAAGCCGGAATCGCTAGTAATGGCGCATCAGCTACGGCGCCGTGAATACGTTCCCGGGTCTTGTACACACCGCCCGTCACATCATGGAAGCCGGTCGCACCCGAAGTATCTGAAGCCAACCGCAAGGAGGCAGGGTCCTAAGGTGAGACTGGTAACTGGGATGAAGTCGTAACAAGGTAGCCGTAGGGGAACCTGCGGCTGGATCACCTCCTTTCTATGGAGTAAGTGCAGCATTGACTGCATAGGTCGGCTCTCGTCCCGAGGGATGAGAAAGCGCCTCTCGCGAGGGAGCGCAACGAACTACAAAAGATGTGTAAAGCAGGCTCGCCTTTGAGCGAAGCCGGTACGACGTGCGTCACGGCCTTTTTTTCATCAAGAACCGCAACTGGGGGTATAGCTCAGTTGGTAGAGCGCCAGCTTTGCAAGCTGGATGTCCGGGGTTCGAGTCCCCGTGCCTCCACCAGTTTCGGTAAGCCGGTTAAAAAAGGAAAAGAAACTCTTAACTCTTAACTATTACCTATTCCCTGTTAACCGCAAGAGACCCAAACCGGGCCTGTAGCTCAGTTGGTTAGAGCACGCGCTTGATAAGCGCGGGGTCACAGGTTCAAGTCCTGTCAGGCCCACCAAAAAATTGATTATTGGAAGGAAGACGAAAATTGACATCTGCGTGGCAAAAGAAACGATTGCTGAGAAGCAATCGCTTTCCAACAAGTGGGTAGTTGAATAACAACAACTACAACAACACAATAAAAACATGCATACCAAGATAAAAAGACAATACAGTAAGTCACGAAAGGGCTTTGTGGTATTGTAGGAGTGGTAAAAAGCTTTTGCAATATGATGAAGTAAGTAAGGGCGTACGGTGAATGCCTTGGTGCCAACAGGCGAAGAAGGACGCGGCAAGCTGCGAAAAACCTCGGGAAGCTGCAAGCAAGCGATGATCCGGGGGTGTCCGAATGGGGTAACCTGACCGGGGTAATACCTGGTCGTTCATACCTGAATACATAGGGTATGAAACGCAATACCCGCTGAAGTGAAACATCTCAGTAAGCGGAGGAAAAGAAAGAGAAATCGATTCCGTAAGTAGTGGCGAGCGAAAGCGGATGGAGCCCAAACCGAAGGTACTCCTTCGGGGTTGTAGGACCACGACATATTCGACCATAGTGGATAGTAGAACAGCCTGGAAAGGCTGGCCATAGAAGGTGAAAGCCCTGTAGACGAAATCCAGAGTGGGAATTAGTGGAATCCTGAGTAATACATCACACGTGGAACGATGTATGAATCAGCGCGGACCACCGCGCAAGGCTAAATACTAGTTGGCGACCGATAGTGAACAAGTACCGCGAGGGAAAGGTGAAAAGAACCGCTGTGAGCGGAGTGAAATAGAACCTGAAACCGTATGTCTACAAAGTGTCAGAGCAGAGCAATCTGCGATGGCGTGCCTTTTGTTTAATGAGTCTGCGAGTCAGTGTTTGTGGCAAGACTAAGGGCTTCCGGCCCGGAGTCGCAGCGAAAGCAAGTCCGAATAGGGCGAATTAAGTCGCAGGTACTGGACCCGAAGCGGAGGTGACCTACCCTTGGCCAGGTTGAAGCATGGGTAAAACCATGTGGAGGACCGAACAGGTGAACGTTGAAAAGTTCTCTGATGAGCTGAGGGTAGGAGTGAAAGGCTAATCAAACCCCGTGATAGCTGGTTCTCTTCGAAATGCATTTAGGTGCAGCGTCACGTGCTGATGCGCGGGGGTAGAGCACTGACAAGGCTAGGGGGCACACCCGCTTACCAAACCTTATCAAACTCCGAATACCGTGCAATGGAACGTGGCAGTGAGACAGTGGGGGATAAGCTTCATTGTCGAGAGGGAAACAACCCAGACCAGCAGCTAAGGTGCCTAAATAACGCTGAGTGGAAAGGATGTGGGATTACACAGACAGTGAGGATGTTGGCTTAGAAGCAGCCACCATTTAAAAAATGCGTAATAGCTTACTCATCGAGTGATCCTGCGCCGAAAATGATTGGCGATCAAGCGTTATACCGAAGCTCTGGACTTTGCCGCAAGGCAGAGTGGTAGAAGAGCGTTGCATGCGCATTGAAGGGTGATGGCGACTGACCCTGGAGCGCATGCAAGTGAGTATGCAGACATGAGTAACGTAAAGCCGGGTGAAATCCCCGGCCGCCGTAAACCCGAGGTTTCCAGGGCAACGTGTTTCGTCCCTGGGTTAGCCGGGACCTAAGCCGAGGCCGAGAGGCGTAGGCGATGGATATCAGGTTAATAATCCTGAGCTCGCGACCCTTAAACTGGGGGGACGCATGAGAAGAGATGACCAGGTTATTGAATTCCGAGCTGAGTCCACGGACCCAGCGCATCATCAAATCGAGTGCCAAGAAAAGCCCCAGCGTATGCTAAGCGACCCGTACCGCAAACCGACACAGGTGGGTGGGTAGAATATACCAAGGCGTAAGAGTGAAACCTGGTTAAGGAACTCGGCAAATTAGCCCCGTAACTTCGGAAGAAGGGGTGCCTGCAGCGATGCAGGCCGCAGAGAAATGGCCCAACCGACTGTTTATCAAAAACACAGCACTCTGCAAAGACGCAAGTCGAAGTATAGGGTGTGACACGTGACCAATGCCGAAAGATTAAGGCAAGGGGTTAGCCGCAAGGCGAAGCTCTGAACCCAAGTCCCGGTGAATGTCGGCCGTAACTATAACGGTCCTAAGGTAGCGAAATTCCTTGTCGGGTAAGTTCCGACCTGCACGAATCGTGAAACGAGTTGGGCACTGTCTCAACCAGGCGCTCAGTGAAATTGTAGTGGCGGTGAAGATGCCGCCTACCCGCAGAAGGACGGAAAGACCCTATAGACCTTAACTGTAAGCTGTCATTGTTTCTTCGGTTTTAATGCTCAGAGTAAGTGGGAGACGCTGAAGATGCCCTTTAGGGGGCATCCGAGTCATCAATGAGACACCACCCTTTGAAACTGGAGGATCTAACCCTGAGCCGTGAATCCGGCCAGAGGACCGTGTCAGCCGGTCAGTTTTACTGGGGCGGTATCCTCCCAAAGAGTAACGGAGGAGCGCGAAGGTGGGCTCAGCCCGGTTGGCAACCGGGTGTCGAGTGCATGGGCATAAGCCCGCCTAACTGTGAGACCAACAAGTCGAGCAGATGCGAAAGCAGGCCCAAGTGATCCGGCGGTAGAAAGTGGAATTGCCGTCGCTCAACGGATAAAAGGTACCTTAGGGATAACAGGCTGATCACGCCCAAGAGTTCATATCGACGGCGTGGTTTGGCACCTCGATGTCGGCTCGTCGCATCCTGGGGCTGGAGAAGGTCCCAAGGGTCCGGCTGTTCGCCGGTTAAAGCGGCACGCGAGCTGGGTTCAGAACGTCGCGAGACAGTTCGGTCCTCTATCCTCTGTGGGCGTTGGAAAATTGAGGGGTTCAGACCTTAGTACGAGAGGACCGGGTCTGACGCACCACTGGTGCATCGGTTGTACTGTCAAGTGCATGGCCGAGTAGCTAAGTGCGGAAGGGATAAGCGCTGAAAGCATCTAAGCGCCAAGCCCATCCCAAGATGAGTTTTCCCTATAGGTTCGTGGAAGACCACCACGTCGATAGGTCGCAGGTGTAAGTGCAGCAATGTATTGAGCCAAGCGATACTAATCACCGATAGACTTCATCATATTACATCACTCCCAATCGTGAATACAACTTGCCGGTTGTCCTATATTCACCATATGCATGAAATAACACCACCAGCCACGCAGATGTCAGTTTACGCTGACCCCTTCCCAATAACTCACTCCCTTAAACAGGAAGAAAATCTCCTTGCCACACACATAACCAGACACAAAAAATCCCCCCTAAAAGCACCCCTAACAAGGGCGCCGGGCAGGCAGGATGAAGCCCTCGCCAACAGAGAGCTCCCCCCTGAAGCCCGGTGGCCAGAGCGCAGTGGTCCCACCCGGTCCCGTTCCGAACCCGGAAGTGAAACGCTGCCGCGCCAATGGTAGTCGGACGATAGGTCCCGCAAGAGTAGGTCGCCGCCGGGATTTTTTACCATCAAGCCCCTGGAGTTTAACTAACTCCAGGGGCTTGCTCTTTTTCTTGAAAATACAATTTAAACTAAACTTTAAGATATTAATGGACCAAATGGACTTTATGGACTCAATAGAATTAAGGGAAAAAGTAAGGCCTATCTTTAGACATTACGACCACTTTGGCTATTACGTCTATTGAGTCCGCTAAGTCCATAAGACCAGATGGTCAGCTCAGTATGCAGAATCCTCTCTGCAAGAAAACACCTAGCATAATGTTTTCTTAACTCTTCCCTTTTCTTTCTTAACGGTTTAGGTATGTGGCAGATGTTGACGCAGGCCGTGCCTTCTCCAAAATAGCGGGGTATGAAATCCCATATTATTCAGAAACCTGTTGCCGTCATTTTGGGAAACTCCGGCAATATAGGATGCCTGGCCGCCAGGGCGTTTGCCTGCCAGGGAACTGCGGTTGCCATGATGCATGAGGCCGGTGAACGGTCTTCGCGGGTGGTTGACTGCCTTCCGGGGGACAATCACTTTGCCATGTCGGGATGTTTGAGCCGTTCCTCCGATCTGGCTTCTTTTGCGGGGCTGGTGCATACCCTGTATGGGCGTGTCGATTATTTGATCAACTGTGAAGATGCTGCGGTTGCAGTCCGGGGACTGCATTGTTCCGCACGTGCCCGCCTGTCCGTTTTGCTGGAGCATGCTTTCGTTTCCGGCGCCGTGATCGTCAGTATGGTTTCCTGTTCCGGCAGAAAAATGAAACGGCGGTGGAAGGAAGATGCTTCCCGGATGGAGGATCACTTGGGCCGGAGAGATGTCAGGATGAACCAGGTGGTGATTCACCGACCTGTTTTTCAGCGTTTCTCCAATGCCCGGCTGGCTTCTTCCGCCTGTGCGGCCGCCTTGTTTTTGTGCGGAAGTGAAGGCAGGCATATTGACCGGGAGTACATTGTCGTCAATGAAAGAAGAGCTGTCCGGAGGCCCGGCGTACGCCCGGAAACGTCCCTCTCTTTTCTCAAGTCCTACCTGGAGTTTTGTTCTGTCTGCTCCCGGACGGTGTTTCTGGATGCCTGACACGCATGCCATATTTCTGTATTCTGTCGTGACAAAAAGTGTCTGTTAGGATAGTATGTTTCCAAGTAAGGTTATGAAGTTTCAAGGTCTTTATACAGCAATTGTGACTCCGTTTGCCGGAGCCCGCGTCGATGAAGAGGCTTTCAGGATGCTTGTGGAAGAGCAGGTGGCCGCCGGCGTTGCCGGAATTGTGGCCGTAGGTACTACGGGAGAATCCCCCACGTTGACTGTGAAAGAGCATTTGAGGGTGATTGAACTGGCTGTGGAATGTGCGGCCGGCCGTATTCAGGTGGTTGCCGGCACGGGAGCCAACTCCACGGCGGAGGCCATCCACATGACGCAGGAGGCGGAGAAGATGGGCGTGGACGGAACGCTTCAGGTATGCCCGTATTACAACAAGCCTTCCCAGGAAGGCGTTTATTCACATTTCAAGGCCATTGCGGACGCTACAAGGCTCCCGATCATGCTGTACAGCATTCCCGGCCGTTGCGGCATTGAAATTTCCGTGGAAACGGTGGGACGCCTTGCGAAGGATTGCCCGCATATCATCTGCGTGAAGGAAGCCGGCGGGAACGTCGACCGCGTGAGCCAGCTGATGCAGGTGGTTCCGGAAGATTTCACCGTTTTGTGCGGTGATGACGGCCTGACGGTGCCTTTCATGGCCTGCGGGGCCAGCGGTCTTGTTTCCGTTTCTTCCAATTTGATTCCCGGCATCATGAATTCCATCGTGAAAGCGGGCCTGGATAAGAACATGGCGGAGATGCTTTCCCTGCAAAAGACGTTTTACCCGCTTATGAAGGGGATCATGACGCTGGATACCAATCCCGTCCCCATCAAGGCCGCCATGGCGTTAAGAGGGGATATTCAGCCGGGCGTGCGTCTTCCCCTGGTGCCTTTGTCGGAGGAGAAGGCGGCGCAGCTTTCCGCCCTTCTTCAACGTTTTAACATTCTTTAATATCTTACCTTTATGATTTCCATTCTTGTTACAGGCAGTTCAGGCCGCATGGGGCAGGCCGTCCAGGAGGCGGTCACGCAGAATCCGGAAACATGTGTGGGAGCCACGCATGACCAGGGGCAGGAACTGTATCCCGCCCTGGCGAAGTGCGATGTGGTCATTGATTTTTCCCATCATGGCTTTACCAGCACTTTGCTGGCGGAGGCCGTAGCCAACAACAAGCCTGTGGTGATTGGAACTACGGGCCATACGGACTTGGAACGGCAGGAGATCATGGATGCCGCCGCTTCCATTCCGATCGTGTTCGCCTCCAATTATTCCGTCGGCGTGAATACCCTGTTCTGGCTGACGCGCAAGGCGGCCCAGATTCTGGGCGGCAGCTGCGACATGGAGGTGATGGAGATGCACCACCGCCACAAGATTGACGCCCCTTCCGGCACGGCCCGGACCCTGGCGGAAATTTTGTCCGGCGCCATCGGCAGGAATTACGAAGACAGCGTCGTGTTTGGCCGTAGCGGTTTGGTCGGACCCCGGCCCGACAATGAAATCGGGATGCATTCCCTCCGGGGAGGAGACGTGGTGGGAGACCACACCGTGGTGTTCGCTTCCGACGGCGAACGCCTGGAACTTACGCACAAGGCTTCCAGCCGCATGACGTTTGCCTCCGGCGCGGTTCGCGCCGCCCTCTGGCTTCAGGGAAAAGAGCCGGGACTGTACAACATGGAAGATGTCCTGGGCTTGTCCACACTGTAATTTTCCAGCATTCCGGCCGTCTCTTTACTTGGATTGCCGGAGTGCCTTTTACCTATGAAAAGAGCCGGTATTGCGCTGGGATCAAATCTCGGAGACAAGAACAGCCTGATTGTGAAGGCCCGGGACCATCTGGCTCAGATGGCCTTGTCCGACGATCCCTTTTTGCAGTCCCCCCTGTACGCGACAAGCCCTTTGGGATGTCCCCACGGCTCCGATGATTACTTGAATGCCGTGCTGGAGTTTACCTGGGCCGGCACGGTGGAAGAACTGCTGGTGCATTGCCAGGGGATAGAACGCGCCCTGGGCCGCGTGCGCTCCGGCATCAGGTGCGAACCCCGCACGGCGGATGTGGATATTATTTACGTAGGCGGTTTGGTGATCAATGATCCTCCCCGCCTGATCCTGCCCCATCCCAGAGCCCATTTGAGAAAGTTTGTATTGAAGCCGCTTTCCGATATCAGGCCGGATCTGGTCCTGCCGCTCCAGAAAAAAACGGTTTCCCGCCTGCTCGCGGAGCTGGAGACGGAAGAGACGGATCCGCTTCTTGTTGCGGAACAGTGGTAAAAAACATTCATATTAACGCCATGAATCAATCTGTTGAAAAGGCGGAACGCATCCGCGCCTGCAAGGGCACGCGGCATGTGACGCTGGTTACCGCTTATGATTATCCCACGGGCCGCCTGCTGGATGAGGCCGGCGTGGACGTCGTCCTGGTGGGGGATTCCGTGGGGATGGTCCAGCTGGGCTTTCCGGATACCACCCATGTGACGCTGGACCATATGGTCCACCATGTGGAGGCCACGGCGCGCGGCGTAAAGAACGCCCTGCTGGTGGGGGATATGCCCATCCATACTTATGATACGGTGGAGGATGCCGTGCGTACCGCGGAAAAACTGTTCCGGGCCGGAGCAGATGCCGTCAAGCTGGAAGGCGGTGCCTCCCAGGCGGAAAAGATCCGCGCCATTGTGAAGGCAGGGATTCCCGTGATGGGCCATATCGGCCTGCTGCCTCAAAAAGTTCTGGAAGAGGGGGGATACAGGATCAAGGGGAAATCCGCTGCTGAGGCGGAAGCCCTGGTGAAGGATGTGCAGGCCGTGGCGGAGGCCGGGGCTTGCTCCGTGGTGGTGGAAGGCGTTACGCCCTCCGTGGCGCGCCGCATTACGGCCCATTCTCCCGTTCCTACTTTGGGCATCGGTTCCGGAGCGCATACCTGTGACGGGGATGTGGTGGTGATCCATGACCTGGTGGGGGCGTTCCCGTGGTTTGTCCCGGCCTTCGTAAAGCCCCGCGCCGACGTAGCCGGAAGCATGACGGCGGCCGTGAAGGAGTGGATGAAGGACGTGTACACGGAACCCGGAACTGCGGGCTCCTAGCCATTGACGATTTTTATGCTGGTTTTTTCTACATGCTGGAATTCCCACCGCCATCAGGACGGGGAGGAGATGATTGATGAAATCCTTTCTCTGGGGTTTGACCATGTGGAACTTTCCCACGGCATCAAGCTTTTCCTTTTGCCGGGCATCATGAGGGCCGTGGAAGCGGGCAAGGTGCGCGTGGCCGGCGTTCACAATTATTTTCCCGCTCCGATTGACGAGGTGGGGGATGCCCCGGACAGCAGGCCGTTTACGGCGGATATGCCCCAGGTCCGCAGCAAGGCGATTGAGCTGACGAAGAAGTCCATTGAACAGGGCGCCTCCCTGGGCGCCGGGTACATTGTCCTGCACATGGGGACGGTAGAACCGCTGGTGAAACGTACAGACACGGCCCGGCTGCAAACCATGGCCAGGGAAGGGCTGGTGGGCACGGAGGAGTTTGCCCGGGTCAAGGGGGAATTCGTCAGGCGCCGCAACCGGCTTGCCCCCGTTTATGCGGAGCGCGCCCGCGAGGCCATCCGCCAGCTGTTGCCCCATGCTTCCGAGTTCGGAGTGAAACTGGGCATCGAAGGCCGCAGCCATTATGAACAGATTCCCAGCGAGGATGAAATGGCGGACCTGATGCGGGAGTTTGCAGAAGAGCCGTTTGTCGGTTACTGGCATGATTTCGGGCATATTCAGCGGAAGCACAATTTGCTTATATTGAATCATGAACAGTTCATCCGCAATATATCCCCCCATTTGATTGGCGGACACGTGAACGACGTCAAATGGCCGGCCCGCGACCACCAGGTGCCCCTGATGGGGGGGGGAGTGCCTTTTGAACGCCTTTTGCCCTTTTTCCCCGCAGGCGTGCCGCTTGTCTGGGAACTTTCGGGGAGGGCTGCCGCGGAGGATATTGTGACCGCGCGGGAATTGTGGAAAAGCAGGTTTCCGCAGACGTTGCAGTAACCATCTTGTGATTGTCAACGCGGCGCATTGCATATAGAGTGGAGACAATGATTGACAAGACGACATCCCGCGTCATTCTGGGCCTGCTGGTGACGGCCGGGCTGATGGTTGCGGCGTTTGCCTGGTACAAGGCCCGTGACGCCGCCAGTCCGGATGCGGGCGCGTACAAGAATATTTATGATGTGGATGTTCCTCAGTCCGCTCCCATTCCCGTGGATTACAGGCTGATTCTGCTGACTCCCCAGGAGCTGGCCAAGGCTCCTCTGGCGGATGTGTTTGTGTCCCCGGTGGGGGATGACAACGGAGCGTTTACGTATTCCGCCCAAGGATTTGGAGCCATGAATGCCGCGCGCGGCGGCAGGCATACCGGACAGGATTTGAACGGGATTGGCGGAGAGAATACGGATGAGGGGCTTCCGGTGCGCGCCGCGGGACGCGGGCTGCTGATTTATGCCGGGGAGCCGTCTCCGGACTGGGGAAACGTCGTGGTTTTGCTGCACCGGCTTCCGGACGGCCGTTTTGTGCAGAGCCTGTATGCGCATCTTAAAACCATCAGCGACATTCCTCTGGGAACCATCGTGGGTCGTGGGGAGCAGATCGGCACCGTAGGCACGGCGCACGGCAATTATCTGGCCCATCTGCATTTTGAAATGATTGAGTCCATCGCCCATGAGGCGGGAATGCCGGGGTATGGCAAGACGACGTTCAACCGGATCAATCCGGACGAGGTGCTGAAAAAGTACGCTCCCGACCCCGCGATGATGATTCCGGACCCCGTGATTGCCCTGAAGGATGTTCAGCAGGCTGCCGGCTGGGAGAAATTGCTGGAAAACCTTTACCGGGACAACAGCATGGAGGCGCTGGACAGGATTCTGCCGAAGGAACAGCAGGAAGGCGCCCTGAAACCCGCTCCGTAACCGGAAAGTCCGTTTACGGAAGCTTGTCCGCCTGTCTGGAGGCCAGTTCCTGCTGCATCCTGCTGATTTGGAGAACGGATATCAGCCACAGGGTGCTGGCCGCGGTCATCAGGGAGCCGACCAGGAAGAAGGCAACCAGGTAATGTTCCGCCCCGAAAGGGAAGAGCAGGGACAGGGTGAGGGCGGTTGCCGCGGTTAAGTACAGCCGCACGGCCAGGGAGGGGGATTGCAGCATCCATTCTTCCGGATTTTTGGAGGCTCTGTACAGTTCCTGGATGATCAGGGCATTGAGGACCATGCCGACGAGGGGCATGCAGCTGAGGATAACGCTGACCAGGGGAGTGAACCGCAACCCTGAAACCCGGAATTGCTGCACGTTGGCGCAGGCCCGGTAAAGCCAGACCAGCTGGACGGCCAGGGAGGGGATGCACAAAAGGCTGAACAGGAAAATGAGGGAGAGCACGTAGGAGGGAAGCTGACCTACGACCTGCCGGAGGGTGGTTTGAACCTCTGCATAGTCCACGATATTATGGAAACAGACGATCCACAGGGTCCACAGTGAGCAGGCCAGAAGAATGAAACAGGCCGGAAAGGCTAATCTGGAGAGCTCGAAGAGGGAGTACCGCAAACGGTACGTGGGGGGCGGAGGGGAGATATCCGGCTTTTCATTCAGGAAGGGGAGGGTTTCCGGCGCTTTTTCCGGGAGAACCTGCCCGACCGGCTGCCATCCGTCCATGCCCGGTTTCCAGGTGAGAGTTTTTGAGTCAATGACGCCCTGGCCCAGAAATTCCCGGACTTCGTATTCGGAATAGGACCTCGGCTGTGAATCGCCGGGAAGCTTCAGGAAGTATTCACTCATTGCCCGCATGTTAAGAGAAGAGAGGCTGCGGGAGCAATGTGAAATTGAGGGATGACTGATAAAGTTATTCTTTCAGAGAAAGAGGCTTTTTCATTATAGTTGAATGGCTCCATACCGTTCAAGCGCCGAGGTACTGCCGGAAAAAGGCTGGTCTGTTCCGGATTGTTTGAGGAGCTTGCGAGCATGATGTCCCGGATTTCGGCGGCAGGGAAGACAGGGCATGAGGAGAGGACAATGTTCCGGAAGGGTGTGCCGTAAAGATGGAGGTTTTATCGTCTCCCATGTTCATGCGGGAGTTTCTTCTGCGGGAAGGCCGGAGAAAAAACCATTCGCAAAAAGTTAAAAACAGCCTATATTTTCCAGAGATTGAATGACTGACATGACTCCTGAAGAATTTCTGGCATGGGCCCGGCACAAGCCCTTTGGCGAACCCTTTCCCAAGACGCAGACGGTCACGTTCCTGGTTCCCCTTCTTGGAGTGAGCCGGACGAATATCTTTACATGGATCTCTGGAAAAGTGAACCCCAGCAAGACGAGTCTTTTACTCATGGAAGCCCTGAAACGGGAAAACCGCATCCGCCTGGTGGAACGGGCGGAGGATTTTGCCCGGCACAAGCACGAGGGACAAACGAGAAAGTACACCAACGACCCCTACGCGACCCATCCGGAGGCGGTCGCTGGTCTTTTATCGGAGTACACGGATGACGAACGCTTGCTGGCCGCCGCATGGCTGCACGATACGATGGAGGATTGCGGCGTGAGTTATGGGGAGCTTTCCGCCGAGTTTGGCCCGTATGTGGCGACTCTCGTGTATTTGCTGACCAATGACGAGGAGGAAAAGGAGAGGCTGGGCAAGGCACGCTACATGAGCAAGAAGCTTGCGACCCTTCCACCGGATGCCCTGATGATCAAGCTGTGCGACATGCTCACCAACATGGACGGGGCGTCCTCCCGGAGGCAGGCGGAAACGTATGTAGAGATTTTAAGGAGGGTGCGGGAGAGGAAGCCCGCCGTCTGGAACGGGACGCATGAGGCCTTGGCGGAGAGAATCATGGAAACCTACCGGAAAAAGATTTTTTAAAGTTTTGAGACGATGAGTTTTTATTCCCGGTCACATACGTTTTTTGCAGGAAAATTCTCGAAAATGTTCCGGGTGTTCTGAGGGATGTTGTGTTTGTCCATGCCATTGAGGAAGATGGAACGACTGAGAGGAGATAAGAGGTTTGTTCCCAATGCACCGAGACGGAGGCGTACCGGAAATTGTGCGGGTACGCAGATAAAACCTGGGAGAAGGAATATGAGAGGGATCAGGAGGAAATACTCCGTAAACGGAGGGTGAAGGAAGAGAAGCTTCGGGAAGAGTGCCATTTTATCATGTGGCTTTGGGTGGTGGGGATTATATGGCTGGGGCTGGTTATCCGAGGAATCTCAGTTTTTTTGAAGAGTAGTTTCCCGTTGTTTTCGATGCCCGGTAGAGCTTACGTCTGCCGGAGTTTTGATGTCCCGGTTCTTCCTATCCCCCATTCCAGGGCACTCCATGGGTAGGGTTCCTGTTACTGCCGATGGGACAGTCACCCCTCTGCGAGGAGGCCGGGCACAAACAGCCGCCGCTCTTTCATTATAACACTCCCATATTAATAGGATGGATTCGGAAGAGCTTGACCGTTGTGACGGAAGGGCATGCCAGTATTCCCATAGATAGCGATTATACCTTCTCTTTTGTCGTGGACAACAATGGCTCTGGAAGTACAGATGATACCGATAGCTGGAGAGAGACTTCGTGCACTCTCCAGACCGGGGATATTTGTTCTTTGGTAATTCAGTCCATTCCGGCATAGCTCCAGGGAACAATTTGGCTTGTGGGAGTTATAATCACCAGAAAATATGTCTGCTTTGCCGTATGACATTGGAAGATTAAGCATCTTTCTTGGCATCTCTTACCATCTGCAAGGCGGATATATTCATTAACCGACTTGTTTTTTTGAAAGGGAATGATAAAGAAACAGCATGAAAGTGCGTAGCTTTTTCTAAAGGAAGTTTTTTCTCATCCTGGTATTCCTGATTCTGGCGGGTATCCGGAGAGCCATGGCGGACAGTCCGGACGCCCCCCTTATGGACAGGGAGCAGATCAAGGCTTGCCAATAGGGTTATATGGAAGTCCTCTCTTCCTATATGGGCTCCGGAAATACGGTTGTAATGGCATGCACGTACAAGGCAGAGTGGGAGCTGTCTGCTTGCAGAGGCTGCAAGCCGTGGGATATTACCGGCTTTCCGGTTATTTCTATCCTTTCCGCCGTACCGCCACTCTCAACGGAAAGCGGATCAAGCTTAATATTTTCCTAACAGGGGCGAGACTGAAGACCGTATGGAATTACTATCTGTTCGACAGGCGGTTGAGATTCCTGATTATGGATGCTATCGAGCGTGTAGAGATCGCTTTCCGCGTTTGCGTGGCCTATGAATGGGCGAAGCCTTCCGGAATCAGCAACCCGCAGAGCCTGAAGGGGGAGTTTTGCCAAGAAGTACCGCAACAGGCCGCCAGCCGACCGTCTGAAGCTGTTCCAGGCAAATTATGACCGAAGTCTGGAAGATTTTGCATTCCACTGTGACCAAGCATAAATCATGGAAAAGGGTGGAATTGGATTGAAAGAGGTTGAAAGTGCTTGAAAACACAGGGGATGAGCGGGCGCGGAAGGCTGGGGAATGTGGAAAATACCTGAAAGGGTAAATCCGGGAAAAATGAAAGGGTGGACGGGTGGCCATCTGAAAGGGTGAACCGGGGTGTGACACGTGTCACAAACACGGAGGGAAGCACACCCCGGCGAGCGATCCGCGGCACCACCGCCAACCCTGCGCGGTCAGTCGGCGAAATTGGCCAGCCTGTCCCTGGCTATCTGGACATGAACGGGGGAAATGTCGATGCCGTGTGCCGTATGGCCCAGTTGCCGGGCTGCCATGATCGTGGTGCCGCTACCCGTGAAGGGGTCCAGGACGATGGAGTGAGGCGGAAGAACGGTCATGAGGTGGGCCATCAGAGGAACGGGCTTGCCCGTCAGATGGAATTTGTCGGAGGGCTTGAGGTAATGGCGGAAGACACCTGCCGGGAACACGCGCGGGCGATCCTGCTCACGGCCGATGCTGCCGCGCGTGGCCACCAAGACGAATTCGGCTTGATTGCGGAACATGCCTTGATGGGGGCGGCATGCCTCCGTCTTGTCCCAGGTAACAAGAGAACGCCACGTCCAACCAGCGACCTGCAAGGCGTCGCTGGTGGTCGGCAGTTGCCGCCAGTCTGAACATACCATCAGCCAGCCACCCTCGCGCGTCAGGCGTAGCGCCTCCGTCATCCACAGGACCGACCACATGAAATGGGAACGCTGGTCGCGGGTATCAAAATCAAAGGAAGGAAGCCTGCCCCGCGAAATGTACTTGCGTTCCGGGGAAGCTTTGCGTTCTGCGGTTGTCAATCCACCGGAAGCATAGGGCGGATCGGTAATAATGGCATTGTAGAAAGCGCTTGGAAGCTGGCGCATGATGGAGAGAGAATCCCCGCAGACAATAGGGTCATGTGTGAACATGGGCACACCCTAGGGCATCGGGCGGCTGCACACGGACGGCGCGGCCTGAAAAGGCCGTCGTCAAAAATGTTAGAGGGCTGTAGCGTCCTCCAGCCGCGAGCCTTTCAAATAGGCGTCACGTCGAATCTGCGTCCAGAAATTAGGGTCTTGCCTTGTGCGCTCCATCAGGTCCAGCACCTCCGTATAGTAGTACATAGAGACATTGGGAGAAGGCCGCATCTCCTGGATGAATCCGGCCCTGGCCAGCCGCTTGAGGATTTTACGTCCGACGCCTGTTGCCTCCGCCACATCGTAGCTTGTACCAAGCTGCACAGGCTGCCCCAGCCGCAAGGCCCAGGTGCGGTCGTCTATCTTGATGCGCTTGACGGGAACAAACCACTTGCCGGAATCAGGATAGGACAGAGGAAGGGGAATTTGTATTGGTTTTTTCATGGTTAATAAATTCGGTCCAAAATGGAAGGATGCCATGGTTCAAAGAAGAATCCGGTGATATACATGTCTTCTCCTTTGTTTTTGTCAAAGCCGATCCTATGAGTTTGAATATTAGGGTTGCTATTGATATACCATTTCCGACGTTCACCTTCGGGAAGGGCAACGTAGTCCTCCAGCGTCATGTCTCCGGCGATGGTATTCATGAAAGCCCATTCTTCATCTACCGGAGTAATGAGGCGGTCCAGGTTGTTTTCCTGGTCGTCATCCAGTTGGCGAATTTGAACAAGTTGACTTTTTGTCAGCAACATATCAGGCTAATTGTGATTTAATGAATTGATAATATTCCGGGTCCTGGCGTTGGAAGGAAACGGGCGATTCCAACATGCGTTGAATTCCCATGGAAAGAACTTCCGAAGCGCGCAATCTGTCAATGAAATCGTTTTTGCTCATGGAGGGATCATACCCATTGATGTAAAGCTTACCAATGTAATAGCTGCCTCCCTTTGCCGGAACGGCGTCAGGCCGGGGAGTTTTGGGCGGTGACGGCTTGTTATAAATAGCCTTGTCTCCGTGGATCGTGACCATGTCGCCAAGCTGGCGCTTGATCCAGGATCGGACGTCCGGCCCCAGGTCCGCCACGGATTGCTGCAGGCGGTCATTGAAGTCCTTGACGATGGGCTTGACCTTGTCAGAGGACTTGATGGCTCCGGCTGCCTCCGCCTCCGCGCGGTCCACATCTTCCGTGCCGCATCCGCTGTTGAACCCCCACGGACCCCACGGCACGTTAAAATCACGGTTGAGGGATAGCCAGAAATCCAGGTCATCCTTGCGGCGTATCTGCCCCAGGGCGGCATCATGGTAGGGCCTGGGAGACATAACCGGGCGGACGCGCACAAACTTCCAACATGGCCAGATGTCCAGGATGTCCTCGTCCTGTCCCTCCAGGAATTGCCCGTAAGAGTTGGCCTGCTCTACCTGGGTATCGAAAATGAGTTGCAGGCGGCGGCAGGACCGAAGGTCGCGCAGGTCGTTGTCATTGATGTTCGGGTCAATGCTGCCATCCGGCAAGACCTTGCCGAATCCCTCGTCCATCATCATCTGGCGGAATTTGGCGACGAATTCGGAACGGCCTTGTGAAGAGAAAAACTCTTGTCCTTTTTCGTTAATATCCCGGTCCTGGGAAAGAAAGTCGTCAATGTAGTCCTGCATCCTCCGGGCTACCTGGGCGGAAGTGAGGGTGGCAGAGAAGAACGCCTTGGTGCGGATATGGCCGCATGATGCTGTCCGCCGAAAACATCCCGGCCAAGCAACTTTCGGAACAAAAGAAAACTAATGAACTACTCAACAAATTGCTTCAAAAGCAGGGCGGTGCCTTGGCTGTTTTAGGATGATATGAATAACGATATTTTAGGTAAACTGCCGTCAGGGGTGTTGTCGTGGTGGAAACCTGCGCAATATCAAGAAAATTATGAAAGCAAGTCATTGGTGGAATACTATATGTGCCCGGCAGGAGAAGGCCGCAACTTGGTATCATCCATTTTCAACCCTGGCGGGGCGACATCCGGCATCCCGATCAAGCAGGGGCTGGCCCTCACTGACATTAATATTGAGACCCACGAAAGTAACAAGGTTGATTTTGTCACATTGACTTATTCCGCGGCCATGGATGGTCCGGACCCGGAAAACCCGGAAAACCCGGACGATCCCACATTTGAATTTGATGGTCGGGAGTGCGAAGTCACCGTATCTCTGGTCGATGAGCCTATATCACAATGCAAGCTTTATAAGGGAGACGTGGATGCCCTGGATAACACAACGCTCAAAGATTTGTGTGCCTTGATGGGGGGACAACTTTCAGACGAGAAGGGCGTCGATTTGACAAGCAAGCTCAACGGCAAAGTTCCGGCTAGTTTGCTTTCCAAGATACTGCGCGGCCAAACTCACTACAAGGCTGCTTACACACAATGCCGCCTGACCATACCAAGCAAGGTGGATATTTCCGATGCCGGGAAGATTTCATCCCGTGCGGGACTGCCTAATTTGCCGGACGGTCAAACCTGGTTGTGTGCTGGCGGCGGCGTTACGCGCCGTAATGGCAAAACGGTTACACAAGTGACCTACATCGGCGGCAACTGGGACCCGGATATTTATAGCTGATATGTATCACTTACCCAAGAAAACAAAGGGGTCCGTACTGACGTCCGGTAACTGGAACAACAATGTCGAGGCGGTTCTAGACGCCCTCAACAGGACATCCAATTTTAATTCCATGCTTCCTTCTGTTCCGGCATCGGGACACTGGACGGGCGGGCGGTACGTGGATGACAAGGGCGGTTTTTCCCTCCGGTCCCTTATTAAAGAAGGTGAAAAATGGATGGCCTATTTTAACCCTGGCAGGGTGCTGGAAATCCATGCCGGAGGTACGCGCAATGTCATTCCCAAAATTGGCGGCGCAAAAATGAATGCTGACCCTTACCCTGGGCTGAAAGCGGAAGTCGGAAAGGTTTACCTGGATTTAGTGTGGGGCGACATGTCGCATGACTGCATTACCGATGCCGTTATATCCACCAGTCAGGACAAACCGGGAGGGAGGGCTGTTCGGCTTGTCCTGGGTGAGTTTGTTTCCGGGGCCGGGTCTTCCGGTTCCTCCATTGACGATATTACTTACAAGCCCTACCTGACGGGTTGTATCACCTATGCGGCCAACTCCCTGGATGAAGGGTGGCGCGTGCTTGTCACGCAAGGAGAGGCTTATGTAAAACAGGGGGATATTTATATTAATGGAGTTCATGCCAAAGAAGGCAGCGGAGCGTGGGAAAAAAGCGATATAACTGCCGGGGATTTGTGGCTGCACGTTACTTGTGATGACAAGGGACAATATAAAAGTCACAACATTACTTCCTCCAAGGGCGAAGAATCTCCCCTGAAAACCATTGCGGAAAAGGAAAAGGAAGAAAACGGAGAATATTTTTTCAAACTCGCAATGGTAGAGATTTTACCAGAGCCCCTGGTGGGCGATGGAAACGCCGCGGAACTTGTGACCGTGAAGCAATATGTGCTGGGGGCGGTCTATTGCGGACTTAAAGCGTCACCCCCCTATAACCTCAAGACCGACCCTAAATGTGCGCTGGAAATTAGAGATGAAGGGGAAGACGAGCATGTTTTGACTCTTAATATCGAATCCTCGTCCGAGGACGTGACGGTTACAACGGAACTCAAGGCATGGCTAGTTCAGGAAAAGGGAAAAGGGGAAAGCGGGGAAGACGAAGGGCCTGTCAAGCTTGGTGTCAGGATTGTGGACGGCAGACCGGATTACAATGGGCTGGAACCCATCGAAATAATTGATAAAGACATTGCCCTTAAAATCGACAAGGTTGTTCATTCCACGCCTCAAGGTATCAAATACAACCTTGAAATAAGGGACGGTGAACTGGCAATGCGGCTTGATACTGATTCCATGACAGGGGGAGACGCCGTTAGTTACACCGCCGAGGACCCCATTGAAATAGTAGGGTCTTCTATCAAATTAAAAGTAAACACGACGCAAAAGACATCCAACGGGCTTAAATACGGGCTTACCAAGACAGGCGGACAGCTTGACATATCCATCGACGCAACAAGCCTTTCCAGCGGAACCTTGTCCGCGTTGATGCCCCTGGAAATTGCCGACAATCAAGTAAGACTGCGTTACGCCTCTTATTGGAAAACGCCAACAAACGGCAAAGGCATCCGGACCCGGCTTTGGACAGACAATAATTTCTTATCGGTGGACCTGGACGTTTCTAGTTTTGAGGCCGTTTCCCGCGTGTGTGACTCTTGGACAACCTTGGCATGTGATAGCAATTACGCATTACGTCCCCAGCACACATCTGACGGTGATCTTTATATTCAGATGGGGCGTTGGGACGAAATCTCCGAAGAATACATTTCAATTAATTAGCATCATGAATTACGCAATATTCTGTTACCGTGAAGACTATAAATGCTTGGAATTATGTGTCGGCCAAATACGCCAAGCTGACCCTGATTGCCTTATTTACCTGTTTGACGATGGGGCGGCCCCTTTGTCGAAAACGCACATTCCAAAAGGTAGAGACATTTTTTATAAAAAAACCTATTTCCAACGGAGAGGGAATCTGAACGGCCTTGAGTGTGTCCGCGGAATGTTGTCCTGCATGCAGGACATTCCAGGGTCAGACCCGGTTATCAAAATTGACGCCGACACACTGCTCATATCCACAGCCGAAATTAAAAAATCCTTGTATGACCGCCGGATGCTGGCGGGCGGCTATCAATGCGCCGTGCCTTTCGCTTGGTCTGGCGTGTGCTACTGGGTAACGCGGCGCTTCCTGCGGGATGCCCTGGATGTGCTGGTGACGAGAGAATTCCCGGACCGACACGATCAGACTTATCCGGAGGACGTGACTGTGAGCATGCTTGCTTTGTACCTATACGGACGACGCGGAGCGGACGTGATAGAGTTCCAGGACGGCAAATTCTTGATTGGCATACGCACCTGCGACAAGCGGCATTTGGCTGAGTTGTCCACCTTGGCGCGGGGAGTGTCCGCCGTACATTGCGGACAGGTCAATTTTTACAGACCCATTGCAGATCGGGCGGGATGTTCCATCCGGGAAGCCTGCGCGCGGGTTATGTGGGAGATACTACATCCAGGCCAGCCGGAGGGATTCAGCCTTTGATTCATTCCGCGGAGGGTTGGCGATGCTTCCGCCGGACCTCCGCGGATATTAATCCACCCTATAGTGACATGTGTCACTACTTTGTCCCGACCCTTTCGTCTGACACCCATCTGACCCTTTCAGATAATTAATGTTTCACCCTTTCACGGATTTATGCTTGGTCACACCACTTCCGGGAGGATGAGGGAGGGCTGTAGGTAGAGAATTTACCGGTATGGGTTTTGTCCAGTTTTCCACCTTCGGCAACCTGCATCATTTGTACAAGGACGGTCTTCCCTCAAGCTGAGGCAAACGATTGCCCAGTTGTTCGGCTTTTCCGATGAAGCCTTTTTTCTTCCCTGGTTGCCTTACTGGTGGCTGCCCGCAATATCTGCGCCCATCCCGGACGGCTGTGGAACAGGAAGTGGAAATACGATGCATAAAACCAGATCCACCCTCAGCGGTCCCGGCTAGCCAATATTGCAAAGATTCTACCGATCCCTGCATGTCCTCCTGAAATACGCGGCCAATACCAGCTAATGGGATGACCGGCTGATGAAGCTCTTGCAGGATTCCGCTCCGGGTGTAGGCATTGAAGCGGAGATGGGGTTCCCCCGCAACTGGAGAGAGCATCCGTTGTGGAAGTAGTTTCGTGACGCATGCAGAAAAAATCAATGATTTTAAAACATCGACTTTATCCATTGAACCAATGGAGAGGTCCAAAATGAAAGAAAGGCAAAAAGGCTTTCTATGATTATTGCCCAGCCAAGGGCTGGTAGTCCTATACACATTATTAACGTATAAGGAAGTTTTGGATAAGGTTGAGCCATTACTGAACAATACATCTTAGAACCTGAAGGAGAGGAGGCATAGGTTC
>JAJQCV010000004.1 GCA_021202525.1 Akkermansiaceae bacterium | reverse complement strand
CCCCCCCCCCCCCCCCCCCCCCCCCCCCCCCCCCCCCCCCCCCCCCCCCCCGACCGCCGAACGTGTGAGCGGGCCGGATCTGATGGAGGCCGTGGTGAAGGCGAATGCCGAGTATCCCGGCCTCAGACATTTTCTGCTGGGGGGCGACGAAGGAACGCTGAAAGCCCTGGCGGCCGGACTGGCGGAAAAATACCCCGGTTTTTGCCTGGCAGGCGTTTATTCTCCGCCGTTCCGCCCCTGGAGTGAGAAGGATTTGCAGGATATGAGGGAGGCGATTGCCAGCAGCGGAGCCAACATGGTCTGGGTGGGGCTGGGGTGTCCCAAGCAGGAACGGTGGATGGCGGAACAGAAGGACCTGCTGCCCCCCGCCGTGTATGCAGGAGTGGGGGCGGCTTTTGCCTTTCATGCGGGTACGGTGAAGCGTGCGCCGGAGTGGATGCAGAGGAACAGTCTGGAATGGCTGTACCGTATTTGCATGGAGCCGCGCCGGCTGCTCAAAAGGTACGTGAAGCACAACAGTCTGTTCCTGTGGTATGTACTGACGGGAAGATAGGGGAGGAACTTGACCCTTCCCGCGCCGGGGCTTACAGTTCCGTCCGTGAATATTGAGGAAAAGGCCCTGTCCATGTTCCGTGCGGAACCGTACCGTTACAATTGCGCCCAGACCGTGTGCGCCGCCCTGGAGCGCATGGATTTGGTGGAATCCCTGTCTGCATGCAGCGGAGGAAGGGCTCCGGACGGCTTGTGCGGAGCCTTGTATGGCGCGCTTCACTGTAGTCCGGAAGAATGCCGTGCAGACATCATGGCGCGATTTGTAGACAGACTGGGTTATTCCCGGTGCAGGGAGTTGAAAAAGGAGGGACAAGTCTCTTGCCGCGAATGTGTTTCTACCGCCGTTTCTCTGGCTGCCGGGGCAAAGGCGTGAACGCATAATGACGCACGTCCTTTCACGATTTCTCATGAAAGTGCAGTCTATTAGAATGAATCTAAATAGATCAACATCATGAAAAAACTCATTTATACAGCAATAGCAGTACTGGCAGCGGTTCCCGTTGTCGCTTTCGCCCAGGGCGCCTGTGGAGGCTCCTCCTCCAACGGAGACAAGGGGGACAAGGATATGGCTGAAGCCAAGGAACATATGAAGAAGGGCGCCGAAGCCGCCAAAGATGCCGCCGCCAAAAAGATGGAACAAGGCAAGGAAGCAGTAAAAGACACTTACGAAAAAAGCAAGGATGCCGTGAAGGATACCTACCAGGACAGCAAGGATGCCATGCAGCATGCGGCTGACCGGATGGGCGACAAGGCCGAAGCCGCCAAGGATGCGGCCAGCGACGCCTGAGAACGGTAGAATTGTTTTACATGTTCCTTTCCGCGCATTTCAGGCACGGAAGCCGTCTTTCAACCGTTTTCCGGCATGACGGCTGACCGGAATGATCCGATAGCGGAACATGTCCGCATCACGGCAGAGATTTGCCTGCCGTGATGCGGCTTTTGCGTTTGAGGGGGAGAAAATTCCGGTTCGGTCAGCGCGTCTTGCGGTTCAGTATGCTTTTAGCCGAGCGCTTTACTTTTCTGGCGATCCGGCGCAGCAAGGAAGGCTGCCCTTTTTTACAGCACCCTGCAATGAGGGTTTCCAGGGGAACGGTGCCAATGTTGTCATGGAACAGCTTTTCCGCAGGATGATGCGGAAAGGATTGGTGGTAGGCGTGATTGTACCGTACGGCCAGTTCATAGGGAACGGGTTTGGAAAAGACGGCTTCCTGAACCTCCCGCCAGATGCTCTCTCCTTTGGCAGAGTGAATAAAGATGACGGATGTTCCCTTGTCGTCGTCCAGTTCCGGCATATGCAGGTCCACTCCCCAGAAGTCTCCCAGCGTGATGTCTGCATGCCTGCGCTCCTTGCGCGCGGCGCATGCGTAGCACGAAGGCCTCAGGCAGAAGTTGCCCAGGAACCCCTGCATGAACAAGTCATGGTGGAGGGTTTCCGCATAGGCGGCTTTTCCATCGCCGAACCGGCACACCATGCTGAATGATTTCCATCCCGCCCGCTTGTCCCGGAATTGTACAGAGGTTACTTTGCCGTTTTCCTCTCCGGATTCCCGGAGGCGGATATATTCCCGGAAGAGTTTCGGAGAGGGGATTCCGTGGCAAATGATGTCCACACAGAGCAGCAGAGGGTATGCGTTCTTCAGGTATTGATGAAGTGCGGCAATGTGACACGGCGTTCCGGAGAAGAGTACCGGAAGGCCTTCTTTCAAGTCTTTTTTGACGGTGCGGTATATCCAGCCGATATCGCTCTGGATATATTTGGAGCCGCGCAGGGAAGAGAGTTCCTCCGGTCTGGTGATACGGATGTGCCGGACGCGGAGGTTTTCTTCCATGGCTGCTCCATATACGGTCCCTCCTTTTTTCAGGATGGACATGGCCAGCGCGCTGAATACGCCACCGGAAGAACTGGCAAGCCGTATGGATTCGTCCTTGTTCCATCCTGCATAAACAGCCAGGGGGCTTTGTTGCGGAGAAGGGTGGGATTCCGCAGAAAGGACGGGACAGATGCGGATACAAGTTTTGCAGCCCGTGCAGTCGGTTGAATGAATTCTGGGACGGACGAAACCTTCCGCATCCGGAACGAGTGTAATGGCATTTTTCGGGCAGGAGTTCATGCATGCACCGCAGCCGCTGCACAGGGGAACGAGTTTGTACAGCGTGTCCGGAGCCAGTGGAGAATTCATAAAAAGATGAAGAAAGACCATTAGTGGTCTGAAGCAGAGATATACCGAATTTGGAATCCGGAGTCAAGCTACAATTCTGAGGAAAAAGCATTTGGCATTATTCTCTCCCCCATTTGTTGGAACTCCGCCTTTCCGGGCATGGGGGTCCTCCGAATTCCAGCAGAAGGAGCATTTACACAACGCAAGCAAAAGGGAATTTTTCTTCATCTTTCTATTGCGCGGGATAAAAAACCATCCCAATTAACTCTCCATCATAGCGTTACATCTTTTTTCCAGAGAATGTAAATCTTCTGATTACTTAAAACCCCCAAGCCGGACCGTCCGAAAAGGAAACGTGACTGTTCTTATAAAAAATCACGCCGGATTCCAAATCCGTGCCGTCGAATTCCAAATCCGCCAGTTTCTGTTTTGTTCAGCATTAGAACCTTTTATGAGAAAGGCCTTGAGCCAGGATTTTTTAATACAGTCCGTCCCGTCATGTTCCGGTTGTTCGGCCTGTCTGAATTCGTGCCCTGCGAATTCCATCATCATGAGAGAGGATGGTGGCGGTTTCCGGTATCCCCATATTAATGAGTCTTCATGCATCGGGTGCAGGAAGTGCATCAAGGTATGTCCCGTGTTTAACGGAGAAGTGCGCGGCTGTTCTTCCGCCGGGGTGCATCACGAGCCTGCCGCATACGGAGGCTGGAATCTGGATGATGAAGTCAGGCTCGCCAGTTCTTCCGGCGGCGTGTTCAGTGCCTTGGCCATGTCTGTTCTGGAGAAGGGAGGAGCCGTGTATGGGGCGTCCATGGGGGAGGGTCTCAGTGTACGCCATGTTCGTGTGGATGATGCCGGACAGCTTTTCCGGCTGCGGGGATCGAAATACCGCCAAAGTGACGTGGGGACCGCTTATCAGAACGTCCGGCAGGATTTAAAGGCAGGCATTCCCGTACTGTTTTCCGGTGTTCCCTGCCAGATTGGAGGGTTGCTGAGTTTTCTGGGCGGAGGGCATGAGCTCCTGCTGACCGTGGATATCATCTGCCACGGGGTACCGTCCGACCATTTGTTTGAAGCTTACGTCAAATGGCAGGAGGCCAATTATGGATCACGTGTGCGGAAAGTGGATTTCAGAAACAAGAGTACCGGATGGAAGAATTACAGCCTGCTCCTGGAGTTTGAGGAAGGGAAACGTTATGCCGCCCCCTTTACGCGGGACCCTTTCATGGGGGGATTTTTAATGGATATCTGCCTGAGGCCGGGATGCTATGCATGCATGTTCCACAAAACGCCCCGGCAAGCCGATATTACGCTCGGGGATTTTTGGGGCGTGCAATGGGTCGCCCCGGAGCTGGACAGGGATGACGGCGTGTCTCTGGTGCTGGAGCATTCGGAAAAGGGGCGTGAAGCCTTGCGTGCGGCAGGCGGCCGTCTTTATTTGCAGAGAGTGGATTTTCAAAAGGCAATTGCCCAGAATCCTTCCTATTCCCATTCTGCGAACATGCCGGCGGATTACCGGAAATGGGCGCAGGGTCTGGAGAGAGGGCCGGAGCGGAGATGGATGAACCGCATTTCCAGACGTTGGAATCCGTCTTTTCTCATGCGGTTGTTGAGGAAGGTCGGAAGAAAGTGGAAGACCTTCATGCGTGTGTGGAAGGCAAAGTCCTGACAATCCAGAATAAAGGGGTCAGGCATTTTTCCGGAAACGCCTGAATGCATTTATGATGAGTGATTTTTCCGAGTCATTCATATAAAAGAGCCATGCACATAAAATGTAGCATGCCGTAAAGAGAAAAATGCCTGTAAAGAACGGCGCCAGTGACGACATGGGAATCATCCGGGCGAGCAGGGCTCCGGTCGCGGACAGGATGAGGGCAGGCAACAGGCTGCCTTTCAGAAGGCTGAAGAAGAAGGCCTTGATGTTGATTCCGACTTTTTTATGGTAGAAGTAATTCATGGCGATGCATTGTCCGCAGAGCAGGGAAAGGGCCGTGCCCGCCGCCAGTCCCGGTGCGCCGAAAGGTTTGGACAGCATGTACCCTACGATGACGTTGCAAACGGCAATGACCAGAAGTATGACGGCCCGGTTGTTGTGCATATTTTTAGCCTGCACGATTTGAACTCCCAGGCTTTGGACGAGGGGAAGGCTCAGGGGAATGACCACGAGCAGCCCGATGATCCAGCAGATATAAGTGCTGGAACCCAGGGTCCTTCCCACCCACAGGGTCAGGAATTGCTGGCCGAAAAAGATGAAGCCCATCACCAGCAGGCCTATGAAGAGGAGCTGGAGACGGCCGACGCGCACCATGAGTCTGGTCAGTGCCTGGTTGGTCTGGTTCAGGGCAACCATGGAAACGATTTTGGGGAAGAAGACGCCTGCCACGGCACTGGAAACGATCATGAAGTAGTTGGAGAAGTTGATTCCCAGGGAGAACAGGGTAACATCCATGGGGCCCGACGTGTGCGCTATAATGATGTTCCCCGTTTTCCAGTAAAGGAGGTCTGCAATGCTTCCCACAAAGATCCAGCAGGAGTATTTGAGGATGACTTTCAGGATTTCCGGGGAGATTTCCCACTGGATGCGGGTGCCCAGGCTCTTGATGGAGTAGAAGATGCTGCCTGCCAGAATGGCAAATCCGGAAGCTACGTTGATGATGACCAGGGTAATGGCCTTGTATCCCCACCACAGGAAGAGGACGGAGGCGGCCACCGCCAGCATGGCGGAAGTGATGTTGATAAGTCCTGGGACAATGAATTTCTGATGGCCGGAGGGAATGCCGGCAAATACCTTGAATGGGAAGTAGAGAACCGTATAGGAAAAGGAGATCAGGTACATGATCTTGAAGTTTTCCAGGTTTTCTCCATGCAGTGAGGGGAAAAGGACCGGGATGTTCCAATAGACGATTATTCCGGCCATGAAAACGACCAAACCGGAGATAATGTTAAGCAGCATGACGTTGCTCAGGAAGACGGCTTCCGCCTTTTGGTCCTTTTTGACACGGAATTCCGCTACGTAGCGGGAGACGGTGGCGGAGATGCCGAAGTCCGCCAGAATCATCCACATGATCACGGAGGATACCAGGGTGTATGTCCCGTATTCCACCGCTCCCAGGCAGGAAAGAACATAAGGAGTCATGAAGAACGCCGTTCCCAGGCGCAGGGCCGTACTGGCAAAGTTGAGAGCGACTCCTGCCTTGAGCTGGTTCATGATGAAGGGTATGATGCCGAAACGCCGGAACGGGCGGTGGAATGATTCCTAGATGGCATGGAGGCTGATTTTGTGCTTTTTGCAAAGCTGCTCCACACGCTCGCGTTCCAGCAGGATGGTTTTCCCGGCTTCAAGCGCAACCTGGCGGATGCCGCATTCCGCGCAGGTTTCCATGGTGGCGGGACCTACGGTGGGGATGTCGAAGCGCATGTCGTGCCCTTGTCGTGCCACTTTTGCCAGCGTGGCGGGTTTGCCCCCGGCAAGCTGGCCGCCGCGGCGGATGCAGTTGTTGGTGCCTTCAATGGCCTCCACGGCCACGACGGTGCCCTGGTGCACGATGACGGACTGGCCGATGTGCAGGCGGCTGATTTCCTTGGCCGTCTGCATGCCGAAGACGGCGTCTTCCCATTGTTCCGGGGTGGGCCTGGGGCCGGCGATGTGACCCGGCTGCGGCATGTGTTCCTCCATGTATGTGAAAGCAGGCAGGATGTGGAAGCCTTCCTTTTCCGCTTCCGTGATGACCGCCCCCAGCAGGGAGTCCGCGTTTTTCTCCGGCATGCGCATCAGGACGGAAAGGGCGCGCAGGTCTGGCCGGAGGGAAAGGATGTTTTTGGGGTTGATGCCCCCCGCCATGATGACGTTTTTCACGCCGTGTTTTTTCAGGAAGGAGAAGGGCTTGCTGATTTGCCCCACGCTGAATTCCCGGTACTCGTCGCACAGGGGAATGACCGCAGGATTGGTTTCCCCCTTGAAGCCCACGGCCACGATGCGCAGGTGCGGCGTGTGGCGGCGCGCTCCCCGGACGATGTATTCCGGATAGGCTCCGTCACCAGCTACCAGACCTAGGACGGGCGGATTGGTGGTCATGCGGCTTGAGCAGGCGGAAGGGATGGGAGGAGTTACAGGTATTCCGGGCGCTGGAGCAGTTCCGCCACCCGCTTGAGCACGCGGCCGATGTCGGCGCCGTCTACCACGCGATGGTCCCCCGTAGCCACGATGTTGGCCTTGGAAATGGGAATGAACGCTTCCACTTCATCACTCCATACCGGGGTTTTGGTCACGGCGCCTACGCCCAGAATGATGGATTCGCTGGGCATGGGCATGGGAGCGGCGAAGGTGAGGCCGAAGCCGCCGAAGTTGGTTACGGTGGCGATGCCCCCCGTGCTGTCTTCCGGGGCGAGCCTTCTGCGGCGCGCCTGGGCGATCAGGCGGTTGTAGTCCTCCAGCAGTTCTTCCATAGTCCGTTCATTCACGCGGCGCAGTACGGGAACCATGACGCCGTCCGCCACCTGAACGGCGATGCCGATGTCAATGGCGCGGGGAGAAAGAATGTTTTCTCCCACCAGGTAGCCCGCGCATTCCGGGTTTTCCGCCAGGGCCAGGGCCAGGGCGCGCGCAAAGTAAAGGGTGATGCCCGGCCGGTGCGGAGAGTGCTGCCTGTGCTTGATCAGGGGGTCCATGAATACAGGCCGCCCGGCGGAGGCCAGGGGGCGCGTCCAGCTGCGGCGCATGGCGTCCGCCACGGCCAGGCGCATGGAGGATGCCTTGCGGCGCGGCCACTGGCTGACGTATTCCAGGAATTCCTCCAGATCGTCAATGGTGACGCGGCCGCCGGAGCCGGAGCCGGAGATAAAGGCTATGTCGGACGCCCTCATGCCGAGTTCATCCATGCGGGCCTTCATGCGGGGGGACATGTAGTGGGCGCCTTTCATGCCGGCGGGAACGGGCAGTCCGCGCACGCTGGGCTGTACCTTCAGGTCTGCGCCGTGTTCCTGATAGGAGTCTCCCGTCACGCCGAAGTGGACTCCGGCAGGCTTGTCCGCCGCGGCGGGGGCGGCAGGAGTGGAATGGGGGACGGATTCCGGGCTGGCGGGCAGGGAAGGCTGGTTGTCTTCCCCTGCCGGAGTGGCCCCGGAGCGTTCGATTTCCTCGTCCGTGGCCTCAATCATCGCCATGCAGGCGCCGACCACGACGGAGTCCCCCTCCTTGATGAACATGTCGCTCAGGACGCCGCCGCACATGGTGGTGACGCCCATCGTGGCCTTGTTGGTCTCTACCTCAAAGATTTCCTGGTCGGCTTCCACGGTGTCCCCCGGAGCTGCCAGCAGGCGGAGCACGGTGGCTTCCGCAATGGAGTCCCCGAGCTGGGGCATGAGAATGGGTACTTTAGGCATGGTTGGAAACTGGGTTGAATCAAATGGATAAAAGATGGCGGATGGACGCGGCGATGGATTCCAGAGTGGGGCGGTGCGCCTTCCACAGGTTGGGATGCTGGGGGATGGGCGTGTCTTTGGCGTTGAGCCGCTGGGGCGGCGCGTCAAGCAGGTGGAAGCCCTCCGCCACAATGCGGGAGACCACTTCCGCCGTGACTCCGCCCCACGGGAAGTCTTCCCCGACGACCAGCACGCGGCCCGTGCGCGCCACGGAGGCGATGACGGTGTCCAGGTCCAGCGGACGCACGGTGCGCAGGTCCACCACTTCCACTTCATAGCCGCTTTCCCGTGCCAGAAGGTCCGCCGCGCGGACGGCTTCGTGCACCATGGCGCTGTACGCCACTACCGTGGCGTGTTTTCCGGTGCGGGCAATGCGCGCCATACCGAAGGGAACGACGGGCGCTTCCTTGTAGTTGTCTTCCGCCTTCAGCCAGCGGTACAGGAATTTGTGTTCCAGAAAGATAACCGGATCAGGGATCTCCACGGCCTGGCGCAGCATCCAGTAGGCGTCCGCCACCGTGGCCGGCGTCATGACGTGCAGGCCGGGATAATGGGCGAACAGGGCTTCCATGCTCTGGCTGTGGAAGGGGCCCGTACCGGGCGTTCCGCCGCAGGGGAGGCGCACCGTGATGTTGGCCGGAATGCCCGTACGGTAGTAGTGGGTGGCGGCCATGTTGACGATCTGGTTGAAGGCAATCGTGCTGAAGTCCGCAAACTGGACTTCCATGATGGGCTTTTTGCCCATGACGGCCGCGCCTGTGACCATGCCCGCCATGGCGTCCTCACTGATGGGGGCGTCTATCACGCGGTCCGGGAACAGATCCTTCAGGCCCTTGGTAGCCTTGAATGCGCCGCCGAAGACGCCTATGTCCTGCCCGTACAGGAAGACGTCCTTGTCTTCCGTCAGCAGGTCTTTCTGGGCGTTGTGAATGGCATCAATGTATGTTACGCTCATGGGAATGTTCCGTTTGCGGTCTTAATAAGGTCTCCAGACAGTGGCGTTCCAGTCTTCCCGGAAGGGGTCCGGCTCCGGTTCCCGCTGTGCCGTGGCTACGGCAAGCTGCACTTCGTCCGCATACTGCCGTTTCAGGTCCGCTGCTTCTTCCGGAGTAAGCCATCCGGCTTCCAGAAGCTGGCGCTCCGCAACGGAGACAGGGTCCTTCTTTGCATATTCCTCTTTCAGTTCCTTAGGGATGTAGGAGGCGTCGTCATGTTCCCCGTGGCCGCACATGCGCAGGGTTTTGGCCAGCACCCACTGGGGGCCTTCTCCGTTGCGCGCGCCGCCCACGGCTTTCCGGAACGTTTCCAGAAGGGCCATGAAGTCAGTGCCGTCCACTTCATGAACGGCGAATCCGTAGCCGCGGCCCCTGTCCGCCAGGGAGGCGGTGCCGAATTCGCGGACGTTGGGCGTGGAGTAGGCGAACTGGTTGTTCGTGACGACCAGTACCAGGGGGAGCTGTTCCACCTTGGCCATGTTGGCCGCTTCATGAAAGGCTCCCGTGGAAGTGGTGCCGTCCCCGCAGAAGACCATGCCTACGGGGCCCGGAAGCTTGCCGTCCAGCCGTTTGGCGAAAAGGCAGCCGTTGACGAAGGCCACGGAACTGCCCAGATGGCTGATGGGGGCCATGTAGCCTTCCGCCGGAAGGCCGCGGTGGACGTTGCCGTCCCTCCCCTTCATGTATCCCAGGGCGGACCCCAGGTAGGCGCGTGCCGCCTCAATGATGGGTTCTCCCCATGCGACACGGGCGGCCTGTTCGCGGATGAAGGGCGCAATTACGTCGTAGCCGGCAGTAAGGAAAACGCCGCCGCAGGCGGCAATGGCCTCATGGCCCCTGCCCAGATAAACGCCGCCCGTGATTTTTCCGGCTTTGTAAAGGCTGGAAATTTTGGTGTCGAAGGCGCGCGCCAGAAGAATGGCTTGATAGGCCCTGAGGGCGCTTGCCTGCAAATCCGGTAATGTAGTGTCGCCATGTGCCACGCCCTTATTTTATATGCTGCATGCGGAAATGCAATGTCATTTCATCATACGCCGGGTCTCCCGACCTTACAGCCGCCCGGAGGTCCGGTACGGAAGGCTTGCATGGGTCAGTTTCTGCCCCTGGCGTTCATGAAAATGAACACGTAGTACAGCAACATGGCCAGTGAGGAAAGAGCCCCCACCACATAGGTCATGGCCGCCCAGAAGAGGGCGCTTTTGGCCTTGCCGTGGTCAAAGTAGTTCATCAGGTGCGAGCGGTCCAGCCACTTCAGGGCTCTGGCGGAAGCGTCGAATTCCACCGGGAGCGTGATGAAGGCGAATATCGTGGTGACGGCAAACAGGCCGATGCCCAGCCCCAATACCCAGGGGGAACCGCCCATCACCAGCAGGACGATGCCGATCATCAGCACGATTCCGACCAGGTTGGAGGACAGCTGCACCACGGGCACCAGCGCGGAGCGCAGCCCCAGCCAGTGGTAGGCCTGGGCGTGCTGGACGGCATGGCCCACTTCATGGGCCGCTACGGCCGCCGCCGCAATGCTGTTGGAGTTGTAAACGGATTCGCTCAGATTGACGGTCTTGTCCGCCGGATTATAGTGGTCCGTCAGATGGCCCTGGGTGGAGATCACCTTGACGTCCGTGATGTGGTTGTCTTTCAGCATCTGCTCGGCCACTTCCCGTCCCGTCATCGGGATGGGAATCTGGGAGTATTCGCTGAAACGGCTTTTCATCCGCGCGCTGACCAGCCAGCTGAGCAGCATGGAGCCCAGCAGGATGATCCAGTAAATGGTATAGGAATGCTGCGGAGCGGATTCCGCGCTCTGCACGTAATAGGAAAGGATGTCTATGCTGAAGAATTCAATCATTACAGATTTGACCTTATATCATATGGTTCCATTGAATCCAGAGGGCGTCGTGTCAGTGTGCAGCCCGTTCGTCATAAGGGGAGCACGCCCTTGAGAGAAGGGTCAGTCGTCAATTTTTTTGGAAAGGAGCCTGCCGTCCGGAGAATAGTACAGTTCCAGTTTCCGGACGGCGGCGCTTTCCGAGCGGCAGTCGATGCGGTATTTTACGGTTCCCCGTGCGGTGATCTGCTTGGCGCTGCGCAGGGCGTATCCCGGAAAGTCCTTTGCGATCGCCGCCTTGACCGGGGCAGGGAGGCTCTGGAGGGGAATGTCCGCCTTGATGAGGAAGACGGTGCCGTCTGCGGAGAGCTTCATGTCGTATTCCAGACCGTTGATGTGGAATTCCGCTTCATAAACGTCTTCGTCATGATCAAAGTCCCATTCGATGACGCCGGCGTTCGGGAACTGGTTCTGCACCTGGGCTTTGACGGGAGCGGGCACATTGGAGGCCGGGATGTCTGCAAAACCGGGTGCGATGAAGGCGGCGCAGAGGACTGGTAAAAGAATTTTTGAGATGTTCATACATACACAATAATTGTATTCATTCAAAAAACAAGATTTTTTTCAGGCTTCCGTGTGACAGTTGCGTTGCGCACTGCCCGTCGAAAAATGGAGCGGATTTGGCCGGAAAGGGCTTGTCTCCGGGAATTTTCTCCCGTCCAGAGGAAGGGTTTCCGTTTTACGGGTGTACGTGTGCGTATGGCGGGGTTTGTTGTCGCCAAGGGACTGTTCGTGAGGTTGAATGACAGCATGCAACAGGGTATCGTCTATTTGCTTGGAGCGGGTCCGGGAGACCCCGGCCTGATTACGGTCCGCGGCCGGGAGCTGGTGGAAACGGCGGAAGTGCTGGTGTACGACGCGCTGAGTTCCGCGGAGATGCTGAATTGGGCGCCCGCCTCCTGTGAAAGGATTTTTGTAGGCAAGAGAGCCTCCCGGCATGCGCTGCCGCAGGAGGAAATCAACGCCCTGCTGGTCAAGCTGGCCCGCAATGGGAAAAGAGTGGTGCGGCTGAAGGGGGGAGACCCGTATGTATTCGGCCGCGGGGGAGAGGAGGCGGAAGCCCTGAATGCTGCCGGCGTTGCTTTTGAAGTTGTGCCGGGCATTACTTCCGCCATTGCCGGTCCCGCCTATGCGGGCATTCCCGTGACGCACCGCAGGCATTGCACGCAGTTTACCGTGTTTACGGGCCATGAGGACGTGAACAAGAAGGAGTCTTCCCTGGACCTGAAGGGAATCGCAGAGGCGCAGGGGACGAAGGTCATGCTGATGGGCATGCAGAAGCTGGAGGAAATATGCAAGGCCCTGATCGGTTACGGACAGGCTCCTTCCACGCCTGCCGCCGCCATCCAGTGGGCTACGACGGGGAGACAGCGCACCGTGGCGGGCACGGTGGAGACACTGCCCGGAAAAGTGTTGAAGGCCGGGCTGGGCGCTCCGTCCGTGGTCGTGATCGGGGACGTGGTGGAGGAACGCGTCCATCTGGACTGGTTTGAACGCCTTCCCCTGTTCGGGAAGCGCATCGTGGTGACCCGTACGCGGGCGCAGGCTGGGGAATTGAGTTCCCGGCTGCGCCGCCTGGGTGCGGAAGTGCTGGAAATGCCCACCATCCGCATTGCCCCCCCTACGGACAAGCGGGAATTTGCGGAAGCCGTGGTGCATGCCCATACCTATGACTGGCTTGTTTTTTCCAGTCCCAACGGCGTGGAACGCTTCTTCCAGGCGTTTTTTGCCGTGTACAAGGACATCCGGAGCATCGGGGGCGCCAGAATCGCCGCCATCGGGCCGGGAACGGAAGCCAAGCTCCGTGAATACGGGCTGGCCGTGGATATCATGCCTAAAAAGTACGTGGCGGAAGGGCTGGTCAAGGCATTCAAGGACGCCCGGGAGGAAATAGGCACCATTGAACACAGCACGTTCCTGTGGGTGCGCGGGGAAGACGCCCGCCGCGTCATCTACGACGGCCTGATGTCCATGGACGCCATTGTGGACGAATGCGTGGCTTATAAAACGGAGCCGGAGACGGATGACGTGGCCGGAGCCCAGGCTGCCTTCCGGGAGACGGGGGCGGACATCGTGACGTTCACCAGCTCCTCCACGGCGGAGAATTTCTTCAAGCTCGGGCTGCCCTGGCCGTCCGGGTGCAAGGCGGCCAGCATCGGCCCCGTGACTACGGATACTTTAAAGGAACTGGGGCATCCCCCTGCCATCAAGGCCAGGGAGCACGACATCAACGGCCTGGTGGAAGCCATCCTCAAGGCTTGCGGCAAGTAACGGGGAGAAAGCCGTGGCTCCGCGTGCCTTCTGCGGATGGTTCGTCTTGGGATGCCTGGCTGTCAGAACCCCTTGACGGCTTCCCAGCTGACGACTTTTCCGTTTTCAAACAGGACGTTGTAGGAAATGGGGGGCCTGCCTCCCAGCGGCATGGTTACGCCGACTCCGGTACCGACGCCGGAGTCCCTGCCGCGGAATCCGCCCCCGCCCAGCCCCAGGGACCAGCCTGTGCCGCTGCGCGTGTAAATCCAGCGTTCCGTATTCTTTCCGTTGCTCCAGCCCGCCATTTTCTGTTCCGGTTCCCCCCAGGCCAGAAGAACGGCTTCCGGCCTCATTCCTTTTTCCAGTTCTCCCCGCGCCACTTTGACCTGCTGTTCCTTCGGCAGTTGTTCATAAACCGGCATGTTTTTGGCGATGCGGTCGGACGGCGTGGGGGAGCAGGCCGCCAGCAGGGCGATGCACGCCGGAAACAGAACGGGGAAAAGGCTTGTTTTCATCATCCGGTTTCATAGCATGCGGTCGCGCGGCTGGCAAGGGAACAGCGAGGCTGTACCAAATGAGAAATAGCGGAAATGCCCTTAATCCTGACATAAAGGGGTACTTTTTCCGTAGATACATAATTGGTGATTGACAAGGATGGGGGGTAGGGGAGTAGGAATTCACCTCCAGATGCAACGCGCCGCCGAGAGCGGTTTTTGACGTGCACGTATTTTCCACTATTTTCATCTTTCCGAGCCTTTTATATGTCCAAAACCTTAATTATAGCAGAAAAGCCGAGCGTAGCCACTGATTTGGCGAGAGTTCTCGGCAAAGAGCTTGGAAAATTCACCCGTGACAAGTCCGGTTCCTTTTACCAGAACGACAGAGCCATCATCACTTCTGCCGTAGGCCACCTTCTGGAGCAGAAGAAGCCCATGACGGAGGGCGGCAAGTCGCTCCCCTGGAAGTTCGATTATCTGCCCGTCATCCCCAAATCCTTTGAACTGGAACCCATCAAGCAGTCCGAAGACCGTTTGAAAAAGGTTCTTCAGCTTGCCAAGAGCAAGGACGTGACGGAAATCGTCAACGCATGCGATGCCGGCCGCGAAGGGGAATTGATTTTCCATAACCTGGTACGGTACGGCAAGTGGACGAAGCCCGCGCGCCGGCTCTGGATGCAGTCCATGACGGACGAGGCCATTCTGAACGCCTGGCACAGCATGCGCAGCGAGGCGGACATGCAGCCGCTGACCAACGCCGCCGTCTGCCGTTCCGAGTCCGACTGGCTGATAGGCCTGAACAGCACCCGCGCCCTGACCATTCTTCAATCCCGCGGAGGGTTCAGCGTAACGCCTGCCGGGCGCGTCCAGACGCCGACGCTTGCCATCCTGACGCAGCGCGAACTGGAGATTCAGGCGTTTGAACCGGAACCCTATTCCGAGGTGTGGGCGGATTTCGGCGTTCAGTCCGGAGTTTATTCCGGCCGCTGGATTGACCGCGACTGGAAGAAGAACGACAATCCCCATTCCCGTGCGGAGCGCATCTGGGATTCGGCGCTGGCTACCGTCATCCGCGACCGCTGCCGGGGCAAGTCCGGCACGGTGACGGAAGAAAAGAAGCCCGTTACGACGATTGCCCCTCTGCTGTACGATTTGACTTCCCTCCAGAGGGAGGCCGCCAACCGCTACGGCTTTTCCGCCAAAAGGACGCTCCAGCTTGCGCAGGAATGCTATGAAAAGCACAAGGTGCTGACTTATCCCCGTACGGATTCCCGCTACCTGCCGGAGGATTATCTGGGCAAGGTGTACGGCATCGTCGGCGCCGTGGCGGAGGAGAATGCGGAGTTCGCCCCCTTTGCCAGAGACATTCTGGACAACAAGCGGGTGAAGCCCAACAGGCGCGTGTTCGACACCAAGAAGGTGAGCGACCACTTCGCCATCATTCCGACGGGCAAGATCGAAAAACTGAGCGGCGACGTGCAGAAACTTTTTGAGATGGTCATGGCGCGTTTCCTGGCCGTTTTCTTCCCCCCCGCCGTTTTTGAAGATACCAGGAGAACCACTCTCATCGACCACCGGGACGGCGTCACGGACGCCTTCCTGACCACGGGCCGCGTGCTTGTGGAACCCGGCTGGCAGGCCGTGTACGGCCGCAAGGCCGGCAGTTCCTCCAAGGAGGAACTGGTGCCCGTGCAGGACGGCGAAGAGGCCGCCGTGCGCGAAATCGAGATACGCAACGCCATGACCAAGCCCCCGGCCCGCTATAATGAAGCCACCTTGCTGGCCGCCATGGAAGGAGCCGGAAAACTGGTGCACGACGAAGAACTGGCCGCCGCCATGAGCGAACGCGGCCTGGGTACGCCCGCCACCCGCGCCTCTATCATTGAAGGCCTGATTTCCCAGGAATACATTGCGCGCGACGGCCGGGACCTGCTGGCAACGCGGCGCGGCATTGAATTGATCGCCCTGCTGGAGCGCATCGGCCTGAAAACTCTGACGTCCCCCAGCCTGACCGGAGAATGGGAATACAAGCTCAAGCAGATGGAACAGGCGTCCCTGGGCCGGGAATCCTTCATGGACGGCATCAAGAAGCTGACCGGAGAGATTGTGAAGCGCGTCCATGACTTCCAGGAAGCCCAGCAGCAGGTGGAACTGCCGGAAATGGACCTGGATTGCCCGTGCTGCCATGCGCACGGCCTGAAGAACACGCTGGACGCCGTTTCCTGCCGCTCCTGCAAGTTCAGCATCCGCAAGGTGATTTCCGGCCGCGAAATGGCGGATGAAGAGTTGAAGACCCTCATTGTGGACGGCAGGACGGGGATTCTGCAAGGATTTACATCCCGCTTCGGCAAGCCCTTTGAGGCTGGACTGGAACTCAACGACAAGTGCCGCGCTACCCTGTACTTCCCCGCCAGGGAGGAGGACGAGTCCGCGGTCAATGAAGTGGCCGTGAAAGCCGCCAGCGTTACCGTCCCCGGCATGGGGGAACACGACGTGATGGAAACCGCCAAGGCGTGGAAACTGCCCACCCTGACGGCAGGGAAGGAAAATACGCCCGTTTCCGTGGCCCGTACAATCCTGGGGCGTGAAATCCCTCTGGACCAGGTGTTGAAGATCCTTTCCGAGGGCAAATCGGATTTGATGAAGGGATTCATTTCCCAGCGCACCAAACGCCCGTTTGACGCCTATCTCGTGTTCAATGCCAAGCTGGGCAAGATAGGCTTTGAATTCCCGCCCCGGGAAAAGAAGTACCCTGCCAGGAAGGCGGCAGGCTCCGGCAAGAATGCCAAAGAGAGCAAGGAAAGCAAGGGGAAGGAAGGCAAGCCGAAAGCCAAATAAAGGGATTTTCCCTGTAGAGGCGCGGATTGCGGATTTCCTCTGCTTCAAGAGGGGATAACCGGAAAGGGCGGCACAGGGCGCATTCTTCTCCGGATGCGGTTGCTTTTTGCGGGTGGGTTTTCCGGTAACCGCGATTCCGGCCATCTTTTTACCGGGGCACGAGCGGTTCCGCATGGCCTGCGCCGGAGGGATGGGTGAAAAAAGCTTTTTCCCCTTCCCCCTTGTGCTAGTCTGGAGTTGCAACCCTATCTCCCTGTGATGAAACATGCATTAATCCTTATGTTGGCGTGGTGCGGCACCTGTTGCGCCCTGGCGGAAGATTATCCTTTCCCGGGAGAACGGGAATGGGTCTCCAAGCTCGGAGACGTGGTGAAGGGAACTTTCCAGTCCTGTACAGGGGCCAAAGTGGCGGTCAAGGTGGACCGCAAGCGTGTGGAGATCCCCCTGAACCGCCTGGACGAGGAGGATGCCGCCCTGGTCCGTTCCCTGACGGGGACGACAGCCCGGCGGGATATCAAGCTGGCGGAAACGTTCTGGCCTTACATCATGAAGGAGCTTGAAAAGGTTACCTGGATTCCGGTGGAAAAGGATATTTCCCCGAGATTCAGCGGGGCCGCGCGGAAAGCCGCCACCAAGACCACAACGGGAACCAGGAAGGTGGACGGCTTTTCCTGCACGACTTCCCTTACTTCCATCAGGGGGAATCCCTTCCTGATACGGGAATATTACAGTCCTCAAGTCCGCTCCACGAGTGGAGGCGGCCCGAAGAATTTCAGCATGGTTCTGGAGAATGGAGAAGTTTACGCCTGCTACGATACGGGAAAGGGGCTGCTGGCGCCGGGAAAACACTTCCTTGAGGCGCGGACGGAAATGCGCGGCCCGGTATCCTCCCTTCTGCCGGCGGGGGAGAAGATTGCCGCCCGGGAATCAAAAACTTTCAGCAATGCTGATTATTCCCTGAGGATGGCGAAGAATTCCGTCAAGGGCGGCTACGAGACGTGCAAACCCAATTTCCTGACCCGGAAAATTCTGTCTTTCCAATGGAATACGGAGGGGAAAATGGTCTGCGGCGTCATGAAGCTGGAGTACGACAATGCCCGGGTGGCCGTTCTGTTTGATGCGGAAAAGAAGCTCATGAACGCTCCGGGCCTGGGGTACGCCGTGATGATTTCCCGCATGAACAAGAAGAGCCGGGACCCCAAGGTAAGGGATGAACATTATTACCATGTGGGCCTGGCCGCGGACGGCCTGCCCGTTTACCACCATGAAGGGCCGGAGGACGAGGCCGGAATGGACCCGCTGCGGTACGGGGAGCTCCGGGAGTCGGAGAAGAAGGTTGTAATGGAAAAGGAGAAGGAACGGGAAAAGGCGCTTCGGGCCAAATTGGAGGCCCGGCAGCGTCTGGTGGAGTCCGCCCGGAAGAGGAACGGATGAACGGCTGTTTTCCCGGGAGGGTTATTCCTCAAGAAGATAGTCCGGATGGATGGAATAGTTGCCGGGAGCGTCCAGCGTTTCAATGAGGGCCATGTCCTCCCCGTCCAGGGAAAAGTCAAAGACGTCCAGATTGGCGCGAATTCTGTTCTTGTGCGCGGATTTGGGTAGAGGCACGATGCCGCGCTGCAGCACCCAGCGTATGCAGATTTGGGCGACGGATTTGTTGTGCTTGTCCGCAATGCGGCGCAGAATTGGTTCCTCCAGCGCGCCTCCCCTGGCCAGAGGCCCCCAGGATTCCACGAGGATGCCGTTTTCCCGGCAGAAGGCGGCCGTGGCCGTCTGGTGGTACCGGGGATTGATTTCAAGCTGGTTGACCATGGGCATGACCTCGGCCCGGTCCATCAGGGATTCCAGATGGTGAGGGAGGAAGTTGCTGACGCCGATGGCTTTGATCCGTCCGTCCCGGTAGAGCTGTTCCATGGCTTTCCAGGTTTCCCGGTTGAGCTGCCTGTAGTCGTCCGCATGTCCGGCGGGCACGGGCCAGTGGATCAGGTACAAGTCCAGATAGTCCATCTGGAGAAGCTGCATGGAGGCGTCAAATGCGCGCAGGGTGCTGTCGTATCCCTGGTCCGTGTTCCAGACTTTGCTGGTGATGAATATTTCTTCCCGAGGCAGGGCGCTTTCACGCACGGCGCGGCCCACCGTGTCTTCATTGCCGTACAGGCTGGCCGTATCTATCAGGCGGTAGCCCGCTTCCAGCGCGTCCAGAATGCAGCGGACCCCCGCATCGTCGTCAGGGGACAGGTACGTTCCGTAACCGATGCCGGGCATCGGCAGCCCGTTGTTCAGGCGGTGCGTATCTCCGGGAGAAGTGATGGTGCTCATGCTTTCCATGAAGCACCCTTTGCCGGGGCGCGTAAAGAGGCCTTATTGTCATGAAAGCGGCATGCAGGAGCCGCATCGCAAGCGGGCGGAGAAGCTATTTCCCGGCCTGGAGGCAGCGGTAATAGTAGTCCACGCGGGAGATGAACCAGCTCCATTTATAACCGGGACGCCCGTTGGTCATCAGGGGGGCGGGGCAGTTTTTGCCGGACCAGTAGTTATGGGGGACTACGTTGCGCAGGGGAACTCCGTACCGCTGCATGAGCAGGGCGGTCAGCTTGGCCGTCTTGTTGTAGATGACGGCGGGGTTGTGCGTGGTGCATTCGCACATTTCAATGGCTACAGAGTATTTGTCTCCCGGCCCGGAATGGTCCGCGTGATGGCCTGTTTCCGTTGTAGGAATGTGCTGGTAGGCTCCGAACTGGTCAACGGTGAAGTGCCAGTTCAAACTGCGGGATTTGCCGCTGTTCAGATAGCGGGAATGGGCGTTGGCGTCTCCCTTGGGGTTGGCCGTGCTGTGGATGGTGATGAAGCGGGGGGCCATGGAGGAAGCCCGCTTCCGGGCATAAGTGCTTTTGGGCATGTAAGATACGCGGATACCTACTTCCCGGCTCATCTGATTCATGGAGCGCGGCACGACCGGGGCGTTTTGCGGTTTGAAGGAAACGGCAGGCGGCCTCATTTTGTCGTTCTGGGAACAGCCGGCGAATGTCAGGACCGCAAACACGGCAAGAAGGCCCGTCCACAAAGATCTGTATTCCATGTGCCTGTTCTAGAAAGAGGCCGGAGCGATTGCAAGCAGAATTTGGAATTAGTTTACTCAAACTAAGTTGCCGTGTCATGCCTGCCCGGAGACGGGCAGGGGCATGCATGCGTGCGTAGCCCGCGCTTCCGGGAAGAGGTGCGCGGACTGCCTGCACGGATTCCGTACCGGATTTCCCGGTATGGAATGGTTATTTAAGGATTTGCGTAAGCACGTACTGCAGGATGCCCCCGGCCAGGTAGTATTCCTTTTCAATGGGGGTGTCAATACGGACGACTACGGGAATGTCAAAGGCCGGAGCGTCGGCGGGCTGCACATGCAGGGTGACCTGCTGGCGCGGGGCGATGTCGTTGTTCAGGCCGAGAATGGAGAAGGTGACGTCTTTCAACGGGGCGATGCGGTCGTAGTCCTCCTTGTTGGCGAAGTTGAGCGGGAGTACGCCCATGCCGATGAGATTGGAACGGTGGATGCGCTCAAAGCTCTTGGTGACCACTGCTTTCACGCCCAGCAGGTTCGTTCCCTTGGCCGCCCAGTCCCGGGAGGAGCCCATGCCGTAGTCCTCTCCGCCGATGAAGATCAGGGGAGTGTTGTCACGGGCGTAGGCCATGGCGGCATCGTAAATGAAGGCGGGGGAGCCTGAGGAAGCGGAAATATTCTTGTCCGGTGCCGGGATTTCCCTGTCCCCGAAGTAGAGCGTGTAGCCGCCTTCCGTCCCGTCTACCATCAGGTTCTTAATACGGACGTTGGCAAAGGTGCCGCGGGTCATGACGCGGTCGTTGCCGCGGCGGGAGCCGAAGGAGTTGAAGTCGTTCCGGGAGACGCCCATGGATTGCAGGTACAGGCCGGCGGGGCCTGTTTCCCGGATGGCTCCGGCGGGGGAGATGTGGTCCGTGGTTACGGAATCGCCGAAGATGCCCAGGGGCCGGGCGTCCGTGATGTCCGCCAGCATGCGGGTTTGTCCGTTGAAGCCGCAGAAGAAGGGCGGGTTCTGGATGTAGGTGGAGTTTTCATTCCACTGGAAGACGGAACCGGAGGGGGCGTGGACGGCTGCCCAGCGCGGGTTCTTGTCCGGCGTAATGGTGTAAAGTTCCCGGTAGGCCTCCGGGTTGCGGGATTTGGCGACGGCTTCCGCAATTTCCGCGGAGCCGGGCCAGATGTCTTTCAGGAATACCGGCTTGCCGTTTTTGTCCGCACCCAGGGGTTCCGTCTGGAAGTCAATGTCCACGCGGCCCGCCAGCGCGAAAGCGACGACCAGAGGCGGCGACATCAGGAAGTTGGTCTTGATGGAGGCATGGATGCGCGCCTCAAAGTTGCGGTTGCCGGACAGCACGGAGGCGCCGATGATATTGTTTTCCCTCACGGCCTGTTCCAGTTCCGGGTTCAGGGGGCCGGAGTTGCCGATGCAGGTGGTGCAGCCGTAGCCGACGGTTTCAAAGCCGAGGGCGTCCAGGGAGGCCTGGAGTCCGTTGGCGGCGAAGTAGTCGGAAGCGATGCGGGAGCCCGGAGCGATGGATGTTTTCACGTGGGGGGGGACCGTCAGCCCCAGTTTCACGGCTTTCTGGGCCAGAAGCCCGGCGGCCAGCATCAGGCCGGGGTTGGAGGTGTTGGTGCAGGAGGTGATGGCGGCAATGAGGATGCTGCCGTCCTTCAGTTCGGCTTCCTGGCTGAAGCCTTCCACCGGAACGGGGACGCCCGCGGGGGAGTGCATGGTCACTTTTACGGAGGGGGATTCCGTTTTTCCGTAACCGCCTTCCGCAATGGGTGCGTTGACCATGCTACGGAAGCTGTCCCTGATGGAGTCCAGGCGGATGTGGTCCTGCGGACGCTTGGGGCCGGAAACGGCGGGCTGGATCGTAGCAAGGTCCAGCTCCAGCTGGTCCGTGTAGTCCAGCTCTCCGTTGCGGGGCATGCCCCAGAGGTTCTGCGCCTTGAAGTAGTTTTCGTATGTGGCGATGGATTCCTCGCTTCTGCCGGTCTGGCGCAGGTAGTCGGAGCAGTGTTCGTCCATCGGGAAGAAGCCCATGGTGGCGCCGTATTCCGGGGCCATGTTCGCCACGGTGGCGCGGTCCGCCAGCGACAGGGCCGCGGCGCCTTCTCCAAAGAACTCTACAAATTTTCCTACCACGCCGTGCCGGCGCAGCATTTTGGTGACGTGAAGGGCCAGGTCCGTGGCAGTGACTCCTTCCCGGAGCCTCCCCGTCATGTGGACGCCTACGACTTCCGGCACCAGGAAGGTGACGGGCTGGCCCAGCATGCCGGCTTCCGCCTCAATGCCGCCCACGCCCCAGCCTACCACGCCGATGCCGTTGATCATCGTGGTATGGGAATCCGTACCCACGAGGGTGTCCGGGAAATAGACGCCGTCCTTTTCCATGACGCCCGGCGTCAGATATTCCAGATTCACCTGGTGGACGATGCCCACGGAGGGGGGAACCACAGAGAAGGTCTGGAAAGCCTGCTGGCCCCATTTGAGAAATTCATAGCGTTCCGCGTTGCGCTGGAATTCGATGTCCAGGTTCTTTTCCAGCGCGTCCGTGCGGCCCGCCCAGTCCACCTGCACGGAATGGTCCACGACCAGGTCCACGGGCACCAGCGGTTCAATGACGGAGGCGTCTTTTCCAAGCCCGGCCACGGCGGAGCGCATGGCGGCCAGGTCCACCAGAAGGGGAACGCCGGTCAGGTCCTGGAGAACGATGCGGGCCACGGTGAACGGAATCTCATAGGAACCGGGATTTTTCGCGTCCCAGGAGGCCAGATTGTCCACATCCTTTTCCGTCACTTTCAGTCCATCGCAATTGCGGAGCAGGGATTCCAGCACGATTCGGATGGAAACGGGCAGGCGGGTGAGGCGCGGATAGCCGTTTTCCGCCAGGGCGGGCAATGAATAAAACTGTCCCGGGGTTCCGGTTCCCGTGGTGAACGTGCTCTTGGCAATCTGGGTCATGATGCTGAATAGCGGTTAACAATAAACAGACGGCTGCCTTCCTGGCAGTCGCGGGTACTATACAGGCCAAAGACAATAAGGCAAGGACTCTGTGCGGCGGAAGAAGGATTTTCCTGTTCACGGAGGGGAGGGGGCCTTTTTTCCAGACCGGCAAAGTGCCTGATTTCCGACGGAGGAAGGCGGCCGCCTGGGAGGGGGCTGACAAACTGTTGGCATGCCAAGACATTATTGCGTTGAACATGGGGGGAAGGATTAATGTCGTAACCGTACTTAACCAATATTTTCAAGAAATGGATATGGAACATATGTCTCAGCCGGTCAGGCCGAATAACACCCTTGCTATTTGCGCCCTTGTCTTTTCTGTCTTGTGCAGTCTCGTGGGTCTTGTCCTCGGTATTATCGGCATGAGCAAATACCCGAAGAACACCAGTGGAAGGACCATGAGTGTCATTGCCATCATCGTAAGCGTGCTCATGATGGTGGGAGCCTTCATGCTCCGTGGCCGCTGGTAAGGCGGCAGGAAGTGCAGATGAATTCAAGGCTTGCGGAATAAGGGTATTCCGCAGGCTTCCTCAATGCATGAAACTGTTTGCCTTGTATGGGGCTCTTCTCGTTCTGGCGTGCGGCGTGCTCGTCTATACGGGAGACCCCACCCGCTCCGGCTGGCTGCCGGAGTGCCCTTTTTACAAAACCACGGGGTGGCTTTGTTATGGCTGCGGTTCCACCCGGGCCCTGCATGCCCTTCTTCACGGGCACTGGGCGGATTCCTTGAAATACAATATCCTGCTGGTGCCGACCCTGGTGTGGCTGGGCGCCCTTTTTTTCATTCGGAACAGGCGCGTGTTTAACCGGACATTGCTGGCAGGAGCAGGGGTGCTTGTGGTGTTTACAGTTGTGCGCAATCTCCCGTGCCTGTAGCGGCGTTTGAAACAGGGAGGCAATGCAGGCCGGCGTTCCGGGGCCCGGTACGGCAAGCAGCGAATAAAAGCGGCTTGCGCGCCGGAAAAATGAACTTGCCCTCTCTGCGGAGGAATGGGATAGTGCCATAAGCGGCTTCCCATGAAACTTCTGTCTTATTTGTTATTCCTGATTCTGCTGCTTGTTCCCGGCACGGCTCATGCTGCTCCGGAGGCGAAACATCTGGAAACCCATGAGGAATTTGTGGTCCGCAAAGGGTACCCGGAAAGCATGGAACAATGGTCTGACCGCCATTTGCTGAAGGCAGTGGATGCCAGGGCCCTCCATGTGGTTATTTATCTGGGAAGCCAGCGGGGCCGGCTGTACGCAAATGAACACGTAGTGATGGATTTTCCCGTTTGCACGGGGGACCGGGATCATCCTACCCCCGTGGGAACGTTTACCGTTCTGGAGAAGGACAAGGATCATTATTCAGACCTGTACGGTTTGGCGATGCCGTGTTTCATGAGACTCACCCGGGACGGAATCGGCCTGCATGCGGGGCCCGTTTTCCGGACGCCCCAGTCTCACGGGTGCATCCGCATGACGCGGGAGTCCTGTGCCTCTCTATTTAATAGAATCCGTCTTGGAACACCTGTGCGGATTGTGGGAGAATGCGTCATGAAACGTTGAAAATAAGGGTGTGATGTGTCCAACTCATAAAAGGGAGTTGAATATTATGAATGCAAAGAAAAGCTCGGTAATCATGGGAAGCGCCCTGGCGGGAATGCTGGCGATGGTTTCCTGTTCGGGACCGCCGGAGGAGAATTTGAGAGTAGTTCCGTTGACGATGCCCATGGCATCCTACAATCCCAATACGCGGGTTGTGGTAGCCGGCGTGGATTATACGGAAGTACATGATGAATGGATGAATCCGGATATCATGAAGAAGGCCAAATCCGGCAATACGCGGGTGGTAATCAGCCGCAGCGCCCAGAGGGGGCAGCTGATGGTAGGTGACGAAGTTGCCATGGACTTTCCCGTTTGCCTGGGGACTTCTACACACAAGACGCCTCTGGGGCATTTTAATATTACGGAGAAAAAAGTTCATCACGTCTCCAACTTGTATGATGCCTCCATGCCTTATTTCATGCGCCTCACGGATGGCGGAATCGGGATGCACGTGGGGCCTGTCTTCCGGACGCCCCAGTCCCACGGCTGCATCCGGATGACGCGTTCCTCCTGCGTGCCGCTTTTCAAGACCGTCAAGGTCGGTACGCCCGTGAGGATTGTGCCGTGACGGGAAGGAATGGTTGCAGACGGCAGTCGGCCTCTGCTTTTTATTGATGAGGAGGAAGAAATGGCTCTCCGGCATGGAACATGCGGGTGGACTGAATGGCCTGCCGGAGGCGCTGGTTTTTCTGAAAAGCCGTGATATGGCCGTTTCTCTGTAACCTCATACTCCATTTCACCCCGGAATTCCTTGCCTTCCGGAAGGAGGCCGGGAAGGACGCTTTTGGCCTGTGCCAACCGGATCCCTTTCCGGTGAGGCTGCATGCATGAAGGGGGTACGAGAAAAATGGAAAAGCGCAGGGACTTCTTACAAGAAGGGCCTGTTCTCCGTCTGGGAAGTTTCTTGCGTTCGCGGAAATCTTCTTTTGAAAGGGCGTTATTTGTTCAGCCCTGAGCCTTGGGGACAGGAAGATATTTGTTGGTTATTTCTATAATATGTTTATTGCATTCATATAAGGAATGACATATGCAGACATGGGGAAAGATAAAAAATGATTTTTTTTACACAAAATCGAATCGGCTGCCGCTATCAGAATAGGAACTTATGAAGATGATCGGTTTTATACCGCAAGTCGCATTGCTCCCAACAACCCAAACCCTCCCCATGCCTTACTGCCGGTTGAACGGTTCCCGAATTCGGCCGGCAGCGGCATGAATGGATTCCCATCATGGGCAGTCCTGTTGTCTGTGGGGCATAAGAATAATTCTTGAGATTCATGGCGGTGTAGATACGGTATCCGCTTTCACCCTGTAACAATTCCCCGGGGTGGCTGTTCTTTGGGGGAAATACGGCTTGTGGAAGCCGTTCCGTGGGCAAAGCTGTCCGTGCTGTTGATCGGAGTGGCCAACACGATGCGCGGCAAATGTGCCGGCTGGCATGCAGCCATAGGCTCCTTCTCCATGATCCCGCCGGAAACATGGTGCTGCATGCAGCGGTTTTTTATTCCGCCTTCTTATTGATCTTTTCCGGAGTTCTTTTGCAGAAGGGGAAGGTAACTTCCGTATCCCTGGGCTTCCATGTCCTGTTCCGGAATGAATTTCAATGAAGCGCTGTTGATGCAGTAGCGCAGGCCGCCGCGTTCCTTGGGACCGTCCGGGAAGACGTGGCCCAGGTGGGCGTCCCCCGTCTTGCTGCGGACTTCCGTGCGGCTCATGCCGTGGGAGAGGTCCTGTTTTTCCTGAATCAAGTCTTTCTTGAGGGGGCGGCTGAAGCTGGGCCATCCGCAGCCGGAATCAAATTTATCCGTGGAGAGGAACAAGGGTTCTCCCGTGGTGATGTCCACGTAGATGCCGGGGCGGTCATTGTTGAAATATTCGTTCCGGAAGGGCGGTTCCGTTGCGTTTTTCCGGGTGACGGCAAATTGTTCCGGTGTCAGGGATTTCCGCAGTTCTTCATCCGATTTCTTTTGATAGACGGGTTTGGCTTCCCTGGCCTGGCTGACTTCCCGGAAGCGGAAGGCCGGAATGTGGCAGTAGCCGCCGGGGTTTTTGTTCAGATAGTCCTGATGGTATTCCTCCGCCCGGGAGAACTGTCTGAGGGGCTGGACTTCAATGGCGAGGGGCTGCTTGAAGTGCTGCTGGAGGCGTTTCAGGGACATTTCTATGACGGGCTTGTCCTTTTCATCCGTGTAGTAAATGCCCGTGCGGTACTGCACGCCTGAGTCGTTTCCCTGCCGGTTGACGGAGACGGGATCAATGACGGCATAGTATTGTTCCAGCAGGAAGGGCAGGCTCACTTCGTCCGGGTCGTACACCACCTTCACCGTTTCCGCATGGCCCGTTCCCTTGTTGCATACTTCCTCATACGTGGGGTTGGCCGTGGAGCCGTTGGCATAGCCGGCTTCCGTTTCCTTGACGCCGGGAATGAGGGAAAGATATTTTTCCACGCCCCAGAAACAGCCTCCTGCCAGATAAATCGTTTTCATGTCTTTGTTTTCCCTGTGATGTTCGGTATTGCCTTCTGCGCGGCCCTTCTCCCCGCAGGACAGCAGGGAGAACATGGCCAGTGCGGCCAGGATGGCGCATGCCAGCCCGGCCAGAGTCCATGGTCCTTCGTATATACGTCTCATAAATGTTGTGTGGAGTACTCTTCCGATTCAGGGTTTTATAGTTTGAGAGGCCGGGTATTTGTGCCGTCTGAATCCTGCCGGAAAGATGAAAGGTTAGACAATGCCGTACCTGTTCCGTTCGATGAAGGCGTCATCCCGCCCGGTTTCACGGTTGATCCTCCTCTGTCTGTGAGATGCTTTTCAGCCATTGATATACGGTGCGGTCATAGGCATTCGGCTTTTTGCTCGTCTGCATGCTGAAGCCGTACCGGGTTTCAAAGTTGAATACCACCAAATCGGAATTCATGCCTATGGACAGCCCTTCCATGCATATCTGCACTTCTGGGGGAGCATAGGTATGGAAGTCGATATGTCCGGCATTGTTGACGGCGCCCGCATAATGTTCAAGGAGCGGCCGGATGCCCGGGAGCAGGTCGGGGGACATCGGAATGGCTGCTTTTCCGGGAGATGATTCACTTCTGAACAGGACAGACGGAAGCATCCCGGTCCGCGGGACAGCCAGTTTGTTCAGAGGAACGTTCCATAAAAAGGAAAAAATTCCCGTGCCCAGGAGAAAGAGGGGAACGGCCAGAAAGGCCGCCCATTTGCCTAACCTGTTTTTCAAAAGTTTGCTGCCATGTTCCCTGTTCATGAAAGGAATCCAGTGTGGCACAATGTGCCGCGGGCGTCCATCAGGGAGTTGTGGAAAGTTTGCGGCAGCAAGGAAAATAGGGGCCGGAAACGGCATGCATGATGATGCGGCATAAAAAACCTCCCGGAAAAATGGATTTCCGGGAGGTGCGGGTATTGGGGCGTCTACCATTCCGGCGACTTGAAGTTGTACACGGGCCGGATGTGTTCCACGATTTCCGCCGTTTCATGGATGTTGTCCAGCACGCTGGCTCCGTCTTTGTAGGCCATGGGCGCTTCATCCAGCGTGGCTCGGGAGACGCAGGTGGAGAAGATGCCCTGCATGGAGGCCTCGAACTCTTCCAGGGAAATGCTGCTTTTGGCCTTCTTTCTGGACATTTTACGGCCTGCCCCGTGCGGGGACGAGTTGTTGTATTCCTCATTCCCCTTGCCGATGCAGATGACGGAGCCGTCCCGCATGTTCAGGGGCACGATGAGCTTGCAGCCCGCGGAAGCCTGGACGGCACCCTTGCGGATGATGTTGTCTTCCGCGATGTAATTGTGGACGGTATCGAAGCTTTCCAGTTCTTCTGCATTGTCCATCAGTTCGCGCAGCATCACGCGGCGGTTCAGCGCGGCAAAGCGCTGGGCCACCTTCATGTCCCGCATGTAGTTCAGCGTGTTTTCCCCCTCCAGGTAGCAGAGCCCTTTCTTGCGCTGGACCAGGTATTCGTTCGGGCATGTGGCGGTGGCCAGCTTCTGGTAATGTTCCGCTATTTTCAGGCCGAAGTTGCGGGAGCCGGAGTGGATGCACAGGAAGGCGTCCCGGTCCCCTTGTGCTATTTCAATGAAATGGTTGCCGCCGCCCAGGGAACCTATGGAACGGCGGTGCCTGTCCTTGTCCGTCCTCAGAACGTCCATGCAGATGCGGGCGATCTCCTCATCCAGTTCCGGATCGTCCAGCAGGGCCTGGTGGACTGAGGAACGGGCGTGCATGCCGGACGGTACGCGTTCGCGCAGACGGGCGTCAAACTCGGCAAAATCCGGCAGGGCGCCCAGACGCGCTGTGAGTACGCCGCAGCCGATGTCCACGCCGATCAGGTTGGGAATCACCTTGTCCGTTTTCAGTTCCGCGGTGAATCCGATCACGCAGCCGGCCCCGGCGTGGACGTCCGGCATGATGCGCACCCGGCTTCCTTCAAAGGCGGGGTGGTGGCAAACGTCCTTGATCTGGGTGCGTGCCAGGTCTTCCAGTTCATCCGTGAACACCCGGGCTTCCGTGTATTTTCCGTTGATGGTGATCATATGTCTCATTCCTATGGTTGAAGGGCTCCGCGATAGCGTGCATGAAGTGCGGGCGGCGCCCTGTGACTTCGTGACCATAACGTATTTTCTGACTCTTGCATTATAGGAAGATGCATGTAGTATGACTATATAGTCATGTTTGAGCATCTTTTTTCCGAACGCGGATTATCCCTGGACCGGTTGAAGACCCTGATTGAAGTTGCCCGGGCGGGCAGCATTGCCGCGGCAGCCCGCGGCGACAGTGCACGGCAGAGCCTGTATTCCCGGCAGATCAAGGAACTGGAGGAGTTCTTCGGTGTGGAATTGACGCGCCGCCGCGGGAAGGTGCTGGTGCTCACCCGCTCCGGGTGGGAGCTGGTAAGGCGCGCCCATGAGAGCCTGTGTCTGCTGGACGATTTTAAGAGCCGCAGCCGGAACATGCCGTACCGCTTCACGATCGGAGCCGGGGGCAGTCTTCACGCCTGGATTGCGGCGCCCGTGCTGGCGGAGATGCAGAAACGCGGATTGCCCTGGCTGTTTGCCCTGCAAAACCTGCGCAACAGCGATGTTCCCCTCAAGCTCCAGAACATGGACGTGGACTTCGGCATTGTCCGCACCAGCGCGCTGGCGGCGGAAGGGCTGGAAAGCCGGGTAATCCGGTCCATGGACTATGCGCTGTATATTCCTGCGGCTCTGGCGGGGAAGGGGGCAAGAGGGACGTCCGCGGATTTTCCCCGTCTGATGGAGACGGTTCCTCTGGCTACATTGGCCGGCGGTTCCGGGTTTTACGCCTCCCTGAAACGGAGTTGCATGGAATATGGAATAGACCTGCGGGTGCAGTGTGAAACGCAGTCGTTCCCCTTTGCGGCGCGCATGTTGAAAAGCGGCGCCTTCATGGCAATCCTGCCCTGCATGGCGGAGGAGGAATTGGGAAAGGGCTTTCTCAAGGTCACCCATCCCGCGCTGGACAGACTGGCCCGCAGCATTTCCCTGGCCTGGAATCCGCGGCTGCTGCGCATACGGCCTTCCGCCGGAAAAGTGATCGAGGCCTTTGCCGTTCCGGGACAGGTCTGACCGAGGGTGTCCGGGCGCTTCAGTCGGAATCCACGCCCAGCCTGTTTTTCCGGTAATGGTCCAGTGAGATGCGGTAGAAATAAACAATGGCCAGCAGGTTCAGCAAGGCGCCTATGCCGAAGGCCCAGTTCAGGTTCAGGTAGGCGTAAATCTTGCCTCCGCAGAACATGCCCGTTCCCACGCCGATATCGAACGCAGTGAAGAAGGTGGAATTGACGGCTCCCCGGTGGCCGCGGTCCGCCATGTTCAGCTTCATGGTCTGGAAGGTGGGAATGAAGATGCCGAACCCGAAGCCGATCAGGATGGCGGACGTGTAATACACCCATTCCAGCGGGAAGAGGGCCAGAGCGGCGAAACTGGCTGTCAGAATGCCCAGGGAAATGACGGAAAGCTCCGCCACGCGGCCGCGGTCGATCTGCCTGCCCACCATGAACCGCGAAACCAGCATGCCCACTCCCATCAGGGCATAAAACAGGCCCGCGTACTTGAAGCCGTACATCTTGCCGTACAGGGCGGAATAAACGGCCACCACGCCATAGGAAAAGGAAGCGATCATGACGTTGACCGCCAGGGGAATGCCCACGCGCAGCACGAGCCGGTCCAGCACCTTTTTGGGCGTTTCCTGCACGGGTTCCTGAACGGGGCGCCGTGGAGCGCGGATGAGGGAGGCAATGCCCGCTCCGGCCAGGCACAGGACCAGGGAGCTCCACGTGATCACGTAAAAGCCGTACTGCTGGTACACCTGGAGGCCGATCACGGGGCCCAGGCACATGCCCAGCGTCATCGTCATCCCGAAAAAGCCCAAGCCTTCACCGCGGCGGGACGGCGGAATGATATCCACCGCCATCGTCGGGCCGGACGTTGTCATGCCGCCCCAGATCAGCCCCTGGATAAAGCGCGTCGCAAAAAACATCAGGGCCGTGGCGGCAACGGCGTATCCGGAAAAGGACAGGGCCAGCAGGATATAGACCGTGACGTAAATCTTTTTGCGGTCTCCGGAATCCACCCGGTGCGCGAACCAGGGGCGGGACAGGATGGCCGCCAGCACGTAAATGGACATGATCCAGCCCAGCCAGCCGGAGGAAACCTGAAGCTGGCCCGTCAGGTACAGCGGAAGAACGGGAACCAGCTCGAAAAAAGCCAGCCCCATCATCAGGTTGGCGCAACAGGCCAGGATGTAGTCCCGGGTCCAGAGAGGGACTTTGACCGGTGGAATGGCTGCCGCCGCCAATTCATCTCTCGTCCGGTTCATGCAGGGGTTGTACAGCCATCTCCAAAAGTTTCAAATGAAGGACGTGTCATGTCGGGGAGTAGGATGAAAAAGGGAGGAATCACCGTTCTTGGCCTGAAAAGGTTCCGGGCCGATTAAAGCCTGCTCCACCAGGGTGAATGGCTCCTTGATGGCATGCAGGTAGCGGAATACCTCCCCGCAGGGGACATCATCGTCAATATGGAACATGAATGCCCTGCGCTGCCGGATATCGGCATTCGCCGCAGCGGTAAAAGCCATGAGGTCATTTTCCCGGGCTGCCGCATCCGTTTCCTTTTGAATGCGCCACCAGGTGAGCTGATAGATTCCCCTGGCCGGATCCCGCGACTGAATGGATTCCGTGAAGGGATAGGAAAATGCTTTTTGACTGGCGTTTTCGGCAGGGACGGCGTTGCCAGAGACAGAGGATTCCATGATCAGATCGTCTAAATTTTCCATTTTCGGCATGGGTTTCGGGCTGACGACGAGAGGAAGGTCTTGTTCAAAGTAGTTCGGGAAAGCAGATGCGGAGGCGTTTCCCCGGCACAGGCGAATGTCCATGCAGAGGCAAAAGCCATAGGCTTCTTCAATGCTTCTGGCAACGTGCGCCCAGGGGAGTTCCGGATGATCCAGATTAATGGTCAGGCATCTGCCGGAATCCGTAGGGAGAGTTTTCCAGGACGGGATGGGCCCAGGCAGCTCGGAGGCGTTCACGACCACCTCGCGGGGTAAGGATCAAGACTTGTCGCGAATACATTCAAGGAAGGGCAGAATAAAGAGAAATAAAAGAACGCAGGAGGGAAGTTGAATCATGGCAAAAAGAGACCAATGGTTTCACTTTAACGGCTCCGCACCGGGAAAGTCAAGAGGGGGGGAACAGGAAGGGAACCTGTTATTTTTGAAGTGCCGTGTGAGTGCTTTTCCTGCGGGAATCATGCCTTTTTTTTGCGTGCAGGCTGGGGATGGCATGATAGGGTACGGGGTATGAGCGTGATAACCAAGCGTGGAGACGATGGCGAAACGGATCTGATGTTCGGCAGGCGCAGCCCCAAAACAGCGCCGCGCATAGAAGCATACGGAACCGTGGATGAATTGAATTCCCTGATAGGCGTCGTGCGGCATTCCGACGTGAATCCGCGCACGGTGGTTGTGCTGGACGGCGTTCAGGCCCGTCTGGTGGGCGCCATGGGGGAACTTGCCACGCTGGAGGAGGATTTGCCGAAGTACGATGCCAAGGGCTATGCCCGCATCACGGCGGAGGACGTAGCATGGCTGGAGGAACAGGCCCACATACTGGAAAAGGAGTGTGACATCCGTTTCAAAGGCTGGGCGCGTCCCGGCAAGGAAGGATCGCTGGGCTCCGCATATCTGGATCTGGCCCGTTCCGTCTGCCGCCGCGCGGAACGCCGGGTGGTGGCATTGAGGCTGGACAATGCCCTGAGCAATATAAACACCGCCCTGTTCCTGAACCGCCTGTCCGACCTCTGCTGGGTTCTGGCTCGTTTTGAGGCCCTGGATGCAAAAGAAAAGGCGGGGGATCAGGCATAATGACCTTTCACAGCCGTCCCTCCGGGAGACTGTGAAGCCCTGTTCCGTTTTTTGAACAGCCTTGTACCGGAAAAACCCTCTCATTCCGGGGAATGGGAGGGTTATACATTTTTACGCGGGGTAATCAGATGGCATGAACCATCATGAACGCGTTTCCTCTTTAATGGGTAAAGGCGACAGATCAAGGAAAAAGGATGCACCTTTCTCAAAATTGATGCATCCATGAAATAAATGTCTTGGGGCCCCTATTTCTTTCCCCTTTTCATCCTGTCCCCATCTTTCTATAAGGTTCCTCCCTATAAAAGGATGATTCGGAATATTTGCAGGCCACATAGGGTTGTTAAAATCCGGCTGTAAATAGTATGTGTTGCGGGTATTTGCTATTCTGAGGTTTGCCTGTTTCCATCAGCATGGTGTATTCTTTTCAAAATGGACTTGCACCACAAGCACAGAGCGAGGGAAGAAATCACGGAAGCCAGATGCAGGGAGATGATTTCCATCCTTTCCTGATGGAGGTATCCTCTGAGTGATCCGGAAGGGAAATGGCCATGCCATCCGTCCAGAGCAATCAAGTCCATTGGAATTGGAGCCAGCAAGCCTGTAATCGGGATGAAAAACCATAAAATTTTATATCTCAATGCACCAAAAAAAGACAATAACATGATCGGGAGAAATGAATTGATGCTTGCGATACCTCCTTTCATCAATCTGCCCAAAGTCCCCAATACAATTTCGAGGAGAAGAATTTCTTTTGTATCCATAAGATATGAATAAAGAAATGACGCCATATACAATAGGGGAAAGCCTGCTAAGGAAACCAGCACAATGGGCCATATGATCTTATTGAAGTACATGAGGATATTTGCGTTTGTTTCTACGGGGCCAGTCTCTCTATTTACAAGCTTCGCCCTGATGCTTTTCCATAAGAATTTTTGATATAATTTATGATTTTCTATTATAATAAATTTAAATAATCACCATTGCATATATAAAATCCTGTTATAAAGAATAATGAAAAAATTTTCATGCAGGCTATAATAAGAGAGATGCCATACGCACAAC
>JAJQCV010000114.1 GCA_021202525.1 Akkermansiaceae bacterium | reverse complement strand
CCCCGGATCTCCCCCTTCCGGCGCCGTTTACACCTGTCCCATGCATCCCCAAATCCGGCAGAACCATCCGGGTTCGTGCCCCATCTGCGGCATGACGCTTGAACCGGTGCTTCCTTCCGCCGCCCCGCAGGACGACAGGGAACTGGACGACTTCCGCAGGCGCTTTTACATTTCCCTCCCGCTGGTGATCGTGCTCTTTGTCATTTCCATGGGCGGCCACATGGCCGCATGGCTGAATCCGGGGGTGCAGAACTGGGTGGAACTGCTCCTGGCCGCTCCCGTAGTCCTGTGGGCGGGCAAGCCGCTGCTGATCCGGGGCTGGGAATCCGTTAAAACGCGCAATCCCAATATGTGGACGCTGATCGGAGCCGGAACTTCCGTCGCCTTCCTGTATAGTCTGGCGGCTACGATCGTGCCCGGATGGTTTCCTGAGGTCTTCGTCCGCGACGGCCACGTACCCGTGTATTATGAAGCGGCGGCCATCATCATCTCCCTGAGCCTGCTCGGGCAGGTGCTGGAATTGAAGGCCAGGTCCCGCACGGCGGAAGCCATCAGGTCGCTGATGAACCTGGCCCCCTCCACGGCGCACCTCGTGCTGCCCAACGGGGTGGAGAGCGACATTCCCCTGAAGGAAGTACAGCCCGGCGACGTGCTGAGGGTGAAACCGGGAGAAAAGATTCCCGTGGACGGCATCCTGAAGGACGGGGGAAGCGATGTGGACGAATCCATGCTCACGGGGGAACCCATTCCCGTCACCCACGCTCCCGGAGACACCTTGATCGGCGCCACGCTGAACACCACGGGCACCTTCACCATGACGGCCCGGGAAGTGGGGGACGGCACCGTGCTGGCGCGCATCGTCAGCCTGGTGGCCCAGGCCCAGAGGACAAAGGCCCCCATGCAGCGGCTGGCGGACAAGGTGGCGCGCTACTTTGTCCTTGCCGTGGCGGCGGTTGCCATACTCACATTCTTCGTCTGGGGATTCTGGGGACCGCAGCCGAGCTGGCCGTACGGGCTGGTGAACGCCGTGGCCGTCCTGATCGTGGCATGTCCGTGCGCCCTGGGACTGGCTACCCCCATGTCCATGATGGTGGCCTCCGGAAAGGCGGCCTCCCTGGGCATCCTGTTCCGGGACGCGGCTTCCCTGGAAACCATGCACAAGGTGGACACCCTGGTCATGGACAAAACCGGAACCCTCACGGAAGGCAGGCCCTCCCTCGTCAACGTCACCACGGCAGGCGGCATGAACATGGACAAGCTGCTCGCCCAATGCGCCTCCCTGGAACAAGGCAGCGAACATCCCATTGCGCGCGCATTCGTCCAGAGGGCCCGGGATGAAAAACTCCCTCTGGACTCCGTTGCGGACTTTCAGTCCTTCCCCGGCGGGGGTGTGGCCGGAACCATCCAGGGCCACAAGGTATCCCTGGGAACCGGGGACATGATGCAGAAACAGGGCGTGGACATTTCCTCCCTGGCTCCGTGGGTGGATGAACAGCGCCGGCAGGGCCGCGTTACCGTTTTTGCCGCTTTGGACGGACAGGCGGCGGGGGCGTTCTCCCTGGCGGATAAAATCCGCGACAACACGCGCAGGGCTCTTGCGGACCTGAAGGCGCGCGGCATCCGCATCATCATCGCCTCCGGAGACGCGCCGGCAACGGTGGAAGCCGTGGCGCAGGAACTGGAAATTCCCGAATACCATGGAGGCATGTCCCCGGCGGACAAGCAGTCCCTGGTCTCCAGCCTCAAAAAACAGGGAAGCGTGGTTGCCATGGCCGGTGACGGCGTGAACGACGCTCCCGCGCTGGCGGAAGCGAATGTGGGCATCGCCATGGGAACGGGATCGGACGTAGCCATGCAGAGTTGCGGCGTCACGCTGGTGAAGGGGAACCTGCTGGTCATCTCCAAGGCCTTCGCCCTTTCCACCGCCACCGTGAACAACATGAAGTCCAACCTGGGATTTGCCTTCGTATACAACGCACTGGGCATCCCCATAGCCGCGGGCGTCCTTTACCCCTTCTGGGGCATCCTGCTCTCCCCGGTCATCGCGGCGGCGGCCATGTGCCTGAGTTCCGTTTCCGTCATCCTCAACGCCCTGCGCCTGCGGCATTTTTCATGATGCCGCCAAATCCCGCTCTCCAAACGCTCCGCAAAGGCGCCTGATTTCCGGAACTTCACCTTCCCGGTACAGCACTTCCACAATATCGTAGCGGCAGGGAACCGTGTCCGGAAGCTGGCGCAGCCATTCCGCCGCTCCCTGGCGGATCAGGGCGCGCTTGCGGGCATTCACGGCCCGGCGCGCTCCTCCATAGCCGCCGTGCGTACGCGTCTTCACCTCCACAAAAACAAGACAGGCTCCGTCACGGCACACCAAATCAATCTCCCCACCGCGGACGGGACGCCAATTCCTCCGTAAAACGGAACAACCAGCCGCGCGCAGGAAGGAGGCCGCAGCCAGCTCCCCGTAAGCGCCCAGCCAGTCCGTACCCCGCCCCGCCCTATTCAGGCAGGGACAGTTCCATCTGTGAAACAGGCGCAAACGAGCGGCGATGCAGCGGACAAGGCCCATGCTTCCGCAGGGCCTCCATGTGAACCTTGGTACCATACCCCTTGTGTTTTGCAAAACCGTACTGCGGAAACTCGGCGTCCGCCTCCGTCATCATCCGGTCGCGCGTTACCTTGGCAAGAACGCTGGCGGCGGCGATGGACAGGCTTCTGCCGTCCCCCTTCACAATGGCGCGGTGCGGCACGGGAAGCCCCTTCACGGGCAGCCCGTCCACCAGGCAGAAATCCGGCCGCAGGGAAAGCCCCTCTACGGCTCGGGCCATCGCCAGATGGGTGGCGCGCAAAATATTGAGCCGGTCGATCTCCTCCGTGGAGGCAATGCCCACGGAGCAATGCACGTCCGCACGTTCCAGCAGGGCGGCAAAAAGGGTTTCCCGTTTGGCGGCGGTAAGCTGTTTGGAATCGTTCAGGCCGGGAAGGCCTTCCAGATGCGGCGGCAGAATCACGGCTCCGGCCACCACGGGACCGGCCAGCGGACCGCGTCCGGCCTCGTCCACCCCGGCTACATGCAGGAAGCCGGAAGCCCGCGCCTCCTCTTCAAAGCTCATGTCCGGGTGTGATCTTTCCGCCATGGAATTATTTTCCCTCCTGTTCCTCCGGCAGCCTGGTCAGCAGAATCTGCGTGATCCTTCTGCCGTCCGATCCCGTCACCACGGCCCGGTAGCGGCCTATCTTCAATTCCTCCCCTTCCTCCGGAATATGCCCCAGCTGGCTGATCATGTAGCCGCCCAGCGTGGTCACCCCCGGACAATCCAGATCCATTTCCGGCAGGTAGTCCGCCAAGTCAAACAGGGTGACGGCGCCGTTCACGGCATAGGTATCCTTGCCCGTCTTGACGAATTCCCGCATTTCCTCCCGGTCAAACTCGTCCTGAATATCATCGCCCACGATCTGTTCCAGAATGTCGTCCAGGAACACGAGGCCGATGGAATCGCCGAACTCGTCCACCACCAGGGCAAAATGGGCGTGCTCCTTCAGAAAGAAAGTCAGCAGGCTGTCCAGGGGCATCGTATCCGGCACCACGCGCAATTCCCGCTTCACGCTCATCAGGTCCGGATTGTCCTGGCCCACGAGCTTGAGCAGGTCCTTCACGTGCACCCAGCCCTTCACCTCGTCCAGATGGTCCCCCTCCACCAGCGGAAAACGGGTATGCCATGATTCCCGCGCCAGGGCCCAGTTCTGTTCAAAAGGAGCCGTCAGGTCCATCACGTCCACTTCGGAACGCGGCGTCATGACGTCCTTCACGCACATATCGTTCAATTCAAGGGCGTTCTTGGAAATTTCCGCCTCCTGCCGGGTCAGTTCGCGGGAGCGTTCGCTCTCCTCCACCAGGTACATCAGTTCATCCGTGCTGTGCACGGTGCACGCCGCCGCGCCGGGATCAATTCCCAGCAGGTATTTCATAATAAACCGGGCGATTCCGTTGGTCAGGCCGAGAATGCCCGTATACTTGAACACCGCGTAAAAGGCATGCAGCAGGGGGGCCACCGCCATGACGGACTTGCCGGGATGCCGGACCGCCATGCACTTGGGAAGGAATTCCCCCAGAACCACATGGCAGCAGGCAAAGAAAAGAAAAGTAAGAACCAGGGCCGCCCAGTAAACGGGTGCGGAGGCCTCCAGGCCCAGGGAATACAGAAGGGGAGCCGTCAGCTCCGCCACGAACGGAGCGCCCAAAAAGCCCAGGGCCAGGGAGGAAAGCGTGATGCCTATCTGGCAGGCGGACAAATACAGGTCCAAGTGCCTGACCGCCTTTTTGGCAAGGACCAGCTTCCTCCTCGTCCGCGCCGTGGCGCCTTCTTCGGCGTTCAGCTGGCTTTCGCGGACCTTCATCAGGGCGAACTCGCTCGCCACGAAAAACGCATTCAATAATAAGAAAAGGACAACGCCGGCCATTGCCAGCGCTATCCCACCCAGCGCCGGTTCAATAACAGGCACTTCAGCGGCCCCGGAGGCCGCAAGAATACTCAGAGGGTCTGGATCACTCATTCCGTTGAATTTAAAATACGGGAAAAACCGTTCTCATGCACACGCTTTGTACGTCACAATTTTTCATAAACACCCTTGTCCCGTTTTTCCAGTACGGTAAAGCCGGCGGCCTTGGCGTCGGAAACGGACAGGGGCTTGGCGATTTCCGGGACGTTCACCCGGCTGATCACCTTGCGCACCGGGTGCTTGCACACCAGGCACTTTTCAAGCGGCGCCCGGTCCACGGGCCTCCGCAATTCGAAACCGCGGCGGCACACCGGACAGGACTGTTCGGGATCGTCGGGGTGTTCGGAAATATACTCGTATATGGGCATAGCAAAACGCTAGGCTAAATAAAAATCAGCCTAGCGTCAAAATCTTTGTAAGGCTGCAACCTTTTCCCCTCTTACCAGCTGGACTTGGTCACACCGGGGATCATTCCGGCATTGGCCAGTTCGCGGAAGGAAATACGGGAAAGCTTGAAGCGGCGGATGAATGCACGGCGGCGTCCCGAAACAAGGCAGCGGTTGACCATACGGGTCGGGCTTGCATTGCGGGGCAACATGGTTAAACCGATATAATCCTTCTCAGCCTTCAATTGCTCGCGCAGCTCTGCGTAGCGCTTGACGGTGTCAGCCTTTTTCTTGTCTCTTGCTATCCAGCTCTTCTTAGCCATAAGTTCGGCGGAATAAGTAGAGGCCCCGCGGTGAAAAATCAAGCGCTTTTTTTCAATTTCATCAAATTCAAGCTGTTTTCAATGTCATCCGGCCTTTTCCCGGCCATACACCTATGACCCTGAATGCCTGTTTCTTCCACAAACGGGCCGCGGAATACGCCGCCGGGAAACTCCTTCCGGGAAAGGACGTCCGGAATTGCTTAACTCTTCCTAACCATCTCCGGAACCGCCGTTTCTCCGCCCTTCCGGGAACCTTCCCTCCTTCCCCTTTTCTTCTTCCTGTTCCCTCCCCATCCCCTCCCTGACGGATCAAGGCAAAAACTCCGCCCATCTCCCTTGCCCCGTCCCGGAAGGGAATATTGAAAAAAGGACGCCGCACAAGACGATTTTGTCCTTTCCACCGGAAAGGGAATGGGGCATCATGGCCGCGCACACTAATCACTGACGTACATGAAAATCGTAGTTGCATACTCTGGCGGCCTTGACACCTCCGTTCTTCTGAAGTGGCTCAAGGAAAAGTACAATGCCGAAATCATCGCATACTGCGCGGACGTAGGCCAGGCTGAAGAACTTGACGGCCTGGAAGAAAAAGCCCTTGCGACGGGCGCCTCCAAATGTTTCATCGGCGACCTCAAGGAAGACTTCGCCACCAATTACATCTTCCCGATGATGCAGGCCAACGCCCTGTACGAAGGCCGCTACCTGCTGGGCACCTCCATCGCGCGCCCCTGCATTTCCAAGGACATGGTGGACCTGGCCATCCGCGAAGGAGCGGACGCCATCGCCCACGGCGCCACCGGCAAGGGCAACGACCAGGTGCGCTTTGAACTGGCCGTGAACGCTCTGGCTCCCAACATCAAGGTCATCGCCCCGTGGCGCGACCCCGAATTCCGCAAGCAATTCCCCGGCCGCACGGAAATGATCGCCTATGCGGAATCCCACGGCATTCCGATCCGCCAGTCCCTGAAAAAACCGTACTCCATGGACCGCAACCTGCTCCACATCTCCTTTGAGGCGGGAATGCTGGAAGACACCTGGTACGACGGCACCACCCCGGCCGACCGTGAAATGTACAAGCTCTCCGTTTCTCCGGAAGACGCCCCGGACCAGGCCGAATACATCCAGCTCCTGTATGAAAAGGGCGACGTGGTCGGCATTCAGTACGACGGGCTGGCCGGCCTGCTGAAAGAGCTGGACGTCACCCCCCGCGGCGAACGCAACGGCTATACCCTGCTCAGCCCGCTGGGCGTCATGTACGTGCTCAACGCCCTGGGCGGCAAGCACGGCATCGGCCGTGTGGACATCGTGGAAAACCGCTTTGTGGGCATGAAAAGCCGCGGCATTTATGAAACGCCCGGCGGCACCATCCTGCTGGCGGCCCACCGCGACATTGAAACCATCACCATGGACCGCGAAGTGCAGAAAGTGCGCGACTCCCTCATTCCGGAATACGCCACGCTGGTGTACAACGGCTTCTGGTTCGCTCCGGAGCGCGAGGCCATCCAAGCGCTGGTCACCAAATCCCAGGAAACCGTCAACGGAGAAGTGCGCCTGAAGCTCTACAAGGGCAACGTCATGTACGCCGGGCGCCGTTCCCCGCAGTCCCTGTACTCCGAAGAAATCGCCACCATGGAAGGCGGTCATGAAGAACTGTACAACCAGGACGACGCCGAAGGCTTCATCCACCTCAACGGCCTGCGCCTGAAGCAATTCAGCCGCGTCAACAAACCTTACGGGCACTAAAGCCCCCGGCATCTTGCCAGCCGCCCGGAAAAGTATTTTCCGGGCGGCTTTTTATTTATTGATAGAGGGAATTGTCCCTGCCGTACTATTCATGATGCACACTTTCCTGCAACTCTTCCTGCAGGCAGCCCTTTTGATGACTGCCGGCCTCTCCCAGGCAGCCGTAACCCCTCCCAAACCCAACATCATCCTCATTTATGCGGACGACATGGGCATGGGCCTGCTGGGATGCTACGGCGGAAGTCTCGTCAAAACGCCCAACATCGACCGCCTCGCCGAACAGGGCATCATGTTCACCAGGTGTTACAGCAGCCAGTACTGCTGCCCGGCACGCGCCTCCCTGCTCATGGGCGTGCATGACAGCCACTCCAAATCCTACTCGGAAACGCCCGGCGGACTGGTCATCACGGCGGAAAAACAAGGCTGGAGCAATGAGGAATTTGAACAGAAGGCAGCCCGGAGGGCAGGCATCAAGCCCACCCCGCAGGAAGTATTCCTCCCGGAAATGCTGAAAAAGGCCGGCTACGTCACGGCCCAGTTCGGCAAGCTGGACTGGGGCTTCACCACCTGGCACGAGGAATTGCAGCGCCACGGATGGGACCATTACGTGGGCTACATGGACCACGTGCGCGCCCACGGCTACTATCCTTCCTTCCTCTGGAAAAACGGGGAACGCCTGCCTCTGGAAGGAAACACGCACGCCGATGCAGGAAAAACGCCGGAAAACTACTCCCGGGGCGCCACGGAAAAACGCCGCGGCAGCCGGGAGGGCAAAGTCACCTACGCCCCGGACGCCATGCTGCAGGAAACCCTCAAGTTCATGGAGGAAAACCGCAAAAAGCCCATGTTCATCTTCTTCTCCACCAACCTTCCCCACGGGCCGGTGGACATCCCCCCCGCGGAAAACATCTATGCCGGAAACCCTGAAATACGCAAGGCCTACGCCAACGCCTCCGGCGGCAACAAGGAATGCGGCGCGGCGGCGGAGGAATACGCCTCCATGGTGGACAAGCTGGACAGGCAGGTGGGGGCCATCGTCTCCCAGGTGCACAAGCTGGGCCTGGAAAAACGCACCATGATCATCTTCGCATCCGACAACGGGCATGAAATCTACTACCGCACGGACAAGGGGCGCGGCCGCGGCCTCGACTACCACGGCGGCGTGGTGGACGGGAGCGGGGAACTGCTGGACGTCTTCCGCGGCAACCGCGGGAAAATCGGCCTGAAAAACGCCATGGTCAACATGGCGGGCCTGAAATGGACCAACCATGAAGGGGGCATCCGCGTACCCATGATCGTTTCCTGGCCCGGAACCCTCCCGCACGGAAAAGTCTGCCACAGCCTGGTGGCCAATTACGACCACATGGCCACCTTTGCCGACCTGGCGGGAATCCGCATGCCTGCGGGCAAGGATGCCGTTTCCTACAAAAACATGCTGATGGGCAAACCGGGCAAATTGAGGGACTACATTGTCATTGACCACACAATCATCACCGGGGACGGCTGGAAACTGACCAGGAAAAACGGCCAGTGGCTCCTGTTCCAGATCAGCAGGGACCCGGAAGAAAGGAACAATCTGGCGGAAAAACAGCCCAAACAACTGGAACGGCTTCAGGCCATCTACAAAAAGGAAGTGGGCAGTCCGCGGAAAGACAGGCAATAAGGGGAAATCTCCGCAACTTTCCGTTCCTTTCCGCTTTTTTGCTGGTTGAAACTTCCCCATTCCGCAGGTAGAGTGCCCCGGTGAACAGCAACCTCTCCAACTCGCGCCAGGCCGCCCTGGCCTGCCTGACGCGCTGGCACGAAGGCCGCGCCTTTGCGGAAACCCTTGTGGACCGGGAATGTTCGCGGCTCTCCCTGTCCCCGGCGGACAGACATCTGGTACAGGCCCTGGTCTTCGGCGTTCTGCGCAACCAGAGCTGGCTGGACCACGTCATCGGCACGCTGCGCCAGGGCAGGCTGGACATGAACGTGCGGCTCATTCTCCAACTGGGATTGTGCCAGCTCTTTCTGCTGGGCATGGCAGACCATGCCGCCGTCTATGAAACCGTCAATTTGGCGCCGTCCCGCCTGCGGGGGGTGGTCAACGGCATCCTGCGCAATGTGCTGAGGAAGGAAAAAGCCATTCTGGCGGAACGGGAAAAACTCCCCCTCCACATCCTTTATTCCACCCCGCGATGGCTTGTGGAAAAATGGACGGCCCAGTTCGGGCCGGAAGCCGCCCGGAAACTCCTTCAATGGAACAACACCACGCCGCGGCTCTATGTACGCGCCAATTCCCTCATTCCCCTGAATGAAACCCCGGAGGGCCTCGTCCCGCTCGGCGGCGCTCCCGGCTGGTTCTCTGTGGAAGGCCTCCTGCCGCTGAAAGACATCAACGCCGGCGCCCTGTATGTAGCGGACCCCTCCACCCGCTACGCCATCGACCTGCTGGCGCCGCAGCCGGATGAGGAAATCCTGGACGCCTGCGCCGCCCCTGGAGGAAAATCCGCAGCCATCATCGCCGCCACCGGAGGAAAAGCACGCCTCACCGCCACGGATCTTCACGAACACCGTCTGCCTGTCCTGCGGGAAAATCTGGCAAGGTACGGCTCCTCCTCCGTGGTCACGGCCCAGGCGGACTGGGTCCAGCCCTGCCCTCCGGAATGGAAAAAGCGTTTCGACGCCGTGCTGCTGGACGTGCCCTGCTCCAACACGGGCGTCATCCAGCGCCGCGTGGATGTACGCTGGCGCCTGAATCCGGAGGAAATCCGGCGGCTGGCCGCCCTCCAGCGGAGCATTCTGGAAAACGCCTCCCGCGCCGTCAGACCGGGAGGAAGGCTTGTTTATTCCACCTGTTCCATTGACGCGGAGGAAGACGGACTGCTGGTCCGGGAATTCCTGAAGGACCATCCGGAATGGACCCTGAAGGAAGAAAAACTCGTCCTTCCGCAGGAGGAAAAATCGGACGGGGCATACGCGGCCCTCTTGATCTGTGCTTGACCTCGGCCCCGATTTGTCAACAATGCCTGCTCCTGATTAATTCATTCCATTTATGTCCCGCAAACCAATTATTGCCGCCAACTGGAAGATGAACATCGGCCCCGCTGAAGGCGCCCAATTCATCGAAAGCTTCAAAACCATCCTCAAGGGGAAGGACGTCGCCTGCGACACCGTGATCGTTCCTCCCTTCACCACCATCCCCTCCGTGCTGAACGCCCTGGGCGGCTGCGGATGCATCGCCATCGGCGCCCAGAACGTTTCCCAGTACGACAACGGAGCCTACACCGGTGAAATCTCCACCAGCATGCTCCAGGAGCTGGGCCTCAAATACGTGGTGCTCGGCCACAGCGAACGCCGCCAGTACTTCGGTGAAACGGACGCCATCATCAACGCCAAGATCAAGAAGGCCATCGCCGCCGGAATCACCCCGATCTTCTGCATCGGAGAAACCAAGGACGAACGCCTGGGAGGCATCCTGGAACCCGTGCTGGAAATCCAACTCAAGGGCGGCCTCAAGGACCTGACGCCGGAAGAAGTCGCCAACCTGGTCATCGCCTATGAACCCGTCTGGGCCATCGGCACCGGCCTGACCGCCACTTCCAAGGAAGCCCAGGAAGCGCACGCCTTCATCCGCAAGGTCGTTGCGGACGTCTTCGGCGCGGACACCGCCGCCAAGGTACGCATCCAGTACGGCGGTTCCGTAAAGCCGGAAAACGTGGAAGAGCTCATGGCCCAGCCGGATATTGACGGCGCCCTGGTGGGCGGCGCGTCCCTGAAGCCGGAATCCTTCGCCGCGCTGGTCACAGCCGCCAAATAAGCGGTCTCGCACCATTCCTGTTTACCACCAGGCCGGTTCCTCCACGGGACCGGCCTTTTCCGTTTCCGGAGAACATGCCTCCGCCATGTCCGTCCCGGATGCGCGGTTTGGTAAGGGGTCCCTGCGCGGCACGGCGCCCATGCCTCACATGGAAAGAATGCCCCGGCCTCCCTGCGGACAGGCACGTTCCTATGTGGGGGAAGGAAGCCCCGTCTTTCCCTGTGTCATATCCGGGGACGGGCTCCCGGTAATATCCCGTCGGAATATTCCGTAAGACACTCACTTGCCATCAGGACAGCCGCCCATGCAGCCTATTGGAAACAGGCGCGGCTTTTCACCTGCGGAAACAGTTTCTGGCTTTTCAAGCGGCGACAATCATGTACAATGGCAGGAAATCATGAAAGCCCGCTCATTTACCTCACGCAGCAAAGGTTTCACGCTCATTGAAGTTCTCGTGGTCATCGCCATTCTCGCCCTTTTGTCGGGCATTTCCTACACGGTATATTCCCACGCCACGGAAACGGCTGCACGGACGCGCTGCACGGACAATCTTCACAGGCTGAGCGACTGGGGCAAGGAATTCGCAGCCCAGAACGGGGGCAAGCTTCCCTCCAGCGGCATGAAGGACAGCCTCCTGAGCGCCAAGGCCTGCCGTAACTGGTGGAACGCCCTAGCCCCCATCGTCAACGCCGGCCAGCCGGACCTGATCCCCCTCACGGACAAGGAGCCCCACACGCTCCCGGACACCTTCCGCTGCAAGAATGACAAGCACCTTACCTACTTTAACTCCAACGACTCCAACCAGCCCGCCGGACCGGACACCGTCTCCTATACCAGCTGGCTGGACAACCGGAAGGGACGTCCCATGAACGTGGCCCGCGGCCAGGCCCTGAGGAACAAGCCGTGGCTCAGCGACGGCAACCCCATTGACGGCCGCAGCGTCATCACCTCGCAGGACTTTGATGAAATCGTGGTTCCTGCTCTGGAACGCCACCAGGGAGCTATCATGGTACTTTACGCAGACGGGAAAATAGCGCCAGTTGACGACCCCACGTTTGAAAAAGTCACCAAGGACTCGTAAGAAACTCTTTTTCCCTGCCGGAAGGGCCGTTCCGCGGTCCGGAAGGCGGAAAGTGATGGAATTTTCTTCCTTCTCCCGCTGATTCGCCTTTACGAATACGGGATAATCATTAAGGTTAGCGTTCAGATGAACCCGTACACCTCCTTTGAGCATCCGTATGAAATGATACCGTTGCATGTGGCGGGGTATGTCCTGGGTTCCGTTCTGTTGCTCGGCCATCTGTTCGCCCTGGTGAAAAGACAGCAAACTCAGGCGTTTCTGCTGGCTTCTCCGCGCAACCATCTGCTCGCCCAGATTCTGCTGGCGGCGGGCCTGTTCTGGTTCTTCCTGCTCGTGGCTCCCCAGGGGCTGGGAATCCTGAGTTCCCTCCGCGTGGATCTGGCGGAATTCGAGGGCATCCGTTGGCTGCTCCAGCTTGCCTGCCCCGTCTTTCTGGTCCTGATGATCACCCAGGTAAAAAACCTGCTCTTCCCGCGGGCTCTCGGCCTCTTCGGGCTGATGGTGGCCTCCCCCCTCCTCTTTGCCGCCTATCTGAAAGATCCGGTCACGCGTCTGCTCATCCCCGTCTGGTGCTACATTGTCATCTTCCTCTCCCTCCTCTGGATAGGAAAACCCTACCTCTACCGGGACATGGTCAACAAAATCTGTTCCAAACCCTCCTGGTGGACTCCCCTGTGCCTGGGCGGCATGGCCTATGGGGCCGCCATCCTGCTTTGCGCCATTCTGTGGTGGTAGCACGGACTGAATCCTAACGCCGATTCCCCGCGTGTCTTTCCCATTCCGGCGCACCGCCGGCATGCTCCTCCCGTTCCTCGTTGAGCCGCCATAAAGAAAGCAGGCAGAAAATGCTTTTATTCCCCCACATGATTCCCTATACCTTCATCATGCGTTGTCTGATCCGGCTTATTTCCTGTGCGGCAACAGCCTTCCTCTCTCTGCAAACCGTCTGCGCCGCCCAGCCCAACATCGTCCTCATCCTGGCCGACGACATGGGCTGGTCCGATCTGGGTTGCTACGGTTCTGAAATACCCACCCCCAGCATCGACTCCCTCGCCAGGCAGGGAATGCAGGCCACGAGGTGCTACACGGCCTCCCGCTGCTCCCCCTCCCGCGCCTCCATCATGACCGGGTGCGAGCCCCACAAGGTGGACGTGGGCCTGCTGGACGACGACAGCGGCCGCCCCGGCTACCGGGGTCGCCTGAAGCCGGACATTCCCACCCTGCCGGAACTGCTGAAAAAAGCCGGCTACCGCACCTACCTGTCCGGAAAATGGCATCTGGGAAAAGTCCGGGGAACCTACCCGTGGGACCGCGGCTTCGACCGCTACCGCGGCCTTTTGGGCGGCGCGGCGGACTATTACAAGCCCATGCCGGACCGCCCCTTCGGAGAAGACGGCAGGCTGCTCAAGCCGGAAGACCTGCCCGATGACTTCTACATGACGGAGGACATCACCAAAACCGCCCTGGCCTACATTGACGATGCAGCCAAGGCAAAAACTCCCTTCTTCCTTTATGTGGCCTACACGGCCCCGCATACCCCCCTTCAGGCCCCCAGGGGGGAAATAGAAAAAATGCTGCCCCTGTATGAAGGCAAATCTCCCGGCTCCATTGCCGCCAAACGGCTGGAAAGCCAGAAACGCCTGGGCATCGTCCCTCCTTCCGCCAGGCTGGGGATGCACAACAAATTCAATCAGGCCGGCTATGAAAAAACTTCTGCGGAACGCAAGGAATACATAGCCGAATGCATGGCTACCTACGCCGCGCAAATCTCCATCATGGACCGGGGCATTGGGAAAATTCTGGAATCCCTGGAACGCCACCATCTCAGCGGCAACACGATCGTCATGTTCCTGTCGGACAACGGCGCAACAGCGGAAATGCCGCAAAACAACAAAAACAAAAAAACTGCGCTACCCATCGGCCCGCTGGGGGAAGTCGGCTGCCGGGACGGCTACGGCCCCATGTGGGCGGCCGTATCCAACACACCCTACCGCCAGTACAAGATTGAGACCTTTGACGGCGGCCTCTCCGCCCCCTTCATCATCCGCTACCCCAAGGCCCTGCGCCCCGGAACCCGCTACCACGCCCCGTTCCTGCTCCAGGACATCGCCCCTACCTGCCTCACCTGGGCCCAACTGCCCGTTCCCGGCCACATGGACGGCAAGCCGCTCAACTCCTATTGGTCCAAACCCGCTTCCATTCCGCCGGAAAAGGTATGGGACAGCATTCCCAACACCTGCCCTCCCCGCACCATCTTCTGGGAGCACCAGAGAAACCGCGCCGCCCTGACGGACAAATTCAAGCTGGTGGCTCCCAACCGGGGTCCCTGGCAGGTTTACGACATCAGGGACAGGACGGAACAGAACAACCTGGCTCCCCAACACAAGGCTATGGTGGAACAACTCTCCGGGCAGTACAGGAAGTGGGCGCAGGAAACGCATGCCGAATAATCCCCCCACTCCCGCAAGTCAGGAAAAGCCTGCCAGGACCGGAACACCACCCTTTTCCGGCCTCCCCGGTTGAAACGCCTTTTGAGGAAAAATCGTGATTGGTCCGGAACCATTCCCCTTTCGGACAGTCCTTACTGGAAACTCTCCGGAAACTGTTTCCCCGGACACCCGGAACACATCCAGAAGAAGTTACCGTTAAAGAAAGCGGCATTATTAAACAAATCTCCGGAACTTCTGCCTTTCACCGGAAAACGTAGAAACGGGCTTTTCCGAAAGCGCGGTTCTTCCGGAAAAAACACCGCCCCCGTCTGAACGTTCATGCAAGCGCTATCTTCCCCGGAACAACAGATGTACAGGACTCCAAGGAAGAAGAAACAGCGCAAAAAATACCTTTCTCGTTACTTTACCCAAATCAAAATTCACGGAATAGTGAATAATTTGCAGAAAACGAAATTTATTCGCGGTTCCATGAAAAGCAGCCCACATCCCTTGCAAGACTACCCTGCCTCCCTGCTTTATCCTAACGAGCTTTCCGGAGATACTGTCCACCTGACAAGATTTCCTCACTGCCCGGAGACATGAAGAAAGAAAGGGGAGAATCACGCCCAAGATCAGTGATTCCTCCGCAATTCCATCACCCCTTATATTTTCATTCTCAATAATTCTCATAAAAAGCCCCCTTGGACCGGAATTCATGAAAAAACTGCTGTTCCGTCAAGTGTGCATCGCGCAGTTTCCCTTGACAAACAGCCTGCCGATCTTCTTCCCTTCCCTTGCAAAAGTTGCAAGAATGCGGCCTGTTTTTACCGCTGCGTTTCCAAAACCGACAATTCTTCCTTTTTTCTAACAATTATTGAAACTACAGAAGCATTCCCTTTCAAGATGATAGAGTATTAGAATACTTCTAAATTAAGAAAAACTCATTGATTATAAATACAGTTTAATTAAACTTTCATAAGTCTTCTTTCAGATGAACGCTTCATTCTTCATATTCAAATCTTAAATTATTTTTACAATATGGAATATTTTTGAAACATAAGCACCGAAGATTTTTTTAAATGTATTTTGTGCAGAATGCCCCCTTGAATTTCCTCTCTCCTGCATGTCGCCATGTCTAAAGAAACCAATAACTCTTTCCTCAAAAAAGCGAACATATTCCAGCCCATTCTGGTAGTCTTCATCTCCATCGTCGGCGGTACGCCGATAGAAAACGGTCATACTGGAAAAATCATTATTCTCATCATACTGGGTCTTGCCTTCATCGTCTGGCATGTGGAATGCCAGCTCATGCTCAATAAAAAAGGGGATGAGGAAGAACAGTCCTGCATCCGTAAACGCCAGACGGCAGCCCTCTATGAAAAGGCATGTACCGCCCTCAGCAAGGAATATGAAAACTTTGCCAACAGACTGGACGGCTCACGGGAAATGCCATGGGACTTCAGCCAGGGGAGTAGTTTTCTGTGCTCCACGATTGCCGCCGCATTGGCGGAATATAAAAAATCCCTCATCTTCGAGGTGCTCTACATCAAGGCGGAAAAGACGGAAGGTCAGACCCTGCTCAGCGTAGCGGGATACGCCCAGGGAGACCATAATGACGACATTCCGTCCATCCTGGCGCAACTGCCGCGGCCCGTCACCCATACCCCTTCCATGCTGGATGAACAGCTATTCATGGAGCGCCGTCTCAATCCCCTGGTTCTCTCCACGCCCCGGCAGGTGGCGCGCTTTTTCTTCCGCAAGCGCAACCAGCCTCCGGAGAAAAAATATCTGCAATACATTGCCGTCCCCGTGGTGTGCCAGAGGAATGAAATCGTCGGCCTGATTGAAGTGGCCGTGAAGAAAACCCCGCTTCTGTCTCCGCCCGTGGTTCTGGAAGACCACGAACTGGCCGTCATCAAATCATGGCTGTATCACTTGAAAAACCACTTTCTGCTATTCCATAAAATAGAAAAAAGCGTAGCCGGAAAGACAAGCCGCCCGGATTTTCCGGAAGACCGGGATTCCTGCGCCTGACGCCCGAGGCCGCCGGTCCATTCGGAAAACAGGGTCTTGCGGAACATTTTCATAAGCCTTCCGGCGCAGCCCGTGCAGCCGATAAAAAACTCCGCGGGGAATCATTCCCTGCGGAGTTTCAATTTGGAAAAGAGATGGTACTTGGACCGGGACTCGAACCCGGGACCAATAGATTAAAAGTCTACTGCTCTACCAACTGAGCTACCCAAGCACTTTACCCTTGCTGGAAGGGCGGGAGCAGTAAACACCACCTTTCCACGCATGGCAAGAGCAAAATGGAGCACGGAATGAAAAAAATCAGGACTCCATGCACGCCTGCCACCGGGTGCGCCATTCCGCCGGAATGCGTACGGGACGGCCCTGGGGCATCTGCACGAAGGCAAGCTTCTGATGCGCCCTCACCAGCAAATCGTTGTTGGAAGCGCGGCGCATCTCGAAATCACACCAGAAACTGGCTCTTTCCACGGACTCAAGCCACCCCGTCGTCACAATCGTATCCCCCAGCACGGCAGGCCGAACATAGTCGATTTCATGGCGCACCACCACGGTGAACTGCTGGAGGTCGCCCATGGTTTTATAATCCATCCCCAGCTTTGCCCCCAGTTTGGTGCGGCAGGCTTCAATCATGCGCAGATAGGCCAGGTTGTGGACCACGCCTCCGCAATCCGTATCATAAAACATGACCTCGTCTTCCGTTTGAAACGCCAGCTCCGGATTCATGGTTCCATTGTAGGAAGGATGAAGTGGGCTTGAAAGAAAATTCCGGTTCAGCCATGCCATGCATGGTGCGTGCGCGCCAGGGTCAGCACGCAGACGGAAGAAGCTCCGGCGCAGAGCAGCAGGCGGGAGCAGGCGTCCGCCGTGGCTCCGGTGGTGAATACGTCGTCCACCAGAAGAACGTCCCGGCCCCTGACGGGACAATGTTTCAATTTGCTTTCACGCACGCCGTATATTTTCCGGGCGTGCCTGAGGCGCTGCTCCCGTGCCAGGCTTGCCTGGGGCATCCGGTCCGGCAGGCGTTTCAACACACGGGCGACGGCCCAGCCAAGCTCCTTCCCCAGCAATACGGCCAGTTCCTCCGCCTGATTGTATCCCCTCCGGACAAGTTTGCGCCGATGCATCGGAACCGGAACCAGCAGGCGCTCCCTACCTCCGAACCAGTGGCGGTTCCCGCGCACGGCTTCCGCCATCATCCCGGCAAAGGTCCCGGCCAGGTGCAGGGCTCCGGCATATTTGAAGGAAAGAAGCAGTTCCCTCAGTTCCCCGTCATTGACGTACACGGCGCGCGCCTCCTCAAAGGAAGGGGCGTCCTCCGCACAGCGGGAACACATCCCGCCGGGGATGAAGGAGCCCTCCGCCGGTTCCCCGCAGACGGCGCAGAAGGGCGGCTCTATGGAAGTAAAACGCTCCTGGCATGCCGGGCAGACGTACCTTTCATCCGGGCTGCCGCAGCCGCACAGCTCACAGACAAAGGGATATACCCAGGAAGACCATTCCCTGAACATTCCCGCCAGCATTCCTCCGCGTATCAAAAGCTTCCGGGAAAGCCCGCTATTCATTCTCCGCGTCCGGAGAGACGGCGGACTCCTCCTCCGGCATGTCTTCCAGAAGCTTGTCGATAGCCTCAATCAGGCGCCACGGGCAGCGCTTGCGCTGGTATTTGCGCCACAGCAGGTCGCGCAGGGTAACCCAAAGGTCACGCGTGAATTCCACCTGTTCCCATTCCACATCGTCGCGTTCCGCACGGCCCACCTTGGGGGCGCATTCCAGCTTCCACTTGTTGGCGTGGTGGCATGCCCTGTACACCAGGGTTCCTTCATCCGTGCGTTCTTTCCACGTGTGAACTTCCATGCGGGCGAGTGTGCAGGGAGATTCCTTCCGGGTAAAGCGGAATTTTTGCTAGTCATCCGCCCCCGCGGGATTAGTATGGCCCCTGTCATGAACGACACTGAAATGATTGAATGCCACGAGCCTGCCCTCCAGATGCAGCGCCTCATCTTTATCATGAAGCGCCTCCGCGCGCCGGAAGGCTGCCCCTGGGACGCGGAGCAGACCCACAAATCCCTGATTACCAACATGATTGAGGAAGCGTACGAGGCTGTGGACACAATCCAAAGGGACGACTGGAAACAGATGCGGGAGGAACTGGGCGACGTGCTGCTTCAGGTCGTTTTTCATGCGGAAATCGCCCAGGAAAACGGGCGGTTCGATTTCAATGACGTGGCCGCAGAGGTCAGTGAGAAGCTCATCCGCCGCCACCCCCACGTATTCGCCAGCTCCCGGGCGGACACGACGGACGCCGTCCTGAGCCAGTGGGACAAGATCAAAAGACAGGAAAAAGGGGCGGAAGCCACCCCCTACCTGCACGGCACTGGCAAGGGGCTGCCCGCCCTTCTCCGGGCCTGGAAACTTCAGAAAAAAGCCGCGAAAGCCGGATTTGACTGGCCGGATGCCCAGGGAGCCCTGGACAAGGTGAAGGAAGAAACGGCTGAATGCGAGGAAATCCTGCCCCTGCCGGAAGAAGACCCGCGCATCACGGAAGAGCTGGGGGACCTTCTGTTTTCCGTGGTGAACCTGTGCCGCAAAAAGGGGATAGACCCGGAAGTGGCCATGGCGGGCGCCAACAAAAAGTTCGAACGGCGTTTCAATGAAATGGAACGTCTGCTGAACAGGGACGGCCTCACACTGGACCAGGCGGACCTGGACGCGATGGAAGCCCGCTGGCAGCAGGCCAAATCCGCCGAATAACGGAATCTCCACCCCCCATTTTTTTCCGGGAACCGCTCATGTCTCCGCGGTTTCCGGATTTTTTACACACCGCTTTTCCAGCTCTGAATCCGGGAACGGAAGCGGTCGCGAAAGAGACGGTGAAGGTAGGAAAGTCCCCCATCCTGATGCTGAGGGAAAAAGGCTCTTGTACACACCTTTTCCCGTAAAAGCATCATTTCAGGGAAAATAGAAGGTGGAATTCGCCCTCCCCAGTTCCCTGGATTCAAATTAAAAACAGCATGCGGGAAATGCCGCCCGACCTGGAGTCATGAACGTGCAACATGCGGAGATTCCCGGACTTGCACAGCGGAAAAGGGAACCTCAGGCCATCATGTTCAGGTTCGGGTCCTTCCAGGCGGGATCATACCCCTTGGCATAACTGAATACGTGCTTGTGCATGTACTCGAAGTATTGCTCCTTCTGGACCGGGGTAAGCTTTTCCCAGATGGCCACGTTCAGGGCACGGCACACTTTCTGCATCATTTTCAGCGTAAGCTGCCGCCCCTGGCGGGCTTTCTGGACCTGCTTGTGGGTGAGCTGCTCCGTGGAAATGGCGACCAGATCATGGTTGGTCAGATTCCAGCGTTTCATCAGTTCTTCCAGGGGCTGTTCCCCGTGGTTGCGTTCGGCGCCTGCTGCTTCCTCTTCCATACGCCTTTCTTCGTGCCCTATTTTCGGGGAATAGGCAATACATCATTGTCCCATCGTCACTTTTTTTGCATTTCCAGTTGCCCCCCCGCCCGGATACATGGTTCAATTCCGCCCGATTACAACAAAATGATCAGCGAGAAAGAGGAACTACTGGAATGGCGCAAACGCGCTGCCGCACAGCCAAAAGGACGGGTTGTCCTGGATCTGGAAGCCGACAGCCTGCACCGCTATCAGGAAAAAATCTGCCTGATCCAGTATGCCGATGAAACGGGTTCCTGCCTGATCGACCCCCTCGCCATTGAGGACATGAGCCCGTTTTACAACTGGCTGCGGGACACGGAGGTATGGATGCACGGCGCCGATTATGACATGTGCCTGTTCCAGCGCGCGTGGGAAACGCTGCCCGCCATGATCTGGGACACCCAGACGGCGGCGCGCCTGCTGGGATTCCGCCAGTTCGGGCTGGCCGCCCTGGTGGAACACTTCCACGGCGTCACGCTGAGCAAGTCCTCCCAGAAGGCGGACTGGGCACGGCGCCCCCTTTCCCCCACCATGGTCACCTACGCCCTGAACGACGTCAATTACATGCTGGACATGGCGGACAAGCTGATGGCCGCCCTCCGGGAAAAAGGCCGCGTGGGCTGGTTTGAGGAGATTTGCCGCCATTCCATGGAACGCGCGCGGGAACGCTACCTGACCGGCCATCCGGACCCCTGGCGCATCCAGGGCAGCGGCAAGCTGAACAGGAAGGGGCTGGCTGCCCTCCGGGAATTGTGGGCCTGGCGGGATTCCGAAGCCAAAAGCTGGGACAGGCCCTCCTTCATGGTCTGTTCCAATGCGGACCTGATCCAGTGGAGCATGGCCCTGCAGGAACAGAGGCCCGTTTCCCCCTCTCCCCGCTTCCACGCCCACAGGCGCAACCGGTTCACGGACACCGTGCAGAAATTCTACCTGCTGGACGAAGACGACTATCCGTGCCGTCCCCACATCCAGCGCCGCCAGCATTCCGAACAGTTTGAAGCCAACCTAGCCCGTCTCTGCAAGATAAGGGATGAAAAGGCGGAAGAACTGGACATTGAAGGCTCCTTCCTGATTACCCGCGCCTCCCTGGAAGCCATCGCCGAAGACAAGGAAAAAGGCAGGGCCACCCTGCTGAACTGGCAGAAGGAAGCCCTCGGCCTCTGACGGAGCATCCGCGCGCGTTTCGCCGAGTTTTTTCTTCCGCGCCCGGGGACGGAACACCTTGTTTACGGGAGAAATCTCTCCCTGTGTCATGACTCAAACGGGGGGATTTGTTTCTTTTCCGCCGGAGGGAATTTCCCGTAGGATATGCAGGCTCCGTTCACACTGCCGCTCTCTTTCCCCACATGAAACTCTATCATACAGCCATGCACCGAACACTCATCATTCTCAGCCTTTTGGGCACCCTTGCCGCCCAAGGGAGACAGGCCGGCACGGACATGCTCCAATCTTCCGGACCGGAACCCCAGGCACAGCTTCTGACGGATATCAATCTGCTGGGTGCGGATTATGGGGACGAAACCGCCCCCATCCCCAACGACGTCCTCACGCGCACCCTGGGCGGTCTGCACACCCGCGCCTACAAGGCGGGGCTGGAATTCCTGGTGGAAAATGCCTTTTCCTACAATTCCATCCACAACCCGGCGCCCGGCAAACCCGGCACCCAGCTCTGGTACCTGCTGCACGCCCACGCCAACTACCGCCTCGTCAAATCCCCGCGGCAGGAGGATACCTGGCTGAAACTGGAACTTTCAGGCTCCGCCGCCCTGAACGGCCGCACCTGGCGGGGCGGCAACATGAACGACGCCATCGGCCTGACGGGAGACACCCATACGGATATTTTCGGGGAAAGAATCTTCTTTCTGCCTGAAATAGCGCTGCTCCAATCCTTCAACCGGGGAAAAAGCGCTTTGGTGGCCGGAGTGGTGAACCAGACGAATTATTTTGATACCAACAGCTACGCCAACTCCTCATTCGGGCAGTTCTGCGCGTCTCCCTTCGTCAACAACCAGACCATTCCGATGGCGGATTCCAACCTGGGGCTGGTCATCCAGCACCAGTTCCACGACCAGTGGTACGCCATGCTGGGCGGCAGCTTTACCAGCTGCCCCCAAAACGCTTCTCCCCTGAAACGGACGGACGGCAAGAATTTCAACCTGCTGGCGGAACTCGGATGGGTACATGATTCCGGAGCCGTCAAGCTGACTCCCTTTGTGGCACGGATTAACGAACTGCCGGAAGGTGAGGAACGGAAGAATCTGCATACTGTGGCCGGAATAGCCGTAAACGCGGAACAACAGCTGGGTTCCAGCCCCTGGAAAGTTTTCTGCCGTGCGGGCTGGAGCGACTCCACGCGGGACAACTTCTGCGGCGCGGCTGTCCAGTGGTCCGGCGGTTTCGTATGCAGCCAACCCCTCCAGCATCTGGGAATTTGTTCGGAGGGGGAAGCCAACCAGTTCGGCATGGCGCTGGCGGTCACCCGCCCGGACGACGGAAGCATGGCGGAAGGCCGGGACAGGAACAAAAAGGAAGTGGTCATGGAGTGCCATTACAACATCTCCGTCACTCCCTATTTCCTGATTCAGCCCTCCCTGCTGTGGATTTCCAACCCGGCAGGCAGGAACGATACCAGCAATGCCAGCGTCTTCCGCGTGCAGACCATCCTGACGTTCTAAGATTTTTTTCACTTTTTTCGTTGAGCGGAAGACGCGCCTCCCTATGTTGAAGGGCAGCCTCCCCCTTTTCATGCCTCCCCGCAGTCATTCCTTCATCCTCTTTCTGGCGGTTGTCCTGCTGATACTCGTCTTCTGTCTTCTTACCTCATGGCAGCGCCGCCAGAAGGAGGACAAAATCGCCGGGCAGTTCGCGGAACTGGCCGCCTCCCGTTCCCGGGCGGGCAGCACGCCGGAGCAGCAGAGGGCTCTTCTGGAAGCACTCGGCCACCGGCATCTGGACGCAGCTCCCTCCCGCAGCATTCCGTGCATGACGGTACCTCTCGTTTCTCCGGAAAACGGCCCCTGCCGACCTCTTCCGGAGGTCTTCTGCCTTTTTCCGGACGGCCGTTTCCTGATTGTTCCGCAGGAACCGGGCGAAAACTCGTGATTTCCATGGAAACGGCAGCCATTGGCACCTTTCCGGACGGCGCGGACGTTCAAATCCGAAGGCATGTATGTCCGGTCTCCCGGCATCCGTGAAAAAATCTTTTCCGCTCCCTCCCCGCATGGTAGGCTGGCAGGCGATGAATCATGCCGACTTAGACCAGCTGCTGATCCTGCAGGAAAAGGATGCGCGCATTGCCAGGCTCCGCAAGGAACTGGCCGCCCTGCCGGAACAAAGAACGCGCCTTCTCCGGCAAATGGAGGCCATCAAGCAGAAGGCTCTGGACGCCAAGAAGGAGGTCGCCGGCCTTGAAAAGGACATACGGGACGTGGAAGGAACGATTGAAAACAAGCGCTCCTACATCGGCAAGATGAAGACTCTCCAGTCCAATACCCGCAAGAATGAGGAATACCAGATGTGCATTCAGGAGGTGGAAAAGACGGAAGCGGCCATTGACGAACTGGAAAACTCGGAACTGGAACTGATGGAACGCCTGGAAGCGGCCAAAGAGGGCCTGGCGCAAAAAATCCTCAAGGTACAGGATTCCCAGAAGGAAATGGAAGAGATTTTGGCGCGCTTCGACCGGACCGCGGAAACGGACAAACAGCTTCTGGACAATCTGACCGCCGAACGCGCGGACCTGGCCGCCGCCATTCCCGAGGATTCCCTGGGGGAATATGAGCGGATGACCAAAAGCAAGGGCGTCCCGGTCATTGTGCCCATGGATGAAAAAGGCCACTGCGGCGGATGCCACATGGTCGTTACGGACAATGCCCGCATGAAAGTGCTCGGCGGTCACGAAACCATTTACTGCGACAACTGCCACCGCATCCTTCACTGACGGACTCCGCGCACACGCCGCCGGCATATCATGAAATCCAGATCGGAAGAGTTTGAAGAGTGGGGGACGGAAGTCATTTTCGGCCGCGCCAGGGGATTCCGCGCCACGATGATGCGCATGGTGCTGAGAGGCGCCTCCTGGCTGTTCAAGATGGCGGTGCTGATGCGCCTGTACCTGTTCCATTCCAGCATTGCCAGGCAGGCCAGGCTGGGAACGCTCGTCGTCAGCGTGGGCAACATTACCGTGGGCGGCACGGGCAAAACCCCCGTGGTGGAACTGCTGGCGCGCACGCTGACGGAACGCGGCCGCAAGGTGGCCATTCTTACCCGCGGCTACAAGAGCGCGGAACTGGACGAAGCCCAGGAATGGAAGGACAAGGACGGCAAACAGGTGGAAAACCTGCCGAAAATCGCCAGCGACGGCCACACCCGCTTTCTCAGCCCCCTGTATTCCGGGGACGAACCATTCATGCTGGCCAAGAACCTGGACGGCGTGGCCGTGCTGGTGGACAAGAACCGCATCAAGTCCGGCATTTTCGCCATCGAACACCTGGGCTGCGACACCCTCCTGCTGGACGACGGGATGCAGTACCTGAAGCTGGCCCACGAACTGGACATCGTGCTGGTGGACTGCGGCGCCCCCTTCGGCACCGGGGCCATGCTGCCGCGCGGCACCATGCGGGAGCCCAAAAGCAGCCTGGCGCGCGCCAGCTACATCGTGCTGACCAAATGCGGCGGCAAGCCGCAGGACGAGCTGATTGCCAAAATCCGGCGTTACAACCCCGTGGCGGAAATCATCGTCAGCGACCACGGGCCCAAGTACCTGGAAAACGTCTTCACCGGGGAACGCCTGCCGCTGGAAGTGCTCAAGGGAAAATGGGTGGCCTGCCTGAGCGGCATCGCCCGGCCGGAAAGCTTTGAGGATTCTCTGCGCTCCCTGGGCGCCAACGTGGAAATCTGCCGCAGATTTCCGGACCACCACTGGTTTGAACAGTCGGAACTGGAAGAATTCTACGACCGGTGCGCGGACCGCGCCATGGACATGATCGTGACCACGGAAAAGGACGCCGTACGGCTGGAAAAACCGGAGGAAGACCCGGAAGTCCCCATCTACTTCCTCCGCATTGAGGTGGAGATCTACCAGGGACAGGAAGCCTGGGACCGCTGCGTGGACCGCATCTGCGGCATTTCCGAACCGCGGCCGCGGGACGAATGGACTCCCTCCTCATCCTTTTGAAAAGACTTTCGTTTCCCCGGCAGACCGGAAAATTCACCTCCTTCATGCAGGAAAGCCCGCTTGACTTGCCCGGGAAACCATGTGAAACATGATAACAACATTCTTCCATGAAGGCATTCACCATTACTTCCATTCTGGCCGCGGCATGCGTCCTGGCGGCGGCTTCCCCTGCCGCAGAATCCCAGGCGCGCACGGCGCCCCCCCCCCAGCCGGCAGCCGACATTCCCAAACAGGACCCGCAATTGATCAAGGGGCAACTCCCCAACGGGCTCACCTATTTCATCCGTCCTAATGCGGAACCCAGGGGGCGTTTCAGCATACGCCTGCGCGTCAATACCGGCTCCCTGAACGAGACGGACGACATCCAGGGCATTTCCCACTTCCTGGAGCACATGGTGTTCAACGGCAGCAAGCATTTCAAGCGCGGAGAAATGATCCCCGCCATGCAGAAGGAAGGCCTGGGGCTGGGCGGTGACGCCAACGCCTACACCTCTTTTGACGAAACCGTGTACATGCTGGACGTTCCCAGCATGAAGGAATCCACCGTGAACCTGGCCTTCACCATCATGCGCGACTTTGCGGACGGCGCCCTGCTGGAGGAAAGCGCCGTCAATGCGGAACGCGGCATCATCACCAGCGAATACAAGGCCCGTGACTCCGCCGGCTACCGGGTCATGAAGGAGGTGTTCTCCATCATGCTGGACGGCACCAAAATTCCCCACCGCTACCCCATCGGCACGCTGGAAGTGATCCAGAACGCCCCGCGGGAAAAATTCGTAAACTATTACCAGACCCATTACGTTCCCAGCCAGATGCAACTCGTTATCACCGGGGACATCACCCCGGAACAGGGGAAGGAATGGGTGGAAAAATATTTCGGCTCCATGAAGAAGGACAACTATTCCTTCAAGGCCGACCGAGGTGCCCTCAAGACGGCAGCGGAGACCACCAGCCACTGGATCACCAACAAGGAGGCCACCACCACGGAAATCAGCATCAACCTCGTGCGGCCCTATGAAAAAAAGCCGGATACCATCGCCAACCGCACCAGGGATATTCCGCTGAACATGGCTTATGCCATGCTGAACCGCCGCCTGGAAAAAATGGCGAAAAACACGGAATGCCCCTTCATTTCCGCAGAGGCGGGCCGCATGGAACTGCTGGAAACAGCGGAGGTGGACGCCATCCAGGCCCGGGCGGACTACAAGAACTGGAAGACGGCCCTGACCACCATGGAGCAGGAACTGCGCCGCGCCGTGGAATTCGGCTTCAACAAGGAGGAACTGGCGGAAGCCCGCAGCAACAGCATTTCCGCCGCGGAAAACGCCATCAAATCCTGGCCCACCGCCAAGTCCGAGGACCTGGCTTCCGCCATCGCCCAGAGCGCGGCGCAAGACATGGTCTTCACCACGCCTGAGGAAGACTGGACCATCTCCAGGGAAGTTATTGAAAACCTGACTCCGGAACAATGTCAGGCTGCCCTGGAAAAAGCCTGGAGCAACGCCCATCCCCGCGTAATCGTCACGTCGAACAAGGAAAACGCCCAGGGCTCCGCCGAGGCCATGAAGACCTACAGGGAAGCCCAGGCCGCCAAAGTGGAACCTTACAGGGTGGACGAACAGAAGGCATTCTCCTACAAGTTCGGAGAACCCGGCAAGGTAACGGCCAGAAAGGAAGCCGCAGACCTGGGAGTCACGCAGCTCACCCTTTCCAATGGCGTGCGCGTCAACCTGAAGCCTACGGAATTCGACAAGGATTCCATCAACATCACCTTTGCCGTGGACGGCGGTGAATTGAGCAGGCCGGAGAAAGCCGCCGGGCTGGAAATCTTTACGGGCGCCGTGATGAACGGAGGGGGCCTGACCAACCACTCCAATGACGACCTGGCCGCCGTCATGGCCGGCAAAAAAGTCGGCGTGGGCTTTTCCATGACGGACCGCTCCTTCGTGCTGGCGGGCAATACCAACCGGAAGGATCTGGAAACCCAGCTCCAGCTTCAGACGGCCTACCTGATGTACCCCGGCTACCGCGAGGACGGCGTCATCCAGCTCCGCCGCGCCATTCCCATGCTTTACAACAAGCTGGCGCACGAAGCGCAGGGAGCCATGAAGACGCAGGTACCGGCCATCCTGTACAAGAACAATCCCCGCTTCACCTTCCCCGCGCAGAAACAACTGGAATCCTACCAGATCAAGGAAGTACGGGACTGGGTGGACGCCCCCCTGAAGAACAACTACATGGAAGTGACCGTCACCGGCGACTTCAAGCCGGAGGACATCATCCCCATGCTGGAACGTACGGTAGGCGCCCTCCCCAAGCGAGCGGACGCTCCGGCGGCGCTGGATGAAAAACTGCGCCATCCGGCCATGGCGGACTTCAACTTCTCCAGGGATCTGGAGTACGACTCCTCCATTGACAAGACGCTGGTCTGCCTCTTCTGGAAAACGCCCGGCGGGGAAGACAAAAAGCTGGCCCGCAGGCTGAACATGCTCAAGGCCGTCTTTTACGACCGCGTCTTCAAGGGCATCCGTGAAGACATGGGAGAAACCTATTCCCCCTTCACCGGCATCAACATCAGCGAAACCTACCCGGACGACGGCTACATCTTCACCATCAGCTCCGGCGTCATGCGCAACAAAGACGCCGTCCGCAACGCCATTGCCAAAATCGCAACCGAGCTCGGCAAGGGGAACGTGACGCAGGAGGAACTGGACCGGGCGCGTAACCCCATCCTCAATTCCATGGAGCGCGCCCAGCGCGACAACGGCTACTGGACGGGTCTGCTGAAGGATTCCCAGGCCAGGCCGGACCGCCTTACCCAGCAGAGGGAAAGCATTCCGGACGTCAAGGCCATCACGGTGGATGAAGTGAACAAGCTTGCCAGGGACATCTTCGGCAAGGGGGACCACCTCAACCTGAACATTCTGCCGGATCATCCGGCCGCGGAAGCTCCGCCTGCTGAAAAGCAGGCGGACAAATCCGAAAAGGCCCCGGCCGCCGTCTCCACGGCGGCTTTTTGCATTCACGCCACTGCCGCAAACGTCGCCAAAAAGGAGGCAAACGCCAGGAATGACTACGCCATCATCATCTCGGAGGAAACCGCGGCCATGCCGGAATGGAAAGCCGTGGCGGACAAGCTGGCGGAAAGGCACGGCGGCGCCATCGTCACCGTGAAGGACTCCATGTTCGCCAAACTGGACACCCTCAAGAAAATGTCCCCCCGCTTTCTGGCCGTCGTCGCGCGCCCGGAGGAGATAGACAGAACCGTGGTCAATGACCTGCACCGTCTCACACGCCGTTTGGACGACGACCCCTACGGGGACTGCATCTGGGGCATCGTCACGGGCTATGCACCGGAAGACGCCATGCGCATGGCCTCCGCGGAATCCCCTCTTGTCATGACCCGCGCCATGGGCACCACCAACATTGACTCCGGACGGTTCAGCGAAAGCATGTGCATTCTGGACTGGCAGCCTTTCCAGTATGCGGAACAGCGCGGATACAAGGAAAAAGTGACGCCGTCCTTTTACACGCCCGGCCTGCGCGAGCAGGAAAAGGGAGACCAGGATTCCCTGGGCGTGACACCCAAGCTTACGCAATACTGGGAAAAAAACGACCCCCAGTTCTTCGCCACCGCCTCCCATGCCACCCAGTTCAATCTGGAAATGCCCTTCGGCAAGGGAATCATCGTATCCGGGAACAACCAGTTCCATGTGCTGGACAAAAAGCAGTTCAGGGAATTCACCACCTTCCTGCGCGGCGTGCTGTTCAACGGAAAGGAAGACGACCTGATGGCCTTCATTGAACGGAGCAAGGCTTCCGTGATCAAGCCCGGCCCGGGCCCCGCCGTCTGGCTGGCCGCGGGCAACTGCCTGGTGGGAGACGTGATGAAAACGAAAAACTCCATGGCCGTCACCGCCCTGAGCCGCTACGGCTTCAACCAGCTTGTGGGCTACACCGTTCCCTCCTGGTACGGCAAGGGCGGCTGGGGAACCCTGGGCATGCTTTTCAGCAACCATGACAATTCCAGCCTGGCGGAAGCCTGGTACCTGAACAACCAGTTCATTCTGGACGAAACCATGACCCGCTTTCCCAAGCTCATGGACGTGCACTTCAATTCTCCGGACATCAGGGGCATCAAGGACGACCCCGAATTTTCCAAGGGCATGGCCGCAGCCGGCTACGGCATGGGCAAGGACCAGATGGGGCTGATCCATGACCGGGATACGGTAGCCTTTTACGGAGACCCCGCCTGGATCGCCCGCCTGGACGAATCCCACGCCAAGTCCCCCTGGCACATCACCTGGAACGATCCGGAGGACGCCGCCAAGGGATTCACCGTCACGGCCAACAAGGACGCCAAGGGAAGGCTGGGAGTCTGGTTCCCCCACAGAATCAGCGCCAAAACGGCCACCGTCACGGTGGGAGACGCCGTCACCCCCGTGGACAAGATAGGGCTGCTGACCAACGACTTTCTTCTCCTCCGGGAACTGGAACTCAAAAAAGGGGAAAAAGCCGTCGTGGAAATGAAATGACGGAATTTCCGGACATGCCAAAGCCCGGCGGGAGGAGCGCTTCCCTCCTGCCAGGAATCCCGCATGCCCGTCTTTTTCCATAGACAAGCGGGCCGCAAATATGGATACTCCCCTTAATCAATCCACCCTATGACTGATTACTCCATCTTTTTCATCATCGCCATTGCCGCGACGGGTATAGGCGCGCTGTTGTTCCTCCTGTCCCTCTTCGGCCTGGGAGAACATGACCTAGACTTTGATGCGGACTCCGGAGGCGCCGACGTAGGGCTGCTTTCCGTCAAATCCGGCATAGGCTTCTTCCTGGGCTTCGGCTGGGGCGGCGTGCTGGCCCAGGGACTGGGCTGGGGCATGGCCGCCTCCATAGCCGCCGCCGCTTTCACCGGCATCCTGATGTTCCTGATTATCGGCCTGTCCATGCGTTTCATCATGAGCCTCAAGTCCGACGGAACCCTGAACTATGAAACCCTCAAGGGCATGACCGGCTCCGTGTACATCAGCATTCCCGGCGGCCGCCAGCGCGGCGGCCAGGTGACGATCGCCCACCCCAGCCAGCTTCTGTACCTCCCGGCCATTCAGGAGGGCGAGGAAACGCTCCCGGCCGGAACGTCGGTGGAGGTGGTTTCCGTCGCCGCCGGCGTAGTCACTGTAAAACCTCTTCATTAACAACCCCAAACATACCACCCATATTACAATACCATGGACAAGATAATCCCCATTGCCATTCTGGTTCTCTTCATCATCCTGACGGCCTCCTGGCTATTCAGCCGCTACCGCATGTGCCCGCCGGACAAAATCCTCATCGTCTTCGGCAAGGTGGGCACGGGGCAGCCCGCCAAATGCTACCACGGCGGTTCCACCTTCGTGCTGCCGGTGCTCCAGTCGTACAGCTATCTGGACCTGAACCCGATCAACATTGACGTGCCCCTGCAGGGCGCCCTGTCCTCCCAGAACATCCGCGTGGACGTTCCCTCCTCCTTCATCGTGGGCATCTCCACCCTGCCGGAAATCATGCAGAATGCCGCCGCCCGCCTGCTGGGCCGCACCCGGGAGGAAATCCGCAACCTGGCTGCGGAAATCATCATGGGCCAGATGCGCGTGGTGATTGCTTCCATGACCATTGAGGAAATCAATTCCGACCGCGAAAAACTCATCAAGGGAATTACGGAAGGCGTGGACGTGGAACTGCACAAGGTGGGCCTCCACCTCATCAACGCCAACATTACGGACATCCAGGACGCCTCCGGCTACATCAACGCCCTGGGCAAGGAAGCCGCCGCGCGCGCCATCAATGACGCCACCATCAAGGTGGCGGAAGAAACCCGCCGCGGTGAAATCGGCAAGGCGGAAGCGGAAAAGGACCAGACCGTCCAGGTGGCGAACGCCCGCGCCGTCGCCATCGAAGGGCAGAACGAAGCCCAGATCAAGATTGCGGAATCCGCCGCCAAGCTGCAAGTGAAGCAGGCGGAAGCCAAAAAGCTGGCGGAAGTGGCCCAAAAGGTGCAGGAAGCCAAGACCCTGGAAGAAGCCTACCAGGCTGAAAAGGAAGCGGAATTGAAGCGCGCCGAACGTGAACGTGCCACCCAGGAAGCCAACATCCTGGTATCCGCCCACATTGAAAAGAGCCAGAGGGAAGTACAGGCCCAGGCCACTGCGGAAGTGCTCAAACTGGAACAGGAAGGCAAAGCCCAGGCCCTGCTCATCCAGCGCAAGGCGGAAGCGGAAGCCATCCGCCAGCTTGCAGAGGGCGAGGCCCAGGCCACCCTGCTCAAGAAAAAGGCGGAAGGGGAAGGCATGGAAATGGTGGGCCGCGGTGAAGCCGCCGCCATTGAAGCCGTGCTGGCCGGTAAGGCCAGCGGTTTCCGGCAGATTGTGCAGGCAGCCGGTTCTTCCGACGCCGCATCCAACCTCCTCGTGACGGAACAGCTCACCAGGATCGTGGAACTCCAGTCCGGAGCCGTCAAGGGGCTGAAATTCGACAAGGTCATCGTGATGGGCAACGGCGGAGACTCCTCCGTGGGCGGATTCGTCCAGAACCTGGTGAAAGATACGCTGCCCCTGCATGAACTGGGCAAAAGCGTAGGGCTGGAACTGCCCTCCTTCTTGGGCAAATCCACGGACGGGAAAAAAGCCCCCGCCCCCGCCGCTAGGTTCAGGCCGGAACCACGGAAACCACCGTCAAACTAAGCTGATTTTCAGATGAATATGGAAGCCGTCATGGGCGTTTTGCTCGGCATCGGGCTGGGAGCGGCCTGCGGCTTCCGTATCTTCGTGCCCCTGCTGGTGGCCTCCATCGCCATCCACGGGGGCTTTCTGACCGTTACTCCGGAATTCGCGTGGCTGGGGAGCACCCCCGCCCTCATCACGCTTTCCATAGCCACCCTGCTGGAAATAGCAGGGTACTACATTCCGGTCATTGACAATACGCTGGACGTGCTGGGAGCGCCCGCAGCCGTCATCGCGGGCACCATCCTGGCTGCCGGATTCATCGGCCACATGGACCCCATGCTCCAGTGGGGGCTGGCCACCATTGCGGGCGGAGGAGCGGCGGGCGTCATTCATGGCGGCATGGCGGCCATTCGTGCGGCGGCCTCCGCCGCTACGGGAGGACTGGGCAATTCCGCAGTCTCCACGGCGGAAACGGTATCCGCCTCCCTCGTCTCCATTCTGGCCTGCGTGCTGCCCGTTCTGGCCGTCCTCCTGCTGGGAGCGGCCATTTACCTGCTGGTCAGGTTCGTCATCTCCCTGAAAAGGAAACTGGCACAAGCCGGCACTCCGGACAAAGTGAAAATTCAGGACTGAAGCGGCGCACCATGTTCTCCCCGGAACGAGGGAAAAATCATCCCAAACCGTGAACGCCATGCCCCCGGAAAACCGGCATTTCGTCCAGCTTCAATACCGGGAGGCGCGTCCCGGCTCTCTTCTACCCCCTTCCAACCATTCGATCCATTGACAAGGAAACGGAAGCGGGATAACATGCGATCTTCAACATTTCATTCCATTCTACCGCCATGAACATCAAACTCATTCTTCTAACCGCCGCAACGGCTCTCGGCCTCGCCTCCTGCAACACCATCAGCGGCATCGGCAAGGACGTGGAATCCATGGGCAGCAAGATAGACAGCGCTTCCCAGGCCACGAGCCGCTCCATGCAGCAATAAAAAGCCGCCCGGTCTTCGGAACTCCACTCCGGAACACTATTGCCGCTCCGGCGCACAACCCCTGGAATACGATCCATGCGGAAAGGCTGACCTTTTCCGCAAAAAGAGCCGCTTCTCCCTTTCCGGAGAAGCGGCTTCTGAATATTTAGCGGTTGGCCGACCTACATGGCACGGCTTGTAGCCCGGGCGGCGGAATTGATGTCGTTGCCGACGGATTCCACATCCCTGCCCACACCGCCGATCGTATGGCAGGAAACGCACCCAAGAAGGGTGGCGACGCCTAAAATAATTAATTTGGTTTTCATCATTTCATTGGAAGAGTTTCCGAGGATTCAGACTGCCTCCAGAGCTTTCCCGTTCAAATAACACACAATGATGCCGCACAGGCCCCCCTGTCATTCTCCGTTCTTGCCATGCCCCGGAGACAAAGCTTAAATGACAGCCGTCAACGGGAGGGAAACACTCCGGCAGACCGTCTGCCCCCGGCTCCCTGAACCATACCATTTACCAAGATGATCAAAGTAGCCATCGTAGGATACGGCAACATCGGGAAGTACTCCGTGGACGCCTTGCGCGCCGCTCCCGATATGGAACTGGTCGGCATCGTGCGCCGCCCCGGCAGCGAACCCGTCCACGGCATCAAAACCGTGACTGACATTGAGGAGCTGGGGCACGTGGACGTCGCTCTGCTCTGCACCCCCACCCGCAGCGTGGAAGAAACGGCCCTGCCCCTGCTCGCCCGCGGCATCAACACGGTGGACAGCTTCGACATTCATGACAAGATCGTGGACCTGCGCCGCTCCCTGGGCGCCCAGGCCATCAAGCACGACTCCGTCGCCGTCATTTCCGCCGGATGGGATCCGGGCACGGATTCCGTGATGCGTTCCATGATGCTGGCCATGGCGCCCAAGGGCATCACGTACACCAACTTCGGACCCGGCATGAGCATGGGCCACAGCGTAGTGGCGCGCTCCAAGGAAGGCGTGGAAGACGCCCTTTCCCTCACCATCCCCACCGGTTCCGGCGTCCACCGCCGCATGGTGTACGTGGTGCTGAAAGAGGGCGCGAAGTTTTCCGACGTCGAATTCGCCATCAAGTCCGATTCCTACTTCAGCCATGACGACACCCGTGTGCAGCAGGTGCCGGACATCGACGCGCTGAAAGACATGGGCCATGGCGTGCTGATGGAGCGCAAGGGCGTTTCCGGAACCACGCAGAACCAGATGTTCAAATTTGAAATGCGCATCAACAATCCGGCCCTGACCGCCCAGGTCATGGTAGCCTCCGCACGCGCCAGCATGAAGCTGGGCGCCGGGTGCTACACACTGCCGGAAATCGCTCCCATGGACTTCCTGCCGGGCGACCGCGAAGAACTGATCGCGCAACTGGTTTAACGAATGGCGTGCCCTGCACGGAGAAGACTTCTCCGCGTAGACGGTCTTTCCAGATGCCCCGGAATGGATTCTTGCCGTTCCGGGGCTTTTTTCCGCCCTTGTTCCTTCAAATGGCAGCCCGGCAAAGCCATTCCGCCATTATTCACCATTCCATGCAGGAAGCGCCGGGCGATGCATGGCAGGCACAGCCGTAAAACAGCTTGGCCGCACCCGTCTGAAGAGTTGCCCCATCCGCAATTCAGGGACTTCTTCACTCCCCATCCGGCCCTGATCCGGAACATGGGGCGTCACTGTCCAAAACCAGACTGCCGTCCCTGAACGCCACCGGAGCCGGGGCGTGACGGCTTTCCGTCCAGTTCCATGCGCGGGCCAGCAGGAACCAGAACGCCGCATGGGGGGAATCCTTCTCCTGCATCAGCCGCGCCGGAGTCGGCACAAAGGGATATATCTGCACGGGCACGCTCTTCTGGCCGGACGCCATGGCCTGTTCCACCATCGTATAAAGTTCTTCAATGCCCGGGTCCGTCATCGCCAGACAGCCGATGGAAACGTCCCTGCCGTGCACCATGATCAGGCTCCCCGTCCTGTTCAGAAAACGGTCGTAGGAATTGGGATAGCCGATGTTGAAAGACAAATGGTAATTGCTGCGCGGATTCAATCCGGAGGGAACCACCTCATAAAACCCCTCCGGCGTCTGCCTGTCCCCTTCCTTCTGCTTGGGGCCGAGCTCTCCGGACCATGCGGCAATGGGATAGCGTTTGGCGAGTACGTAGCGCTCCCCCTTGTCCGGCTTCACCCAGAGCTCCAGCAGGGAATCCTCCTTCACGGCACGCAGGAACACGGAAGAACCCACCCTGGCTCCGCAGGGACCCAGGAAGGAATTCAGGACGGGCGCTACCCGTTCGCGGGCGGCGGAAGCCCGGCTGTCTGCATCCTCGGCGCACGCCATCCGGGAAACCATAACCGCACAAACTGCCAGAACCAGCCCCAGCCCAGTCAGCAGCACGTTTTTCTTCATGAAACACGTATAGCTTTCCCATCTGTTTTTACAAGGAGAAAACAACTGATTCTTTTAATGTTGTAAAGACCACTCCAAAAAAGGCGTTCTCTTCTCCCAGATTGGCATTGACTTGCTCCATAGCCGGGCTTACACAGCCGGAATATCCGCAACGGCCCTTCCCCCGAGAAAACACACCGGAAACGTGTACGGCCCCAGAATGATTCTCCCCTTCACCTCATGCGATCATGGACATTGACCAGTTGCTTCCCATCACAACGCGCGGAGAATTGAGGGCGTGGCTGGAAAAACACCATCTCACCGCCTCATCCTGCTGGATTCCGATCACCCGCAAACCTTCTCCGCATGCCGTTCTTTACCTGGATGCCGTGGAGGAGGCCCTCTGCTTCGGCTGGATTGACAGCACGCGCAAAAAGACGCCGGAGGGGCATTTGGCCCAGCGTCTTTCTCCGAGGGCCAAAGGAAGCAAGTGGTCGGAACTGAACAAGGAACGCGTCCGCCGCCTGCACAGAATGGGATTGATGACGCCGTGGGGGATGGACTGCCTGCCGGACATGGACCCGGAAACCTTCCAAATAGATTCCGAAATCCTGAACGCCCTGCGCCGGGAACCGGAAGCATACGCCCATTTTCTGAACTTCCCGCGTCTGTACCGCCACGTGCGCATCGATACCATCCAGATCAAGAAAAACCAGCCGGACCTGTTCAAAAGCCGCCTGGAGAAGTTTCTGGAACATACCCGCGCCAACAGGATGTACGGAGAATGGCATGACGGAGGCAGACTTCTGGAAGAATGAAAAGCCGGAATAGGTTTTCTAAGCTATTTCTTCTCTTTAAAGTTTGTTTCGTTTCGTAGGGATCATAGGGGTCA
>JAJQCV010000130.1 GCA_021202525.1 Akkermansiaceae bacterium | reverse complement strand
TTGATAAAGAGCTTTTCTCTCTTCAACAGAGAATGACTTAAATTCAAAAGACGATTTCTTGTTATTTGAAGAAAAAGGATATACTTTTTCTTTTTTCAATAACAGATGGTTCTCTCCGTTCGCTGTTTGTAAAAAACAGAAGGCCACACAAAAAATGATTATAACTTTATACATCGGGAAACCGTTTTTTACAATCTTCTACACATTCATTATACTTACGCGTAATATCCGCCATCGTCAGGAATTGTTGTCCGGTTTTTACATGACTGGATCCCATACAATCAGGATTATTACGTACGGGTGGACCGTTAACAGGACTACAGGCATGAGCTGGAGCCAAACTTTCACTCAATAATTTAATCATTCTCTCCGATTTGGTTTTCTCACCTCTTTGGAGGTCTTCATGACATCTCCCCATGTCGTGGACAAGGGATTTTTCCGTTTTCCTATTTAATTCTTCCGAACATGCTTGTTTTTGATGGTCATATTGCTTTTTACGCTCTTAATTTTTTTTCCTAGCCCTTTTCTTTGAAAAAATCACAAGATTCAAACCCTAAAATACCTAAGTTCGTTTCGCCAATATATCGGGACCAAAAGAATCCAGTATCATCTGTAACACCATCTGCCACAAATACCTGTTTCGCCTCTTCCTCCATGATAACCCGAACTACTTTACGGACATTGACACCTTCATTATTCCATACGATATCCCCTGCACGAACAGAGCTACCATCCGCGTAACAAATAGTTTTCATAAATTATACAGGGATTATATTGAATCGGTCTGTGATTCTGTTCTTCTTCTCATCGACGATACGGGAATATCAAACAAAGATATTTTATCTTTCATTCAACATGAGCGGCCACTTCCCGGACGGGAGGCATTACATATATATAGCATGCAATCTCTTCTTTAAAAGAATCAAACAGTATCTCAATTTTTTGAGGAGGGTCGATCCAATCTTTACCCGACAATGTTAAAAGCACTCCGGAATGTCCGATGTATCCACATTCATGTATTTTAACAACTTTCCCATCCTCGTCCACGATACCTAAACTCAATTTATTATCATCTTCCTTTCGGACATAGATTCCAAGTCCTCCGGCATAACATTTCCAATGTCCCGTGATCCAATCGGGAAAAACATCCCCTTGACAAGTAAAAGAATGATATACTACGTCTTTAAATTTTCCCTGTCTGGACTTCTTAAAGAAAAGTTCCTTGTCTTTAATTTCTATACCTATCTTTCCCGATTTTGTTTTCGGATATACTCTGAGATGTATATTGTCCAAGCTACCTTGAACAAAAAAATCCATGAAAAATGGAGAAATTTTTAATGGAATAAGAGTAACATTTTCACTTACCGATATATCCTGCAATATCACAACAAAATATTTATCTTTGGAAGTTATCGAAAGGATATAATCGGAGATATGAGAAAAGGCCCACACTCCTTCATAACGGTCTATTTCAATATTTTTTTTATATATCTTCATTATTTAAAAAACTATTTATTATCTCTTATGTTTTTTTCTCCACCAGTCGTCATACCCTTCGGGTTTAGGTTCAGATTGTTCTTTTCCTGTATGAGGATTTTTCCTGAGAATTCTGCGGGAATCTTTTGGATCAGGGCGAGTATGCTTGTATGGATTTCCTGTTCCGTCTGGTTTTGAAGTTGTTTTTCTTTCTCCTTTGCCGTGACTATTATTATATTCTACTGCATCCTGAAGTATTTTTTCAGCACATGCTCCAACGAACCCCATACTAGCTAAATTTCCTAATATTTCTGCTCTCGCCACTCCTGCAGCGAGCGAATTCGCTGCATATAGAATAACAGAATTTGTTTGACCCAGAGCATCAACAGAAATAGTAACTAGATTGTCTACATACCCATATAAATTGTAATCACTCTGTTCCTGAATAGGATCCCTACCTAACCATCTGCCGTCCATAGGGTTATAATACCTGTAATTATAGTAGACCAACCCTAACTCATCGTCTGTATACTCACTAGAAAAACGGAACAGGTTGTCCTCTGCAACATTTCCCTCCATCTTTACGATATTACCATATGGACCGTATTCATACAGGGCACGTCTTCCCGCCTGGATACCAAAGAGTGCTGTCGTATTTTTCAGCAGATCATGCGTGTAGTAAAGATCTTCCTCATAGGTTCCTACCTTGTCGAAGGTACTCATAACCAGAATACGTGTTGCGACAGGTTCCATCGGATCCCACAAATAGGTCTTGTGCAACACGAAATCAACCGTTTCCGATGTCTGGTCCGCATCAAGTTCCGCAATTTGCAGGTACCCTTGGTAGATGAACCTCTTTCTTGATATAAGTACTTCTCCATCATAGACGGTTTTTTCCACCCGTCTGTTCAGATGGTCATACCGACATTCCACCCGCTTGTCATCCTGTATGAAGCTGACCGCCTGATTCAGTGCATTATAGGTGATTTTCCAGACACCGGTTGAGGTCTTCACTTTGGTTTGATTGCCGTCCTCATCATATTCAGGGGCGAAGGCAGATTCTTCCCCTACAATGATGCCGGAATACTGATTGAGATTGTTGGAGATATAAGTAGTGGAGGACGCTTCCTCTCCTTCCTGTGCCATCTTGCGGTTTCCGATATTGTCATAGGCATAGGAATACATCCCCTCTCTGTCCATCACATCTGCAATGAGTTCACTCCTACCGTTGTAAGTGTAGTTATGCGTTAAGTCGGGTACAGCTGTGTTGAAGTAATCCTTTTTTTCCGTGGGACGACCCAGCTCGTCGTAAGTGTAATCGACCTTAGCCGGGTAGTTGGCACTTCCGGGTCGCAAGTAGTCGATTTTGGTGATAAAATTTCGTTTTTCTTCGCGCGTATACCACCTCTTAAGAGTATTCGGGTAGGAGAGCGTTTCCAACAATCCGTTATCAGCATTGTAGCCGTAGGTAAACGGAACATCTACTGCATTGAGGAATACGGTGGAGAGACGTCCAAAACCGTCATATCCCCATGCCGTTTGCTGGACGGTATTTTCCCCATGCTGGAGATTATAGCCGGAAGACCGCCCCAGACCGTCACGCTGGTAGTTGAGCTCGCTTGAGACCAAACCAGCCGTAGTTTCCGATTCCCTTTCGTTGTACTGGTTCCAAGTCACTGTCCGCGAGCCATAGTCGTCTGTGACCTGAGTCAACAGGTTAAAATGGTTGTACGTATAGCCGATGGAAGGCGTTGTATCGTTATGGTTGATGGAAACAAGGTGGCCCGTCTGAAGATCATAATTGTAAGTCGTGGTCAGCGGCGTCCCTACCGAATCCACCGTCCGGGCCTGCCGTTTTTCTGAAAGCCTGTTCCAATTATCGTAGGTATACGTTTCTTCATGACCGTCAGCGTAGGTCTTGGCCATCATCAAACCGGAAGCATCATCATAGCTCCATATGGTCACATCTCCATCCGTCCGTTCCCGTGGATCGGTCACGATAGCTTCTTCTGAAACACGGAAGGTTGTTAAAGCCACTAACCTGTCCGCATCGTCGTAAGTAAAAACAGACGGCTGAATGGCCGTACCGTATTCTGCAGCCTTCCGCCCGCGCAAATCATAGACATAGCAAGCAGTATTTCCCAGAGCATCCGTGATGCAGGAAGGAGAGGCCGTAGCCTGGTCATAAACGGTCGCTGTCACATGGCCTGCAGCATCCGTCCAGGAGATTTCCCTTCCGGCAATGTCAAACATAACTGTCGTTTCATTGCCACGGGCATCCGTGTAGATTTCCGTCCTCCCTGTCTCTGTATAGACATGAGAGAAGGTTGTCATTACTCCTGCATGGTCCTTCCGGGATATAGTGTATCCATCCACTACCACAGTTTCTGCAATGACGGAAGAGCTTGGGGTTTGCGCCTTGATCGTCCTCTTGGACGGGGCCGTGTATTCCGTCCATTGCCGGGTTTCGTTGCTCCGGGGATCGGTTGTAATACTCTTCTCAGCAATAATGGAAGACAGCGAAGAAGCCAGCATGGCCTCTCTTTCCGTGTAAGTTGTTCCCTGGCCGTTATAACGGGTCGTAGCGGTTACGCGGTAAATGCCATCCGTTTTTTGTTCACATGCGTAGGAGTACTCCGTCACCAGGGAATTGGCGGGGGTGGGATCTTCAGCAAGTTTCAATGTCGTTCTGACAACATTGCCAAACGAGTCATAGTCGTAGAGCGTCGGAGCCATCCCATTTATACCTTGTTGCAAAAGCCTGTTTTTCGTGTCAAACATGAGTTGATCATGAATCAGCCCTCCGTTGGCATTGGCCCTGGACGTACGTATCACATTGCCCCAGCCATTGGCAACGGACTGCTCCATCAGCAACGGCTCCCCTTCCTCCTGTGGAAGGAGAGTACTTCTGGTAATGCCTTCTGCTGTACATTCCGTGCGGTAGAGTAGATGTCTCTGGCCGGTGCCGCTTTGCTCCAGCACCGTTCCGTCCGGGTGTTTCTGCGTGATGAATGTAGCTCCCGTCGGAGCCGTAAGGATTTCCGTTAACCCGTCCGCACTGTAGTAATACGTACTGCTTCTTCTCAAAACGTCAGTTTCACTGACAAGCTGGCCGAGCAGGTCATATTTCCTGTTTTCCGTCGTTGTCATCGGGCCAATATCTCTGCGTGTTTCCAGAATCCTGCCCAAGGCGTCCCGCGTATAGCTGACGATGGTTTCAGGCGTAACAACCTTTTCATCATCCATGACGGCGGCCCGAATCGTTTCTACCAATTGCCTGGCTGTATTGTAAGAGTAGGTTGTCGTTACTCCGTCTTCGTCCTTTTCCCAAACCGGACCGCAGCACATCATTTCACGCTCCGTTATTCGTCCATTGCCACGGGTTCTCTTGACCCACCGGTTTTCCTTGTCGTATTCGTAATCCGCCGTATCCGTTAACGCCCAAGTTCCATCCGTCAGCAACGCGTATTTTTCAATGCGTGTATTGTTGCCCTGGGGAGAAACGTAGGTAATTTTCCGTGTACTGTGACCCGGTACCGCTTCTCCTTCAATCTGCGTTTCCCTAGTCACCTTGTAGAGGGCTCCGTACTGTCCGGTCGCCTCATAACAGCAGATTGTCTGCACGCCGGTAACTCTCTGTCTCATTCTCAGCCGCCCCCGGGCATGCTCATTGGGGGCGGAGGGAAGCCATGTTTCCATCACTTCCAACTGTTCCCCTTCCGCGCCAAGCGCTGTCGTACGCTTTTCCACACGGCGCACGTGATCGGCTTCCGTATAAGTATAGTGCGTATCCGTCAGTTTGACTGCATTGATAGTAAGCATGACGTACTGGCGGATAATGTCCGGGTCTGACTGGCTGGAATCACGATAGTAGGTGTACGTACATTTGTCACCGCCGCCGGACCAAGGCTCCGTTCGCACAGTTTCGCGTCCGAAGGCATCATAGGTCCAAGTCTTTTCACTGCCGTCCGGGGCCGTTTCTCGGATCAGCTTGCCCACGGCATTGTAGCCGTAGGTAGTTTCACGGGCATAATCCGTGCCGTAGGCCTCAATGCGGCTGGTGCACAGATTGCCGTGGCGCCCCTGTTCGTAGGTTTCACAAACCCGGGAAATAGGCGTCCCGTTCTCCCCACGCTGCACGGTCGTGATGAGTTTCCAGACATTGGCTCCCTCAGACCGTTTTTCCCTGATGGTGTAAATGGAGTCCTCCCCGTCCCCCTGGGACATGCACCAGGCCCCTCCTGTCCCCTGCCAGTAGCGGGTGATGTAGGGAGCGCGGCCCTCAGTCCGTTCCGCAATGGTAAGTTTGCCTGTTTCCGAGTCTCCGGAAACGGCAAAGGTCTTGAATGGAGTACCCGTGACGAAATAAAGGCCGGTTTCAGAATTCTTGGTACCAACCTGTTCGGGCACATAGAAGGCAATCACATATCCCGTATCAGTAATGCTTTCAACATTGGCAAGTCCATCCCACAAATTCCAGATTTGACGAATACTGCCGTCGGAAGTGCGGACTACATCCAGATACTTGGAAAAATCCTGTGCCGTGTAAGAAGTACCCAGTTGGGAGACGTATCCGGTAGCCATTCCCAGAGCAGAAACGGAAGGCCCTCCGTACATGACGGTGTTTCCTCCTCCATTGCGCACCTTCATCTGTACGGCATAGGAAGAAGCGGCGGATACAGCACGTCCGGATGCCTGGGCATACGCCATGGAAACAGACCCCGTTCTTTTTTGCGAACCGCCGATGGAAGCGACACTGGCCGCTCCGGCATAACTATAGTAGTTGGCGCTGGTACCTCCATTCCTGATCTGGAAGGCCATGTTGGCGCCCAACACACTCCCCGAAGGAGTCACAATGCGACTTGCCATCGGGTGCAGGTATTCCAGGGCGGCAGGCGTCCAAAGTTTGGATGAAAAATTGTAAGCCACAATTTCCAGCATGCCATAAGGCACGCCTTCCATGCCACGGAAAGAGCCGAAATTGGTGCGCCAGACCATGCTGGTTTTCCGGGTTTGAGTGGTCACGCGTCTGCCTGCGGCGGAAGCGCTGCTCCACAGAGAGGAAGAAGACGCCAGGCTGCGTGCTGTAGGCGGACTGGCGGAACCGCCATTGTTGTCGGAACATTCACTTGACGGAGAGGTATCTTCTTCATCGTCTTCCTCATCTCCCCCATTGTTGCCATTCGGACACGGATTGCTGGAACTGCTGTTGGGCGAACTGCTGCTGGTGCCACTGGAGGAACCTCCGCAGGGATCATTTTCCCCTTCGTCATCATTATCCACCGGGTCTGTCTCAATCTCCGGGGGAACGTAAGAGGAGGAAGATCCCGTTTGTTCGTTGAGTACCTCCACTTTCAGGTCAAAGGTCAGTTTAGCTACGTTATTATCGCGGTTGGGAATGGTGATGTTCTTGTAATCCAAATGTGCGTGGTGTTTACCCTCCTCCACTGGAAAGGAGGCCTGCTGTTCCTCAAAAGACCCGCCGTCATATTGGCCACGCGGCCCCAGTTTTAGCCATTCCTGTTCATCTACAGTCAGTGTGGCCAGATCATCCGCCCCCAGCGTAACCCGGCATACGGCTTGTTCACCGGGTTGGAGAGGATCCACTTCGAATTCCCAATCCCAGGATTTTTCAAATTTATCTGTTGGGGCTTCCTTGTCAAAAGGCACGGGAGCACCACTGTTGGAACTACGCACTCCCGTTAAGGAATTGAGGTCGTCGCTGAACTGCTGTTTTTTCATGGTCGAAGCAAAATTTAGTGTTAATGATAAGATGCTCGCATCACAAGTATATCGTGCGTGTCTGCGGGAATTTTCAGGCTTTTCATACCAAGGAATTTTACATGTTTCAACACGTCCAAAACGGGATTCCTTGTATGTTATAGACACAACACGGCTACATTTTTATCAACGCTCCATTAGAATAAAACAGAATGCTTCTGACAGTCAAACGTGCAGATTTTTTAATATAATCATATAATTAATTTGAATTTTTATAGTTATACTGAAATTAATGTACATTTCAATAAATA
>JAJQCV010000053.1 GCA_021202525.1 Akkermansiaceae bacterium | reverse complement strand
GGGTTGATCAGGGGGCCCAGCAGATTGAACAGGGTGCGGATTCCCAGTTCCCTGCGGATGGGCCCCACGTTGCGGAAGGCGGGATGGAAATTCGGCGCGAACAGGAAGGCGAAATTCCGTTCGTCCAGCAGGTGCTGCACGTCCTCCGGAGCCACGTCCAGCGGGAATCCCAGCCCTTCCAGAGCATCCGCGGACCCGCAGGAGGAGGACACCGCGCGGTTGCCGTGCTTCACCACCTTGTAGCCCATGCCCGCCAGCGTCAGGGACGTGGCGGTGGAGCAGTTGAAGGAGCTGCGGCCGTCGCCGCCCGTGCCGACTACGTCGATGCAGTCGCCTTCCAGCCCTTCCACGCGGTTGGCGCGGCCCAGGGCGATGCCCACGGCGTGGGCCATTTCCAACGGGGTTTCCCCCTTCATGCGCAGGCCCATCAGGAAGCAGCCCGCCTGGGCCGGCGTCATGCGGCCGTCCATGATATCCGCAAAACCGGCGGCGGCCATGTCCGCCGTCAGATCCTGCCCGGCGGCCAGCGTATCCAGAATGCGGTTGATCCGCTTCTCCTTCTGGCCCGCGGGAACGATGTTGTCCGGGAAATTGCCCAGAAGCTGGAGGCCGTCCGGCGTCAGGATGGATTCCGGATGGAACTGGATGCCCACCCACGGGCGGTCGTTGTAGCGCAGCGCCATGACCTCCCCTTCCGGACCGCGGGAAGTGACGGTGAACCGGGGATTCGGCTCGTCCTCCTTGGACTGGACCACCAGGGAATGGTAGCGGCCCACGGTCATGGGGTTGGGAAGCCCGGTGAACAGTCCGGCGCCGTCGTGGATGATGTCCGAGCTCTTGCCGTGCATCACGTACGGGGCGCGGGACACCTCCGCCCCGGCAAAATAACCCAGGAGCTGGTGGCCCAGGCACACGCCCAGCACGGGAACGGCGGCGGGAAGGCGCTTCAGGAACTCCAGGCAAAGCCCCGCGTTGCGCGGATGGCTGGGGCCGGGGGAAATGCACACGGCTTCCAGTTCCGGGCTGGTTGCCAGGTCCAGAATGCGCGGATCGTCGTTCGCGTACACCACGGGCTTGCGGCCCAGGGAATAAAACGCCTGCACCAGATTCCACGAGAAGGAATCGTAATTGTCAATGAACAGAAACATGGTCTTCTCCTTTCAAAATCACGTCAATAATCCTGCCTTTATTCATGCACTCCTGCCATTCGGCGGCCGGATCGGAATCATACACGATGCCGGCGCCCGCCTGCCAGTGGATGCGGCCATTCTTCACCCACATGCTGCGGATGGTGATGCCCGAATCCATATGCACGCCATTCTTGTCCAGCCCCAGCCAGCCGATGCACCCGGCATACGGGCCGCGCGGCAGGGGTTCCTCCTCCGCCAGGATTTCCATGGCGCGCACCTTGGGTGCGCCGCTCACCGTTCCGGCGGGGAAGGCCGCGCCGAGAATGTCGATGGCGTCCAGGCCGTCGTTCACCTGGGCGGTCACGCGGGAAGTCATGTGCATCACGTGGGAAAAACGTTCAATCTCCATCAGCCTTTCCAGCTTCACGGAGCCGGGTTTGGCGACGCGCCCCAGGTCGTTGCGGCCCAGGTCCACCAGCATCACGTGTTCGGAACACTCCTTGGGGTCCTTGAGCAGGTCGGCGGCCAGGGCGGCGTCTTCCTCGTCGTCCCTGCCGCGCTTGCGCGTTCCGGCAATGGGGGAAAGCTGGAGCTTTCCGTCCGTGCAGCGCACCATCAGTTCCGGGGAGGAACCGAACAGGGTGACGCCCGGCAGGCTCATGAAAAACATGTACGGAGAGGGGTTGATGCTGCGCATGCGGCGGTACAGCGTGAAGGCGTCCCCGTGGAACTCCGCGGAGGCCTGGGAGGAAAGCACCACCTGGATGGCCTCCCCGTCGTGCAGCAGCTCCTTGATATGCTCCACGCCCTTCATGTAGCCCGCCTGGTCCGGCGTGCGGGTAACCTCCCCGATGGAGGGCTCTTCCGTCTCATGCAGGGGAGCGTGGGCAAGGTCGCGGTGTTCGCCCAGGCTGATCTGGGTAAGGCGGTTGTACAGGTGGTCAAACACGATCACGGTGCCGGGCAGCACCAGGCAGGACTCCGCGGAAGAGGGGGGAATGGTCTGCGCCAGCTTGGGCTGGAAAAGGGTGGCCGTTTCATACCCGAAGTAGCCGTACAAGGCCCGCGTGATGGGGGCCTGCCGCTTGTCGTCGCCCACCAGTTCCAGCCGCTGCATCAGGGCGCGCAGCCCGTCCAGATAAGGCATGCCGTCCAGGTCCTTCAAGGAGGCCAGCCGATCGTCGCTGACGGTCAGGGAAAGACGGGCGTCCGCACAGGAAACGGTCATCAGGTAATCGCAGGCGATGACGCTGTAGCGGCCCCACTTGCCGTCCACCTCCGCGCTTTCCAGCAGAAGGCCGGGGGTTTGGTCCCGGGTGAGGCTCAGGAACAGGCTGATGGGCGTCTCCAGGTCGGCGCTCAGGCGTCGGCTGTGTTGTTGGAGGGTGATGATGGATGGTGGTTGCATGGATGGATCATTGTGTAAGTTGAAAATAAAAAAACTGCTTTGACTCTCGGAGGAATCAAAGCAGTTCTAGAAAATTATCATAGCTGAACGCCACTACTGCACATCGGGATTCCCCCGTCCGGACATGGGTACACGCCACCAATACCCGTTGCCGTAATAACGGGTATTGCTAAAAAAGGGCTGTACTGTGCTGAATGGCATCTGCGCGTTTATTACTCCTCTCCCCCGCCCTTGTCAAAAAAACTTTTCGTCAATGGCAGAAAAAAATACAGGCAGCCCTTCCTGCCAGCCGGCGAAAGAGGGCCCTTTCCCCAGGATGCGAAAAAGGAACGTCAAAAAACGGAAGAACCGGCCGCCGGGCGCTCCACAGGCAGGGAACGCCGGTTTCCGCCCCGGATGCACCGGCTACAGCTTCTCTCCCCGCGCACGGCTTTCCATTTCCAGAAGACGGCATTTGGCGGCAAGGCATGCCTCCCGTGAGCGGTAGGCCTCCAGCCGGAGGGAAGGATCCGCCTCCAGCGATTTCTGAAACACACGGCATTCCTCTTCACGGAGGGCTACAATTTCCTTTTGAAAGGCTATCCCCTCCCTGGGGGAAAGGGCATGGTCGCGCCGGAACTCCAGAAGTTGCAATCTGGCGGGAATAGTCTCCGTCCAATGGCACAGCCCGGACTTGTAGCGCTCTTTCATCAGGTCATCCATCCTGACCAGGATTTGTTCCCGTTCCTGAAGGAGTGATTGCAGCGTTTCCTCCCCCGGAGAGATGGAAGCAAGGCATGCCGTCAGCAATAAAAGCAGGGTAGTTCTCGTGATTGCCTTTTTACACCGCAGGAAAACCGAATCAAGAAGAAAAAAACAAGCGTTCCCTCCTGAACGGCAAATACTTTCCCCCATATAAAAAACGGGAGCGCCACTGGTTTCCGCGGCACTCCCGTTATAGTGATGCAATCAGCTCCCGGCTTAGAACAGGGTCACGGCGATGTTGACGCCGGCGGTGACGATGGCCACCATGCTCATCAGCTTGATCAGGATATTCAGGGAGGGACCGGACGTATCCTTGAAGGGGTCGCCCACCGTATCGCCGATGACGGCGGCCTTGTGGCTTTCCGAGCCCTTGCCGCCCACATGGCCCTGCTCAATGTACTTCTTGGCATTGTCCCACGCGCCGCCGGAATTCGCCATAAACACGGCCAGGACGAAGCCGGAGGCCAGGCCGCCGGCCAGCAGGCCGAACACGCCGGGAACGCCGAACACCAGCCCCATGCAAATGGGAGTAATCACCGCCAGGATGGACGGCCAGATCATTTCATGCTGGGCGCCCGCCGTGGAAATCTCCACACAGCGCACGTAATCCGGTTCCGCCTCCCCGGTCAGGATGCCCTTGATTTCCTTGAACTGGCGGCGCACTTCCTTCACCATCTTTTCAGCGGCACGGCCCACGGCGTTCATGGTCAAGCCGCAGAACAGGAAGGACATCATGGCGCCCACGAACAGCCCCATGAGCACTTTCGGGTTCATCAGGGTCACCTGGAAATAGCCCATGAACTCGGACAGGGTGCAGGTGGTGATTTTGGACACCTCCACGCTCACGGCGTCATTGATCTTGTACATGGTATTTCCAGTGGCCTCGCTCCAGTGCAGGATGGAAATCTTCAGTTCCTCAATATAGGAAGCCAGCAGGGCCAGGGCGGTCAAGGCGGCGGAGCCGATGGCGAATCCCTTGCCCGTGGCGGCCGTCGTATTGCCCAGGGCGTCCAGGGCATCCGTGCGGCGGCGCACTTCCGGGTCCAGCTTGCTCATCTCCGCATTGCCCCCGGCGTTGTCGGAAATGGGACCGTAGGCGTCCGTAGCCAGCGTCAGGCCCAGCGTGGAAAGCATCCCCACGGCGGCGATGCCGATGCCGTACAGGCCCTTGCTCATCTCGGCCCCGGTGAAATGCCAGTCCCCGGAGGCCATGCCGTAGGCCAGGACAGTGCCCACCACAATCGTAATTACGGGAATGCAGGTGGAAATCATGCCGATGCCGATGCCGGAAATGATGACGGTGGCGGGGCCGGTCTTCGCGCTGTGGGCGATCTTGCGGCAGGGGTAGGAATCATGGGAGGTGTAATGCTCCGTGCTCTTTCCGATGATGATGCCCACCGCCAGGCCGGTCACGATCGCGCCCCAGATGCCGGCCCAGTTGTCCAGCCCGATGAGCTGGAGCAGGAAGGCGGAGGCAATGGCGATCAGGAAGGAGCTGAGGTTGATGCCGCGGTTCAGGGCGGCCATCAGTTCCGTCTGGGAAGCGCCGCGCTTCACGCGCACCGCATACACGCCCAGAAGTGAAAGGATGGTGCCGAGGGCGGCAATCAGCATGGGAGTGAGAACGGCCTTGATCGCCATGTCCGGCACGGCTATGTAGGCCGCCGCGCCCAGGGCGGCGGAAGCCAGGATGGAACCGCAATAGGACTCGTAAAGGTCCGCGCCCATGCCGGCCACGTCGCCCACGTTGTCGCCCACGTTATCCGCGATGGTGGCGGGGTTGCGGGGGTCGTCTTCAGGAATGCCCGCTTCCACCTTGCCCACCAGGTCCGCGCCTACGTCCGCAGCCTTTGTAAAAATGCCGCCGCCCACGCGGGCGAACAGGGCCTGAAGGGAGGCGCCCATGCCGAAGGTCAGCATCGTCGTGGTGATCACCACCAGGCGGGTGGAAAGCTCCATGTCCTCATAAAACCAGTCCAGAATCCAGTACCAGGCGCCGATGTCCAGCATGGCGAGGCCCACCACGGTCAGGCCGAGAACGGCTCCGGAACGGAAGGCGATCTGGAGGCCGGCGTCCAGGGAATGGCGACAGGCGTTCGCCACGCGGCCGGAAGCGTACGTGGCCGTCTTCATGCCGATATACCCGGCAAGGCCGGAGAAAAAGCCGCCGGAAATAAACGCGAAAGGCACCCAGGGATTCTGAATGTGCAGGCAGTAAGCCAGAAAGGCGAAAACGACCGTGATCAGCACGAAAAAAATGGCAACAATCTTGTATTGCTGCCGTAAGTAGGCCATCGCACCGCTGCGAACATGCTTGGCGATCATTCTCATGACCTCGTTCCCCTCATCCTGGGCCTTCATGCGGTAAAAAAACACGCCCGCGAAAACGAGGGCCAGCACGGAAGCCGATGGGATGAGCCAAAATAAATCCTGGATGGTTATCATTGTCAGTACACTTTAAATTAAAGTGGTAGGAAAATAGCACTCCCCCGGCTTTACTCCAAGAAAAAACCGCTGTCCGGGACGGAAAATTCACCTTCCTGCGGAAAGACCAGGACGGATGCGAAACCGGAACGGAACAAGGAAGAAGCAAGTTCTGCAAGGATTAATCCAAAGCGCGGCCTGCCTCCGTGAAGGCTGTTTTTCCAAGCTTCCGCCGCTTCTGCTCCCAGGACGCGCGCCCGGACCTGGCGGTTCCCTCCGCCATCGCCCCCGAGGCGGCAAAAAGCCATCCCGCACCGGGCATGGGGGCATTCCTGCCAGCCATTTTCCGGGGACATTCCGCTCCCCTGAGGCATCCTGTTCATTCTTCCCCCGGCAGGCAAAGCCCAAAACCGCGGGAGGAGAAGCCCCATCCGTCAATCGGCCATGCTGTCAATGACGGCCAGTTCCTCTGGAGAAAACCGCGTATTCTTCAACGCACCCAGGCAATCCCTGATCTGGGCGGGGCGGCTGGCCCCGATAAGGGCGGTAGTCACGACCGGATCCCTCAATACCCAGGCCAGGGCCATCTGCGCCAGGCTCTGGCCGCGCTCCCGCGCCAGGGCTGCCAGGCGGCGGACTCTGTCCCCATGCTGCTGCACGCGTTCTTCCGTCAGGAAGACGGAAGCCCCCGCCGCGCGGGAATCCGCGGGAATGCCCTCCAGATAACGGTCCGTCAGCATCCCCTGCGCCAGAGGGGAAAATGCCACGCAGCCGAGCCCTTCCTCGCGGATGGCGGCAAAAACTCCCGCCTCCGGCTCCCGGTTGAACATATTGTACCGGAGCTGGTGCACCAGGCATGGCACGCGGGCTTCCCGGAGCATGGCGCATATCTGCCGGGTCTGTTCCGCCGGGAATTTGGAAATGCCCGCATACAGGGCCTTTCCGGACTGAACTGCCGTGACGAGAGCCCCCGCCGTCTCTTCCAGCGGAGTTTCCGGATCATGCCGGTGCGCGTAAAAAATATCCACATAATCCAGCTTCATCCGGGAAAGGGACTGGTTCAGGCTGGAAAGCATGTGCTTGCGGGAGCCCCAGTCCCCGTACGGTCCCTCCCACATCAAATGCCCCGCCTTGGTGGCAATCACGAGTTCATCGCGGTAACGGGACAAATCCTGCATGAAAATGCGGCCGAAGCACTCTTCCGCGGAGCCGGGGGGCGGCCCGTAATTATTTGCCAGGTCAAAATAGGTAATGCCGGAATCAAAAGCGCCGTGAACAAGACGGCGCGCATTCTCGTAATCGGACTCCGCGCCGAAATTGTGCCACAGCCCCAGCGACACGGGGGGTAGCAGCAATCCCGACCGACCGCAGCGGCGGTAGTCGGTACCGGCATAACGTTCCGGATCAGGCAAATAACTCATGGTTTTTCAATTCAATGGGATTAATCAGGAATGCGCGGAACGGCCGTGACGGACGCCGTTTCTCCACTCTTCAGTGGAATACTTGGATGCTAGCAGGTCCGCCACGCGGGCGGCCATGCCGGGGAAAAGGGAGGAATCCGTACGCAGCACATGCGTATCCGCCAGGCGGGAGGCAAGCATCACGTCCCAGACGTCAGGCAGGCGGCAATTCTGGATGCTGCCCTGGTGGAGGACGCCGTCGCGCACGCGCCTCTGGCCCCCGCCCGCCAGCTTTTCCCCGGAAGGCAGCACCAGGTCACTGGTCACGGGGCTGGAAAAACAGGCGCGGCCTCCATCGGGAGCGTCCCCGGCCAGCATCACACACTCCACGCCGCAATCCTTCAGCACGCGGGCCAGCGCCCCGTGAATCCACCGGTACAAGGTGGCGCTGGAAGGGCGTCCCTGCCCGTCTCTGCGGTGCATGGCCAGGGTAAAGGGAATATCCTGCCGGTGATCCACGATGCCCCCGCCCGTCCAACGGCGGACAAAATGCAACTCCCCTCCGGGGAAAATCCTCCTGGCCGTGCTCTCCTCGTCAAAATAGCCGAACGTCACGGCAGGCTCCCCCCACCGGTATATCCGCAGAACGGGGGATTCCCCCCATTCCAGAAGGGCCTCATCCACGGCCATGGCTTCCGCTGCGCTTCTGGCCACGGGATCGCGCCACAGGATCAGCTCCGGCAACGGAGGCAAATTGCCCACAACATCTGCAAATCCCGGCATAGATCGGAAACGGGGTTAAAAACAAGATCGGGAATGCCGTTCCGGACAAGGCGGGACGCCGTGAAAACAGGCGGCTGCCGGCTGTTCCGGACTTGGGCCTAATGGCTCAGCGGAAGAGAAACGCGCTGCGTGAAGGATCTGGTGTAACGTTCGAAAAACTCTTCCGGAGAGGGAGCGGGACGCCCCTTGCGTATCTGGTCCACCAGGGCCATGCCTTCATCCGTCACCACCGTCATGGAAATGGTCACTCCGGTGACGCGGCCCGACTTCAAATCGTCAATATCCATGCCGCTGCCGATCACGTCCAGCCGGTTGCCGTACACGTCCATCTGGGAGCAGGACCCCAGGCGGTTGGCGCCTGTCGTCATGACGGGGATCAGGACGGATGCCCTCTGCGTCGCATCCTTGTCGGACTTGTTGCTGCCGGAACTGCCGATCTTCTTCTGGTAGTCCACTTCAAAAATGAGGGTCATTTCCACCACATTCTCCACCAGGAAATTGGAAGGGACGGTTTCATCCTGCTGAAAACGGGAATAGGCGGCCCAAAGGTCCTCCTTGCCCAGAAGATCCCGCACGGTATCCGCCGCATTGACCAGATTGCGGTACAGGGCGTACACGGGGAACCCGTCGGACTCGGACGAGGCGTCCCGGTCCAGAATCTGGTCACGGTAAAGCAGCTTGTAGCCCACGCAATTCACGTCGCCGATGATGCGGTCGTTCCGCATGTCCATGCTGGACTTGGCAGGATTGCGGTCCGTGGGCGTGGTAAAGAAAATCAACTGGGAGGCATTCGTAATCTTGGCGCCTTCCGGCCCCATGGTCATCATATTGACGCGGGACTCTCCGGCGGAAGGCCTGCGCCCTCTGGCTTGGGAGGAAGAGGCGGTCCGGGCGCCGCGGCCGGCAAGATCGCTGTCCCTCTGCACGAGCATCCATTCAAAGGGATTTCCGGGACGGAACTGCATGCTCTCAAAATCCTTGGTCATGGTATCCATCGCCGTACGGGCGAGGGTCGTCGTCCGCACGTCCTGAAGCACCCATCTCCAAATATCCACTCCGCGGGACGTCAGCGCCACGATCACAAGCACAAGAATCGTCGTGATCGTCATGGCCGCCAGCAGCTCAATCAGAGTAAACGCGCCGGACTTGATTTTGGCAAATGTCTTCATGATTCTTTCAGTATCTTGATGGTGCGGTTAACGGCGGAAGGCGAGGTTGCGCGTGAACACGGGCGTCTTCAAATTCTCCCATGTCGTGTTCTGCAAACGTTCCGGGTCCGTATTCAGCAATTGGAAAAACTCCGCCTGGTACAGCACTTCCGCCCCCCAGGGCAGGTTCAGGCCGCCGCCCCCCTTCTCCGCCGTGTACACGTACTGGGACGGGTCCGTAATGATCCGTCCACGGTTGTAGGGGTTGGAAATCACGGCGTACTTGGGAGCCAGCTTGTAGCCGTAGGCGTTGGAATCCATGCGCTCCACCACAAGCTGGGTCATGCGCACCGCGAACACGGGCCCCACCAGGGCCTTGAAATCATTCCAGCGGTCCTTGTTGTTCGCCAGGCATACGCCCGTCACCACGGCGGAATTCCTGCCAGGAATGCTGCCGCCGTCCTCCAGCCAGGGCTGGGGCGTGCCGTCCTTGCGCACGGGCTTGGACAAATCCGCCCGGTAATTGTACACCAGAATGGTGGTGGCGGGCTTTGCCGTAAACTGCATCCAGTAAAAAGCCTTGTCAAAGGCGGAAACATACCTGCCGGGGGAAGACTTCTTTGCATTGCCAGCCGCCCGTTCCGAATTACGGAGCTCTCCAAGCTCCGCCGTCAGGGCATGCACGATGCGGTCCGCCTCACGAATGGTCAGGGCGGCCTGGACCGTTCTCCTGGCCGGAATGAACATGGCCATAAACACCACGATCAGCACCCCGACCACGCCGATGGCAAGCACCACTTCTGTCAGGGTAAACCCTTTGGAACGAACCTGTTTCATACGATTGATCAACATGGTAGTAAAATCCTGTAAAATTATTGGGGAATCACCTGCTCATCCGTCCTCAGGCGGCTTATATTGCCCTTGGGATAAATCACGATGCCGCCAGCCAGCCCCGGCTTGCCGTCCGTCATGGGGGCGGGGCGTTCCTCCTTGCCGTCCCCGGCAGAGCCGGAAACCACCACCAGGCGGGTGGGAGCATTCGGCTGGGACATGCGGCCCTCCTCGTCAAACTCAATGAAATAAATATCGGTCAGACCATTGCCGGGCAGATTGACGGTATCCTGTCCGTCCCGGCTGGAAAAGCTCTTGTGGGTGCTTTTGGCCCTGGACTTGCCCGAACCTTCCAGCAGGGTGCTGTAGGTGGGGCTGATATAAAATCCGGCGGGGAGCGTCTGCAGGCGGTTGACAAGGTGCCACTTGCCGGTGCGCGTATTCTTGGACATCACGCCCAGGGTGCGCATGTTCCGGCTCGCGTCGTCGGGGGTGCTGACAATAATCAGGCGGCTCCAGGTTCCCTTGCCCATGGCATCCAGCCGGGCCTCCTGCACCATGCCGTCCACCATTTCAACGGCGGACTGGAGCCCCTGCGCCCGGCCGCCGCCTCTCAGCATGCTGGCGGCAAGAGCCATCATGGCAACCATGATGGTGATGACGACGATCAATTCCACCAGGGTAAACCCCTTGCCCCCTGCGGAAAAACGAAAATGTGCAGCTCTGGAATGTGCGGAAAAATTTCTCATACAGGTCATGCAGGATTGAACAACGATTTTTGGCATGCTACCCATTTCACACGGCCACGGCAATCATTTTTTGAGAAACGGGGAGGCCGAAAATGTCCGCACTCCAATAAAATTCCACAGGGTATTCATCACCCGGCAACTCCTGCCGGCATCATCCGTCCGGAAAAACAAAATCTCCGGCTGGGTCAATCCACACATTCCAAGGGGGATAGGAAAGAAAAGTTCTCCAATATCCCCTAACGTGGCCTCTCCGGGAATTCCGCCGCTCCTTTCACACTACTATCTTCCCGTAAAAAACCGGATAAAAGAAATCAGCCCGGGAGGAATAACAATCCCCTCAACGGCACCCGGTGAAGCCCTCCCTGGAACTCCCTTTTTCCTTTCCTGCAATCGGATGAAAGCAACGCCTTCCCCTATGGCAACAACAGTTTTTAAAGAAGTTAATTTACCCAACTCTCTTCCGGACAAGAAGGCAGCCTTTCATCCATCGGAAAACGCAGAACAGGGGAAATAAACTCAAACGCATCTGGACCGGGCGCCGAATGCCTCCGATGGTCTACGACAAACCACCCACTACGAAACGTAAAAATCCGCCCGCCATATTCTTTTATACCCTATTCATGAAAACCGCTTCTCCCCGACTCTGTAACCCGCCCTTTCCCCTTTATTTCCCGCTTTTTTACTGCTCCTGTCCCATGACCTGAACGCCCCTGCCTGATTCAGGCACAAAAAGGACCTTGCACCCGTGCGGCACTCTCACTATTCCGTTCCGTCATGCCAAATACATCATACTCATCGCTATTGGAAAAAACCATCGAACGATTCCTGTTCCATTCCCAATATGAAAAAAACCTCAGTGAAAAGACCCTGAAAGCCTACGCAACCGACTTGCGGCAATTTGCAGGCTTCATGATCAATCAAAGGGCGGTCTGCTCCCTGCCTTCCATCTCTGCGGAAGACTTGAAGCAATACGTCAAATCGCTGTCATGCTTCCAGCCCAAAACCATGAAAAGAAAAATGGCCACGCTCAAGGCCATGCTGAACTTCATTGAAATGGAAGACGACGACTTCATCAACCCCATGCGGAAACTCAAAATCAACATCAAGGTCCCCTTCCTGCTCCCTCCCGTGATGGACTCCATGGAAGTAACTTCCATCCTGACGACACTCTACCGGGAAAAAAACGCCTGTTCCGGCAAAACGGGATACCACTATCAGGAAATCATCCGCAACATTGCGGTAGTAGAACTCTTATTCGGCACCGGCATCCGGGTATCGGAACTATGTGCCCTGCACCTCTCCTCCGTAAACCTCGCCAACGGCTTCATCAAAGTCTATGGAAAAGGCGGCAAGGAGCGTGTCATCCAAATATGCCAGGAAGCCATTCTGGAAGCCCTGCGGGAATACCAGCGCCTTTGCCTGTCCTCATCGCGGCCAAACACATGCTTCTTCATCAACCGGAGGGGCCATAATCTCTCCTCCCAGTCGGTAAGAATCATGGTCAAAAAACTGGCCTTGAAATCCGGCATCCTCAAACCCGTAACACCCCATACATTCCGCCATACCTTCGCCACCCTCCTCTTGGAAGAAGGTGTAGACATCAAATATATCCAAACCATTCTCGGCCACAGCTCACTCGCCACCACCCAAATCTACACCCACGTCAGCACCGCCAAACAAAAAGTCATTCTCCAAAATTTTCATCCAAGGAGAAGGTTAAGAATCTTCTCCTAAAGAGTGATAACTATTTATTATCGATTGTAGATATGCGCAACCAAACAAAAAAGACTCTCGCCCTCTGGCTGCACAGATTGGCCTGGTTTTACATATGCGGAGTGATGCCCATCGGTATCATACTCGTAATATCAGGAGCTATAAACTTCGATTCTTGGAAACTATTCGCCCCGGGGTTGGTTATATCGGGTTTGATTCTGAAAATAATTAAATATCCCGTCGTTTTGTCTTCAACAAAATGTTACTGCGACAATTTTTTTGTCGACCGTGAAGATGAACGCTGTACGCTTATGCAATTCATCAACGATAGCAGCGAGCGACGCAGGATTTTTTATGTTACCGGCAGGAAAGGAATAGGAAAAACACTATTACTTCTTCGTCTTGCCAATGACTTGGCAGAGAAAAAAATATGCACAACAGTGTACTACGTGGAAATAGAAGGCAAAGATTCTTCTATATTACATAAGTGTCTTGAAATGATAGGGATTCCCCCAGACAAAAAAATTGGAACAGCTGCATCCCTGGCTGCATATCTTGATCAAGCATCTCGTTACCCCAAAATCGTATTTATCCTGGATGGCATTGATAGAAACAGGAAAAGAGATGCTGACAAGTTTTCCGAAATACTGACAAATTCATCCAAAAACATCTCTATCATTATTGGAATTACAATAGAATCACTAGTATACAGCCAAACTATCACGTTATATGGAAATTTGAAACCAGATATATTTGGGTGCCTCCATTTGCATGAGTTGGAAAAAGTTTACAACATTTCAATAACTGATCCTGAAAAGATTCTTCGTTTGTCAAGCGGCATTCCAACCTATGTACGCATATTAATAGATTTGGAACATCAAAATAGGGCTCTAAATCTTTCTAATATTGAAACTATTGATGAAATAATATGGCAGCAATACTCTTGTTTCAGTAATGAGTCAAAAAAGATTGTGGTGTTAATGGCTTACTTAAAGCTTATGGGAGTTGACTCGCTTCCTGAACGGAAAATATACGATATTATTCCTGATAGCACACCTCACCATGTATGTGCAGTCCTAGATTCTTCATTGATATATCGAGAAAATGATACAAAATATGGAATTATACGGATGAATGATTTAGTAGCAGAATCCTGTCGTAAATGCTGCAACAAAAATCAAGCTGTGGAAATGATTAAAAATTCGCATCAACATCTGGAAAATATTTTTGATGGCACTTTGAATGTTTCTTTATTGATGTTAAGCGACACTCATTTTTCAGAAGAAACTGGTCGCGAAATTCTAAAAAATCTTTTGGACGGCAAACAGTATTTATTTCTCGAACGTCTGTGGCAATATGAGCAAATCGGTTATCTCAATTCGTCACTTAAAGAAAGCCATTCGAATAATCAGTATTTTAATTACTGTTATTTAAACTCCTTGTTGCACCTGGGACAATACCGAAGGGCATACTCGGAATTAGCTCGTTTGGAGGAAATAGATTCTGCTCTGCCAACTTTGAGGCCCACAGAGAATATGAATACAGAAGATTTTGATATGCTATTTCTCATTATCGATTTGCATCATCTAAGCAATCGGTTTTCTTTTGCCATAAGCGAAATCGACGCGTTTGTGCAACATCTCCCCAAGGTTTTCAAGAGCCAAATACAAGAGGCCAAGCTTTTATATTTAAAGGCTCACATATTAAAGCATCAGGGAAGCGACTTGCTTTTGGCTGAAAATATTCTTGCAGGCTTGGATGAGAACACTAATATACAAAACCCTGAGTTGCAAATAAAAATTCTCTATTCGCGTATCGCTATCTATCTATTCTGGGATACGCCATTCGATTACGAGGCATCATTTAACAGGATAGACACGCTTGCCAAAGAGATTGGAGAATCTCCCGTCATAATGCATGCGCAGCGGCATCGAGCAATTTACACACTGAAGAAACTTAAAGACATAGAATCTGCTCTTACTATTGTAGATAATGCTTTGCGCAGTCTAGAAAAAACTCAGTACAGAATTATTTATGATTTCTACTTTGAAAAAGCTGAACTTTTACGAATAAAATCTTATATAGCAGAAAATCAGAATGAAAAAGTAAAAAATGAAATTCTTTTTCTTTATAATCAGGCTATTGCATTTGCTGATGAAAACGGTGATCTCAATCTGCGGACAATGTCCCAGCTAGGTAAAATTTTAACATTACACCAGTTCCATGACACCATCCAGAGTGAACAATTAAATGAAGTACAAAAAATAATGACTGATTTATCCGATGATGCTCACAATCACGTACTATCAATAAACTATGCTTGTGCATGTTATGTCGAGAAACTGCTTCGAGGCGGGGAAATTGATCAAAATCAAATTAGATATTGGGAAAAAATGCAATATGCCGACTTGACGTACGCCGCTCAACATGACGGACCAGTTAAATTAACCGTCATGTAAGCAGTTGAAAACATCATGATACGTTTGCTCTGAAAAAGTATAATGGACATCTTTCTTTGAACGCAAGATATTAAGTTTTCTCTCTACTTCGTCATAGTTGTATATATCCTGCGTGAGCTGATAAAAAACATCAGCAAGTTGCTCAAATTCATTTTCCTCCCAACCATGACGCGTAATTTGCTGAACTCCTATCCGTATTCCTGAATCGCGATAGAGCCTTTTATACCTTCCGTTTAAACTTATCCCATGTGAATGACTTCTGTGAAGAAATCTTGTTATCTCATTTTCTTTCATGGATATAAATATTTGATGAGTGTCTGTATACAAATCATTGCGGGTTCGAATTACTTGCACTCCCAATTTCTCAAGATAACGCCCTAGTTTGTTGGCATTGTTTATAATTTGCTTACTATATTGTTCACCAAACATTTCCATCTCGATAAGAACAAGAATGAGACTAAGAATCTGATGAAATTGCACATTTCGTAGATAATCCGGATTAATCTTTGTATCAATGAGATTCATCAGTTTCTGATTATTCGTCATGATTAATCCGCTAGTCGGCCCGGGAAGCGTTTTGTGAGTGGCGCCCATTAAAACAAATGGAACTTCATTGCTGAAAAAATGGAAGGGATTGGAATTGGATTTGCCAGCTATTAAACCTAAAGTTTGAGTTGCATCGTAAATAATTATAAAATCTTCTAATACTTCCAGATTTTGCAAAGATGGTTGAAACAAGATGTCAGATGGACATATAAGCATACCGTCAATTTTTTCCTTTTTACGTAATGCTTTGATTTTTTCATAGTCAAAGTCCATTATCTCATAATCAAACGGCGCATATATAAATTTTATACCAAGCCGATGGCATATAAGAGGCATGGAACCATGACCTCCACTATCTTCCGATGATATAAGCAAAGTGCTACCCGGTTGAAAGAGACTCATCAGGAGGATCATAACGGCATTGACACCTGATAATGTCCTTGCATCTGAATAATTACTGTGGAATAAGTCAAAACATTGTCGATTGAGGAGACTGTAGAACTTAAATAAATTTTCCGCTTCCATAAAATTATGTTCGGTCTCCAGCCTGATAATACCTCCCATAATGTATTTCTCCTGAATAAAGGAATCTAACGGAATTTTTCCGAACGGCGATATGGCGTTTTCCGCTGCACACAAAGGTAGAAGGCGCTTTTCTTCATACTGTAGTTCCTGACAAATTTTCTGAAACTCTTCTAAATTACCATTCATTTGTTAATTTCTCTGGATAATAAATAGTTATCAATGGTTCTACAGTGGTATAACCGTTACCTCCAATTAATTTACTATATCAATAATTTCCCCATATTCAACATTATTCACAATCTAACATATTGTGAAATATCCTGAATAACTCTATGCAAATGAGTATCCTGGATATATCTATCTCAATTCCACCCATATGCCGCGGTGGTCGCTGGCCTGGCGGGAGGGGGGAGTGTCGAGGACGCCCATGGGGGGCTTGCGGCCGAGCCGTTTTTTCAAGGTGTTGTTGATGAAGATGTGGTCAAAGGAATGGTAGGTGTCGCCGTCTTCGTAATAGATGGTCCACGTTTCTCCGCGGGAATCCCTGGGTTTCAGACGGTTCAGGCGGGAGTCCGTTTTCGCCGGTCCCTGGATGACCTGCACGGAACTGTCGGCAGGGCCGTCATTGAAATCTCCGTATAACAACAGGGGCATGCCGTCCTGGGAGGCCATGACGCCGTTCAGGTAGTCGCGCAGGGCATAGGCTTCCCTTCTGCGGGTTTCCTCCGCGGAGCCGTCGCGGCTCAGCCGGGATTTCAAATGAACGCCTATCAGGCGGAACTGGCGGGAATCCGGCGTTTTTACGGTAGCGTCCAGAATGCCGCGGAGCATCGTTTTACGCCGTTTGGCTTCTCCCGATACGGGCATGTCCGTCACGGAACGGTTGCTGACGATGGGGTACTTCGACAAGAGGGCCAGTCCACGGTCTTCACCGTCCCGCATGACCAGCACCTTGTGCGGCAGCTGCACGCCCTTTCTTTTCAACCGCATTTGCAGGTCGCGCACGGCGGCTTCCCCGCCCATCTCGGACAGGCCCACGATTTCAGCACCGGATTGCCTGATGAGTTCCGCTATGGCCTCCCGTGCTTCCACGGGCTTGTACTTCACTTGAAAATTGCTTCTTCGCGGGTCTTCCGGCACAAAATAGTTGCCCGCGTTCATGGTCAGCAGCCTGACGGGCTCCCCCTTCTCCGGGAGGGTGATCTTTTCCGGCGCCATTCCCTGCTCCGCCGCCTGCCGGGAGGCGGGCACGGCCTCCATCGTGTCCGGAAGCAGTTTCCATTCCGACAGGCCGTAGCCTATCAGGGCGCACAGCACAATCAGGGCGGCAATTACCGAAGACCCCCTGCTCCTGGACGTTTTCCTGATCATATCCGTTTCCCTGAAAGAATTTTTCCCGTGAAAGCGTAGTGAATGAATAACACCGCCGTGAAAATTCCGCTCCCATTACTCGGCTTTCACTTCACTTTCATCCGTAATTCATGATAAAACATGAATGTGCCCCCATTGCAACCCAAGAACGAGTCCCTGCCCGACGAGAATACGCTTTCCCAGTATGCGGAACATACCAGGAAAAGTCTGATTGCCCGTCTGGAAAATTGGGAAGACCAGCGCACCTGGGATGAATTCTACCGCACGTACTGGCGGCTCATTTACTCCGTGGCCCTGAAAGCCGGATTAAGGGAAGACGAAGCCTGGGACGTGGTGCAAGAGACCATTCTTTCCATCGCCAAGCAGAGCAAGAAAAACATCTACAACCCGGAACAGGGCTCTTTCAAGCTCTGGCTCTGGAACATGACCCGCTGGCGCATCAACGACCAGTTCCGCAAACGGAAGAAGGACACGGCCATGCTGATGAATCCGGACGCCGGAGAATCCCAGGAACACCCCATCGACAAGATTCCGGACGAAGGCAAGAACAACTTCGACCAGGTATGGGAACGGGAATGGCAGAACAACCTTCTGCAGGCCGCGCTGGAACGCGTCAAGGCCAAGGTGTCTCCCAAGCAGTTCCAGATTTTCGACTACTACGTGCTGAGGGAATGGGATGCGGCCAAGGTCCGCAGGCAGCTTGGCGTCACCATCGCCCAGGTGTACCTTGCCAAGCACCGCGTGGGCAGTGTTCTGAAAAAGGAACTGCAATTCCTCCAGTCCCAGGAGGAAGAACACCGGAAATAGCATTTTCCGCAACGTTCAACGTTTTACGGTCCCGGAAGATTTCAAAAAAGCCGTCCGGAAACCTCCCGGCATGTCTTTTCCGGGCCGTCCTTTCAGCCGGGATAAGATTCCCTTATTTTGTCTCTTGCCAAGGGTGCTGTTTTGTCGTTAGATTAGCGGCAACTGCATATGCCGCCCTCACGCAACAGACATTCCGCCCAGAAGGTGTTCACCTGGGACAAGATCAAAATGGCCCTGTCGGCAGCGGAAGAGGGATTCTACATCTGGAATATCAAGACGGGCGTCATCCACTACACGGACCGCTGCCTGACCATGATGGGGGCCAGCCGCAAGGAAAAGGCCCCCAATATTTTCACCCAGCCGGAACTCACCATCCATGAGGAGGACCAGGCCTTTTTCTCCCAGGAAGTTCGGCGGTACCTTGACGGGCATTCCCACATGCCCATGCGCATCGAGATCCGGTTGAAAAAGCTCAACTCCAAAAGCTGGAGCTGGGTCCGGGTCAACGGCATCGCACGCCGGGACAAGCAGCGCCGCCCCGTCATGCTCATAGGCGTCTGGGTCAACATCACCAGACGCAAGACGGCGGAACTGCGCGCCGCGGAGGACCGGGACCTGTTCCATACCCTGATTGAGCACATTCCGGACAGCATTTATTTCAAGAACCGGGAATCGCGCTTCGTTCTGGCCAACTCGGCCACGGCCAACAAGCTGGGCGTCCCCACTCCGGCGGACCTGACCGGACGGACGGACGCCTATTTCTTTGACAAAACCATGTCCGACATCTCCCGGAAGGAGGAACTGGACATCATGAAAACCGGCCGCCCCATCCGCGCCCGGCTCCATCATGAGACATGGCTGCACAGGGACGATACCTGGAGCCAGATCAGCAAATTCCCGTGGTATGGCCGCAACGGGGACCTCAAGGGAATCGTGGGCATTTCCAGCGACGTCACCAAACTGGTCAAGACGGAGATCAAGGCGAGGGAAACGGCCCGCATCCTGGAAGAACGGAACAAGTCCCTGGAAAAGGAAATCGACCTGGCCCGTGAAATCCAGTTCGCCCTGCTCCCCTACGAGCTCCCCTCCCGTTCCCGCACGGAACACGGAGTGACCCGAAAGGCGGACTTCCACCACATTTTCACCCCTTCCGAAGGGGTGGCGGGCGACTGGTTCGACGCCTTCCCCGTAGGCGACTCCGGCGTAGGGGCCATCGTCTGCGACGTGATGGGGCACGGCATCCGCGCCGCCCTGATCGCCTCCATGCTCCGGGGTCTCATGGAACAGCTCTCCAATCTGGCGGACAATCCCGCCGCATTCCTCACTTCCCTCAACCACCAGCTTTCCAAAATACTGCAAAGGGCCAACACCACCATGTTCGCCTCCGCCGTTTATATTTACCTGGACCTGGAAACGGGCGTCATGACCGCCTCCACGGCGGGCCACCCGCATCCCATCGTGCTGGGACCGGACGGAATCGCACGCAAGATGCCCCTGCCCCGCGGCATCGCCATGGGCCTGCTGGATGACGCCGCCTACCAGAATGCCCAGTTTCCCCTCCTTCCGGGTTCACGCATCCTGATGTACACGGACGGCCTGACGGAAGCCGCCAATGCGGAAGGAGAGGAAATGGGAGTGGAACGCCTGATGGATTACTTCAACAATTCCACGGCCAAGACCACCAAGGACTTCGTGCATCAGGCCCTTACCTGCGTAGCCAAATTCACGGGATGCACCAACCAGGCGGACGACATCTGCATGCTGGGCATCAGCTACTCCGAGCAGGAGGAAGAAACCGGGCATTAATTGCCGGACTCTCCGTTTCCGGATACTTTTCAAACCCGGGTTTCTTCCCTGTGCCCGCGCGGTCATGGAACCGTCCGCGGAAAAGCCGGCATCCTGCCCGGTATCTTCACGGCCTCCCGCAGTGAAGGGAGCCATTTCCCCATATTCCCCCCTGCACGCCTTTCCTTCAAAGAAATGCGAGTATCTTTCTCCATGGAAAATCCCCAGGCGGAACATGAAAGGGAACACCGCCGGCGCACAGCAATGATACGTCACGCTCCTTCCGGACAGTCATCCGGAGTAAACCTGAAATTGCGCCAGAAAGGCACGCTGAGCATCCAGACGGAGAACAGGGCTTCCAGCCCTCCGGCCATGATGATCGTCGCCTGCACTCCCAGGGAATCCACTATGGCACCCCAGCCCATGGCGGCCAACGGCTGCACGCCGATCGTGACGATGCTGAAAAGCCCCAGAATGGCGGATTTTCTTTCCGGAGGCGCCAGAAGCTGAACGGCGGAAGAGGAAGTGACAAACAGCGTGGAGGTAGCCAGGCCCGCAAAAAAGAAGCACAGGGCCTGCACCTCCACCACGTTGACAATGCCGGCCACACAAAGGGCACTTCCCATCCACAGGGTGCCGGAAGAAAGCTTGGCCCCCACCCTGTCGCTCTTGCGTGCAAAGGGCATTACCAGCAGGATGCTGACCATGGCTCCGGCCCCCACCGCTCCCAGTATCAGTCCGGTATTGCGGGGATTCCCGTGCATCAGGGCTGGAACGATCTGGTAGAGGGACTGCCCGCAAATATTCTGGATCAAGGCGCTGATCATGATGAACAGCAGGCTGCGGGTGGACAATACCGCCTTGAGACCGGAACCCTTTCTGCCGGAACCGCGCTGCTTTTTCGGCGCGGCAGCTTCGGAAATGCGGCCTTTCAGGGAAACCAGGCAGCCGATCAGCGGAAGACTGGCCAGGACATTGCCGCCGAAAGCGGTGGCCGCCCCCCATTCCGCAATGATGTAGCCTGCCAGCGCCGGACCCACCGCCCTGCATGTATTGAAGACCAGGGAGTACATTCCCACCGCCTCCTGGAGCTGCTTCCGGGGAATCAGGTCCCCCACAAACGCCTGTTGCGTGGGAAAGCCCACTGTCTGGTTGATGCCCATGACCAGCCCCGCCGCATACAAATGCCACAATTGCAGGGCATCCAGAAACGTCAGAAGAAACAGGACCGCCGCCACCAGCCATTGCACGGATTGCACGGCAATCAGCAGCTTGCGGCGGTCAAAGCGGTCGCCCAGTCCGGCCAGCAACATGCCCCCTAAAAAGAAGGGCAGCGCATTCAGGGCGGCCAGCAGACCCACCGCCGTGGCGGAACCGCCGGAAATGCTGTAAACCAGAATGCCCATAGCCGTAACCTGCAGCCACATTCCGATCAGGGCGCACGCCTGCCCGGACCAGAAAATTTGCAGGTTCTTCACCTGAAGGGGCTTGAAAAAGCCCAGCCAGTCATTCAGCAATTTCATTCAACTCCGGCATCCTAATCTCCGCCGCCGGAACCGTCCAGACGCGAATATGGCACCGGGGAGAAGCCCGTTTTCAGGCAATTTCCCCTTTTCTATTCCTCCCGAGTATAGCAGGCGGGATAATCACCGGAAGGCAGCCAGACAGGCAGACTTTTCATTTTGGCCCGGGCGTGTTCGGAAACCGGCATGCGCCAGATTTCAAAGAAGGGTCCCATGTTCTTCCCCGTCACCTTGGAAAAGGCGGACATCACCCATTCCCATTTCTTTTCATCGCTCAACTTGCCGTTGTCGTAAGGCTTGTCATGGTATTGCAGGGCCACCTGCCGGAAGGCGTCAAACCCCAGATGGTACATCAGCTCCACCCAGAAGAAGAGCTGCACCTTGTTGGGCGCGTCCCTGTAAGTCTGGCTTCCGGTAAAATATTTCTTCAGTTCGGAGCTCATGCCGTACGGCCCCATGCCCCCACCCCAGCAGGACTCATAATTCTTGCCCGTCCCCATCACTTCACAGAGCATGGAGAAAATGTTGACGGAAACTTCCGTCTGCCCCTCCATCGTGAACGGAGGCGCCTGATGATTGTGCCCCAGTTCATGCCAAAGCCCCCAGCTTCCGGAATTGACGATGGCGCCGCTGGCGATCGAATTCGTCCAGTCGGTCGTCGCCATGGCGGGATAGCCGGAGTGCCCGGCCCCTGCGGAAATCTGCCTGTCCACGACAAAGCGCATGGGATGATGAAGGCGGTCCGGCTTGGTATCCCACCCCATGATCCAATCCTGGAGCGCCATGTTCTTTTGCAGGAATTCCGCCACCTTCTGAACGTCGGGGCAGCGTTTCAACTGCTCCACCGGCATGGTCATCACCAGGCGCGGCATGCGGATTTCCCCCCACGGGGCCTTGCAATTTTCCAACTGAGCCGCCCACTGTTCCGGAGTGGTCACCCCCAGAATAAAGAGAGGCGCCGGAGTAGCTCCGGAAATCTGCACCTTGAAGGTCCGTCCCCTCTTGGAACGCTTGCCCACGTTCACATACACCAGGCCGCCCATCGGGTTCACCAGCTTCACGCGCCCCCGGTCCGCCGGAACCTGCACCGTTATTTCCGGAACCCTTCTCCAGGCATCCAGCTTGTGCAGGCTGTCCGTATGGCACCCGATGCGGATTCCGAGAGAACTCTCCTTGGGCGCCCCGGACAGGGAACATGAAATTTCCGCTCCCGGCGGGGCATACAGACCCGTGCTGTGCCAGCCCGTGATGTTGGAATCTATCTCCACCGTGCGCCTCACGAGCGGAGCGCCGTCCTCCGGAGCTCCGGGAAAATCCTTTGCCGCCGGGCAGGCCTTCAGGGAGGAAGGCTTGTCGTCCTTCCAGGAACGGCACCTTTCCAGCAGGTCATCCATGCGCTTGTCATCCGTCCCTCTTTTCCACGGTGTACTTCCGGAAGGGAATTCCTCCATGCCGGCCAATTTTTCAGTCTTGTCCCATGACCATGTTTCCAAGGGCTTGTCGGCATCCATCGGTATTTCATCCTTGCAAACGGTGGCGTACACGGAAAGATCCGGCATGGGATTCTTGACGGGCTGCGGAAAGCGCCCCTCGGGTTCCGGCTCTTCCTCCTCGGCGGGTTCTTCCTGCCGGCGCTCCTGTTCCTCCCGCTCACGGCGTTCCAGCTCTTCCCTCCTCCTCTTTTCCGCTTCCTCCCGCCTGGCCTGCTCCTGAAGCTTTTGCGCCGCCTCCCGTTCCAGGGCCTCCTTCTTCTTCCTCGCTTCCTCCCTGGCCAGTTCGGCGGCTTGCCGCTCCTTCTCCCGGCGTTCCCTTATTTCCTTTTCCCGCTGCTTTCTCTGTTTTTCAGCGGCGGCCTTCATGGCTTTCTCCTTTGCCTGGCGTTCAGCGGTCAACTCCTGCGCCACCCTTTTCTTTTCCTGGTTGTCCTGATACAGATAATACCCAGCGCCGACGCCGCAAATCAACAGCAATACCAGGAACCATCCTACGGCAGAGCCCCTGCCTGCCTTGCGGGCCAACGAAGAAACATGCATGGAATTAGAAATAAAGATTTACATTATTCCTGCATGGGAAAAGGACCTTGTCAACAGGATTCTTTCCGTCCCTTGCACAATATAATGCACCGCGTCTCAATCCCCGGCAAAGAAGCTCATTCGCCAAGCGGTTCATCCGCACCCCGTTTCCGTTCCGCCGCCTTCAAGACATCCGGCCCCATGCCGAAATGCAGAAGAGCCCCGTTCACCAGACCGTCCAGAACTCCCATGGTTCGCGCTTTTGAACTGATGTAGCCGTGGCCGGAAACGACCATGGCCTTCACTTCATCCGCCGCATTGGACGGACAGCAACGGAACGCTTCCGGCAAATTCCTCATGGCGTCCAGGTCATTGTGCCCGTCGCCGAAAATGGCCGCATGAGCATGCGGAATGCCGAACCGGGACGCTACAAAAGCCAGAGCCGTTCCCTTGTTGTAATCTCGGTGGCTGAAACGCAGGTAAGGCCCCGCCCTCTGCGTGACGATTTCCTCGTAAGGGGCCACCGTTCCATGAATCACGCCGGACACGGCATCCAAACCCCGGGCATCGTTCACCACCAGGGAAAAGGCGTCATGCTGCTGCCTCTGGAGCTCCAGCCCGGAAAACTGCTTTTCCAAATGCTCCATCAGCTCCTCCAGCATGCGGCCATACCGGCTGAACAGGGAATCATGGGCAACCGCACATGCATCGTTCCAGCACACGCCGGGCATCAGGCGGCCTTCCGCATCCGCCAGATGGACGTTGCGTTCCATGGTCACGGTAAAATCCGGAGCAAACGCTTCCGGATCATCCTGAAACATGTCCATCAGGCCCTCCCTCAGGTAAACCGGGTCACGTCCCGTATTGATGCCCCAAAGCACGCCGTAGCGCGCCCGGAGCGCACGCATGAGGCGGAAAAAACTGCGGCGCTCCCCGGCAGGACCGCCCAGGGTGAACAGGGTATCGTCAAAATCGAACGAAAAAAGGTACCGGGACTCTTCGGGCAGCGGAAGTGCCCGGACCGGAAGAAAACGCATCAATTCCATCTCAGGCCAGTCCTCCCTTCATTCCCACAGCACCGCTCGCTTCCACCACGGGTTCCGCCAGCGGAATGTCGTCTTCCACCGGTTCGGCATTGGGAATATCCTCCTCCACCGGTTCCGCGGACGGGATGGTTTCAGGCACAGGCTCTGCCACGGGAATCCGTTCCTTCTGCGGCTGGGGGCTTGCCGGAGGTTTCACGGCAGGAGCGGCAGGAGCGGCAGGACGGGCGGGCGGAGAGGAAACGGCGGGACGGCCTTCCGCCGCGGCGGGAATCTTCGCTTTGGCCCCCACGCCCGCGCGCACCTGGCGGGCGATGGGCGTGTTCATGTCCACGGCATGGGTAACGGGAAGACTGCCGGCGGGAATCTCCTCTCCCGGCTTGCGCATGTGGATTTCCACGCGCCGGTTGGCGGCCTGCGCATTCTGGTCCCCCCTGGTGGACACCACGGGGCGGGAAGCCCCGCAAGCCCTGATGTACAGCCTGCATTCCCCGTTGGGCCGCGTCAGTGAAATGCCGTTATCCAGCAGCCACTGGCGCACCGCGTTCGCCCGCATGAGGGAAAGCACGGCGTTATATTCCTCGGAGCCGAAACTGTCCGTGTGCCCCTCCACAATGAAAATCGTGTCCGGATTCTTCATCATCAGCCCCGCAAGCTGGAGCATGCTGAGACGGGCGGAATTCTTCATTACCGCCTTGTTGTACTCAAACAGGAGATCCGCCCCCAGCCTGCTGTACCCGCTGTCCTTCCCCAAATTGGACTGGGCCATCAGCTGGGCTAGGGACTTGCTGCCATCCGGCAAATGGGAATCGTCCTGGCCGCCTGCGCCCTTCAGCTTGTTATTGTACCATTCATCCGGATTGACCATCTCCGGCTCCGCTGTCTTGACAGTCGCCGGACTGGCGGAAGGCTTCAGCGCTTCCGGAGGGGAAAGCTCCGGAAGCCCCTGGGCAATGGATTTCATGTCCACCAGGGGCATTTGGGGGGAGAGGGATTCCGGAGGGGACGGAGAGACGGGATCAGCGGAAAAACTGGTTTCTCCCGGTGCAATCACCACCTGTTCCGGAAGCATGTCCTCCAGATCGGGCAGTTCCGGAGGGGGCAATTCCTTGATCTGCTCAACCACCGGCATTTCAGGAATTTCCGTCACGTCCGGAGCCGGACGGTCGTCCGCCTTCAGAACGATTTTCTCAGGAAGCGGCTTTGAAGCCGGCTCCTCCGCGACAGTCTTGTGGACATGAATCCCCAGGTCGAACCAGCTCAGAACAATAAATCCGAGATAATGCACCAGCAGCGCCGCCAGAACGCCCCCCACGGCCACAGCCGCCAAATGGCGCGGCGCAGGCAGAATGAAACGGCTGCGCCTGCGGCGGTTTTCGCGGAGTTCTCCGCTGTTGTCCTGATACTCACTCACGGGATATTCACTATGCTGCACCATGAAACAAAACGGGGAGCACGGCTCATCTGCCGGACGGGGCCGCAGCCGTCACGGGAAAACGGTAGGATTCATTCATCAGCACCCTGGGCATGGGCATGCGGGTATTGTCATGAATCCACTCCGCAATGCCAGCCTGCAGCTCGTCATCCCCATCATACACGTTGACTTTATAGGTTTTCTCAAATTTCTCACCCTTCTTTCCTTCAATGACATGGAGGAAGGTCCGCTCCTTCGTTCCGTAGGGCTCCCCTTCCCGGATGGATTCATAAAGCTGCTTCTTGTCGTCCTTCAGGGAATCGTAAATGCTCAAGGAATCTTCCAGGGTGGAAAAAAAATACTGGTTGGTACAGACGACCATGGCCGGATAATCCAGTTTCAGGGCATAATCCACCGGAGCCACGTCAAACGTGCTGAAATCCGCACGCCACGCCACCCCGGCATCCATGAGCCAGAAAGCGGGATAGCACAGCGGTTTCCCCCACTCCTGCTCCATCTCCCGCATCGCCACCGTCTTCAAGGAGGGGAAGCAGTCCATGGACACCATGCAGCGGATGCGGGGGTCTTCGGAAGCGGCCTTCAACAGCACGGCCGCCCCGAACCCCTGCCCCACGGCGGCCACGGGCGGCAAACCTCCCGTTTTCTCTCCCACGGCGTCAAGCAGGGCGGTAACGTCGGCATACTCCTTCAATCCGTACGTGCAGTATGGCCGCGCATTGTCCCTGCCACGGGGATTCCAGACCAGGCAGGAATATCCGGCTCCGGTCAGGCCTTCCGCCAGAGGAAGGGAACCCTGCACGCCGTTGTCCCAGGAGGTGCAAATCACCACCAGTTCCGGCTTTTCATCCAGATGCGGCATGTTGCCCCGCAGCTTCAGGGCGTCCCTCACGCGGTTCTGGCGCGGCGTCAGCGCGCCGGACAGGCGGGGGCGCACCAGATAGCCGGAAATCGCCGTACCGTCGGCGGAAACGGCCTCCACAGGCTCCATAATCATGGACTCTCCGGAAGCGGGAACAGAACTTTCCGCCGCTCCCACCGGAACCAGCAGCGGCGTGGAGGCGTACCAGGAAAACCACACCAGCCCGGCCACCGCAACAAGCACGAGCAGGAAGAATAGTTGAACAAGACGCTTGAACATGGAAAAGGAAGCACCCGGAAAATTGTTGACGGGAAAACTTTTATCCCATCCAGACTACGTTGACAACCACCAACTTCTATCGGGAGATTCCCGGGACCTCGCAAAATGCGGCATCTCCGGCATTTCCGGAGGCGTGCGTCCGCACCGTGAACGCACCGGCAGGCACCGCTTCTCCTGCCGCCACCGGAGATTGAGCCGCTTTCCGCAACTTCCGGAAGGGAAATAACGCTTTATTTCCCTTCCGTGATCTGGCATCCTTAGCCCACACTTTTTTTCATGGCAAACCCGGCACAACATCTCCGCCAATGGTTCACATTCCTTGCCCTGCTTGTGCTGGGAGGCGTGGCGGCCTGGTTCCTGATGCCGCGGGAATGGTCCCAGATGCAATGGGAAATCCCCGGCACGCCTTCCGAATATCCTCTTGCACAGCTTCTGCGCCCCTGGCTGATTCTCCTCGGCTGCTTTCTCCCCGCCGCGGGCATGTTCCTCTACAACTGCTCCGGTATCATGGACAGGTACGTGGCGCGCACCTGGTTCACGGCATTCATGATGTGCACGGCCATCCTGACCCTGATTTACATCATCGGGGACTTCTCGGACAATGTGGGGAACCTGATGAATCTGGAATCCCCTCTGGAAGGGACTTTCCGCTTTTACCTGAGCCAGCTCCCCATGATCCTGAACCTCATCCTGCCCTACACACTGCTGCTGGGCACGCTGTGGGCGCTTACCAAGCTTTCCTCCTCCTCGGAAATCACCGGAATGCTGCAATCCGGCAGGTCCCTCCTCCGGATCAACTCCCCGGTCATCATCGGAGCCGTTTTCGCTGCCATTTACTTCGGCATCTTCGGGTTTCACTGGGCGCCGAATTCCACACTGTACAGAAGACTCATGTTCTCCTCCCTGAGCCAGAACAACAATGACGACTCCCGGAGCATTATTTACAAGAACGACGCCGAATCCCGAATCTGGTACATTGGCGATCCTCCCGACATAGACTCCCCGGGCGAACCGTTCAGGCAGGTGCGCGTAGAACAATTCGGCGCCCCCGGAAAAATGGAATACGAACTGTTCGCGGACGAAGCCTCCTGGGACCCGCATTCCAGAACGTGGACCTTCCTCCATGCCATTGAAAGAGCCTATCCCCAGCAACCCAGGGAACTGAACGAGGTCCCCCTATTCTCCGGAGACGGGTATCAAACGCGGAAGAAACCTTATTCCGAAACTCCGTGGCAGCTAATCTCCCCCAATGTCCGGGTAGATACCCAGGGAACACCGGCCCTGCAGGAAATCATCAGGGCGGGCTCCACGAACGCCAAGCAGCTCAGAAGCCTGGAAACGGAGTGGCACGTAAGAATTGCGCGCATGTTTTCCTGCATCATCCTGACGTTCATCGCCATTCCCTCCGCCATCACGTTCCAGAGACGCTCCACGATGTCCGGCATAGGCATTGCGCTGTTCCTGGCGGCGGCCATGCTGTTCCTGTATGAATTCTTCCCCACCCTGGCATCCGCCGGGTACCTGCCCACCTGGCTGGGCGCCTGGATGCCCAACATCATTTACACCATCATCGCCATCCGCCTGTTCCAGACGAGGCTGGCACACAGAAGCTTCCTGGAAATGCTGAAAGGCCTGGAAAAAATGCCCGCCCATGACCACCCCTGACTCAATTCCTGAAGACCGTGCAAATGTTGAAAAGGCGCGGAACCTGCTGCGCCGGGCAAGCGCCGTAATCTTCGACTTCGACGGCCTGCTGGTGGACACGGAATACGCCATTTACGCTTCATGGCTGCGCGTTTTCGACTCCTGCGGTCATCCCCTGCCCCTGGACCTCTTCAACCAGTGCCTGGGCAGCGGCTACACGCACTGGAACCCCGGCGACCATCTGGAAAAACTGACGGGGAGGACATTCGACTGGGACGAAATCAATGCGCTCCGCCAGAAGGAAATCGTACGCGATCTGGAACATGCCGGGCTGCTGCCCGGAGCCGGCGAACTCATCCGCAGCCTGGCGGAAAAGGGAATTCCCATGGCCGTGGCCTCCAGTTCCTCCCATCGCTGGGTGGACGGCTGGCTGGACAAGCTGGACATCATGCCCTATTTCAAAACCGTCGTCTGCCGGGACGACAATCTGCCCGTCAAGCCGAATCCCGCCCTGTTCCTCAGAGCGGCGGAAAATCTGGAGATGCCTCCCTCCGGGTGCCTGGTGCTGGAAGACTCCCAGAACGGCACCACGGCGGCGTTCCGTGCGGGCATGCCCGTCATTTCCATCCCGAACCGGGTGACGGCCCGGGCGGACTTTTCCCATGCAAGCGTCAAAATCGCTTCCCTGAAGGAACTCCTTTGACAGATTGCGGCCCATGGCGTATTTTTACACCTGTGGATATTACCGCAACCACGCATCCTTCTACATCAAACGGAGCATTACTCTATCTTTTTTTACGGAAGATCGCGGCAATCATTAGGCAATAAGAAGGAGTACGCTGTTTTCGTCTTCCAGCCTGCAATATCCTCGCCATTTTCCCAACCAACTCCCTCTGCCTCGACACACAGGATTCCATCAACACAGGAGGCTTCATAATACAACTCCTCCTGGGGACAAATCAGAAAAATGGAACCAAGCCTGCTCCACTGGCCATCCAGTTGAATCCAAATGACGCAGCGGACATTCATCTCTTTCCCCAGTACGAAAGGCTTCGGATCAGGCATTTCCACTGTATCACACTTCAGAAAGAACACGTGCATGGGAATAGCCGCACCCATGACCTGGTTCACTTCCGCCAAAACATGTTCCTGGGCCCGCATCTGCACCCACTCAGGCGGAACAGACTGGCGATCCTCACTGTCAGCCGCCGCAGAAATGCTACAGACAGACGTCCCCACAAGCAAACCGCACAAACAGAAAAACAACTTCATAACAGGATAGTTTTCTGTATCATGCAGAAAATATTCGTTCGGTCAACAGGGACGTTCAAAAATGAAAACTCTTTCCCGCAGGATTTCTCCCGCTCTTGTTTCTTGACGGAATTCCTTTCATGCCTTATGTAGGGAGAATGCCCTCCCAACATTGCCCATTATATCACTATCGCGTCAAGGACAAGGTCGTCGGCCCCGTCAGTCTGGCCGACCTTCATGTTCTGCTCACTTCCAAAAAAATTCCTCCGGATACCATGATCCGTGAAGAGCATTGCCAGACATGGATGCCCCTCACGGCGGAATTCCGTCGCCAGGAGCGCCTGGCCCGTCCCCGAACGTCGGCCGCCCTGCTCGCCTGCCGTCCTCCGAAAAGCAGCCTCCTGTTCTACGCCATTGCCCTCCTCAGCCTGGCCTGCGGCATCGTTCACTCCGTGATGGTGGACTACTTCCTGTACATGGAAGTGCTGTTCCTGCCTTCCATAGCGTTTTTCATGGGCAAGATGCTGGCGTACATGCACCTGCTCACCGGCGGAATCAGAAAAATTCCCCTGGACACCCCGGACCGCTGAAAACGTCCCGGTATTTTCATACCCCTAACGTTCTTTTTCTACTGAAAAAGAATGCGTTGTATACCATACCCCGTAGAGCATCACTGAACTGTTACCGGGCCATGGAGAAATAGCGCAACCCGTCCGCATGGATATGTTCCTGGACACGGAAGGACCTGCGGCATTCCGTTTTTCACAGCCATAACCGCAAGAAGGTCTCCCCACGGGGAATGCCTCCATGCGCCATCCAACAAAGCCGGATAAAAATCAAGTTCTTTCAGGGGAAGAACGTCCTGCCTTCCATCCGTCTTCTAGTTGATGCGGGCGCCCGGATGTTCCATGCAAACAGTAATAACAGGCCCGGCCTCTCGTCAAAAACCCATTCTCCGGAGTAGCCCTCTCTATCGCAGGAAATAGGGAGAAAAACCTGAAACAGAAAAACCGCCGGAACCTCCAACGGATCCGGCGGTTTAAAAACAATAATCCGGCAATTACTTGCCCAGTTCCGCAACGGCGGCTTCCAGACTGGGCACGTCTTCAATGGAAATAACAGTGGCATCCTTGCAGATACGGCCCATCATGCCGGCCAGGGTCTTGCCCGGCCCCAGCTCAATGAAGAGGCGGTGGCCCTGGTCCACAAGCTTCTGCATGGAGGCCGTCCAACGCACGGAACCGCACACCTGGTGTTCCAGCATGCTGCGGATATCGTCGGGACCTTCCACCACGCGCGCTTCATAATTGCAGTACACGGGCATTGACGGAGTACCGAAGGAAACATTCTTGAGCTCTTCCGCCAGCTTCACCATGGCGCTGTGCATCAGGCGGGAGTGATAGGCGCCCGCCACGTTGAGCTTTTTGGCGATCTTGCATCCGGCGCCCTTGGCTCCGGCAATGGCCTTGTCCACGCCTTCTTCCGTGCCGGAAACGACGGTCTGGCCGGGACAGTTGAAATTGGCTACGTCCACATCGCACTCCTGCGCCAGTTTGATGACGTTCTCATCGGAACCGCCGATCATGGCGGCCATGGTGCCCTTGGTGGCGTTGCAGGCTTCCTCCATGAAAGCTCCGCGTTTCTGAACCAGGCGCAGCCCTTCTTCAAAGGAATAGGTACCGGCGGCGGCATGAGCCGTGAATTCCCCCAGGGAGAGGCCGGCGGCGGCTACGGGATTCAGGGAAGGAACCAGTTCCTTGAGAACGGCCAGACAGGCCAGGCCATGCACATACAGGGCCGGCTGGCAATTGCAGGTGCGGGTCAGTTCTTCGCCGGGGCCTTCAAACATGACGGAGGAGAGAGATTCCCCCAAGGCCTTGTCGGCCTGCTCAATCAGGGCTTTGGCGGTAGGATACTTGTCATACAAATCTTTGCCCATGCCCACTTTCTGGGCACCCTGTCCGGAAAACAATAATACTGCGTCCATAGTTGAGGCGGCAGTATACCGCCCGCACTGGAAAGAAGCAAGAGCGATCTCACGGCCTTGAGAAAGATGCAATCCTTTGACTTTCAGCCATAATAAATAAATCCGCCCCGGCCTTCCTTGCAGGCCGGGGCGGAGATGGAACGGGATCAATGAGGGAAACGCCCTAGGCAGTGGCTTCCGTCGTAGCGGGAGCTTCTTCCGTTTCAGCCGTTTCGCGGGGCAGATCGATGATTTCGATCATGGCCACGAGGGCGGAGTCGGTCATGCGCTGGCCAAGCTTGATGATGCGGGTATAACCGCCCTTGCGTTCCGCACAGAGAGGGGCGATTTCATCAAACAGGCGCTTGACGGCCGCCGTGTTGTGAATGGTGGCGATAGCCTGGCGGCGGGAATGCACATCACCGCGCTTGGCAAGCGTGATGAGCTTTTCCACATAGGGGCGCAGGGCCTTGGCCTTGGCCAGGGTGGTGGTGATCCGGCCATTGAGGATGAGGCTGCATGCCTGGTTGGCGAGCAAAGCCCTGCGGTGGGAGGCATTGCGCTGAAGCTTGGAGGTTTTTACACCGTGTCTCATGATGATATTTTTCTATGTGTGTTGGTTTTGTGAGATTTAGTCGTCGTCGTCTTCGATGTTGGCGGCAATCAGGTCCGCCAAGCCCACGGGGCTTTCCTCTTCCAGGCCCAGGCGCGGCTTGGCCTGCGGCACGGGGCCGGTCAGCAGGGAGGGGTCCACCTGAACGCCCAGGGAAAGGCCCAGTTCCAGCAGCTTGTCCTTGATCTCGTTGAGGGACTTCTTGCCGAAGTTGCGGTACTTGAGCATTTCGCTTTCGCTCTTCATGGCAAGCTGTCCAACAGTGGTGATGTTGGCGTTGTTGAGGCAGTTGGCGGCGCGTACGGAAAGCTCGATTTCGTTGACGCTCATGTTGAGCAGCTTGCGCAGGCGGGCCGTTTCCTCGTCCTGGACGGCGGAGGGAGCTTCCTCGAAGTTGACCTGGTTGTCGTCGTAGTTGACGAACACGTCCAGGTGGTGGCGCAGAATGGCGGAGGCCTGGAGCATGGCGTCTGCCGGGCTGATGCGGCCGTCCGTCCAGACTTCAAGGGTTAGCTTGTCGTAGTCGGTCATCTGGCCCACACGGGTATTCTGCACGGAATACTTCACACGGGTGACCGGGGAGAAAATGGAATCAATCGGAATCACGCCGATGGGCATGTCCGGCACCTTGTTTTCGTCGCCGGTGGCAAAGCCGCGGCCGACGCGCACCTGGAACTCGCATTCAAACATGGTGTCCTGGTCCAGGGTGCAGATGATCTGGTCGGGGTTGACGACCTGGTAAGTGGTATCGTCGGCAATATCGGCGGCGGTCACGACGCCCTGCTTGTGCACGCGCAGGGAAAGCAGGCGTGGTTCCTTGCCATGGTGCTTGAACTTGACTTTTTTCAGGTTCAGCACGATTTCCGTGACATCTTCCACCACCCCGGGAAGGGAGGAGAATTCATGCTGGGCGCCGGCGATGCGGACGGAGGTGATGGCAGCCCCTTCAAGGGAGCCCAGAAGAACGCGGCGCAGGGAGTTGCCAAGCGTGTGTCCGTAACCGTTTTCAAACGGTTCCGCCACAAAGGTCAGATGGTTCGGATCGTTCGGATCCTCAATCTTTTCCAGGCGGCTGGGGACTTCAAAGCGGGCCAGCGTGGTAACGGCCGTTTCTTCTGCAGTAGTGGTTTCGTTTTCCGACATAATGTAATGTAATGTACCGGGTTTCCCCTCAACACGAACACGGCGGGGCGACCCGCCTGAAGGACCAACGGCATGTTTTGGGAACGCTCGTGCGGGGAGCAATTTAACGATCTGCTTCCAACAATCAACTCTTTTCACGCATGCCGGCAATTTTTCTGTGACTTACCGTGTGTCATCTGGCATAGTGACGGGGCAAACGCACACACAAACCAATGAAGCATCCTGATTTTCTGGACAACAGGGATTTTACGGGGGAAGACAAGAAGCACCCCTCCACCCTGCACATGGACACCAGCTACAAGGCCCTGGAAGGGGACGTAAAAAGACTTTCGGAAACAGCATCCACCCGGCATGACCCCCGCTATTTGCAGGAATATATCAAAACGGGCATCAACATGGCGCAGTCGGACGCTTCCGACCACGATTTCACCGTCCTGATCCGCGCCGGGCGGGAGATGTACCGCGCCAATTGCGTGTTCGCGCCGTACCGCCACATCCGCAAGGTATCCATTTTCGGCTCCGCCCGCATCCGGCACGACGAACCGGCCTATGAAACGGCGCGGGAATTCGCCCGGGAAGCCAACGAACACGGCTACATGGTCATCACGGGCGGCGGTCCCGGCATCATGCAGGCGGCCAATGAAGGGGCCGGGGAGGAGCGCTCCTTCGGCCTGAACATCACGCTGCCCTATGAACAGACCTCCAACCATGTGGTGGCCAACAGCAACAAGCTGATCAACTTTTACTACTTCTTCGTCAGAAAGCTGAACTTCGTGGCGGAAAGCGACGCCATGGTAGCGTTCCCCGGCGGCTTCGGCACCATGGACGAAGTGTTCGAGACCCTCACGCTGATCCAGACCGGGAAAGCCACCATTTACCCGATCGTGCTGCTGGACTCCCCCGGCAAGACCTTCTGGCTGAACTGGCTGGCCTTCATCCGCGTGGAGCTGGTGGACGCCGGCCTCATTTCGGAAGACGACCTGCACCTGATCCACGTCACCAAGAATCCGGCGGAAGCCATCGACCACATCGACCGGTTCTACCGCATTTTCCATTCCTACCGTTTCATCGGGGACACGATCGCCATCCGCCTGAACGCCCCCATTCCGGCCCAGTGGGTGGAACATCTGGAACGGGACTTTGCGGACCTGATCCTGCCCGGAGGCCGCATGGTCCAGACCGGTCCCCTGCCGGATGAAGCGGACGAGCCCCATCTGGACAAACTGCCGCGCATTGCCTTTCCCATCCGGCGCGGCAATTACGGCAGGCTGCGCCTGCTGATCGACCGCATCAACGAGGCCCCCAGCAGGACCTACACCCCCGCCCCCCATGCCTGAACTGTTTCCGGCGTGGCTCATCCCCCTGGTCTTCGGGATGGTCGGAGCCTGCATAGGCTCCTTCCTGAACGTGGTCATTTACCGTGTTCCGCTGGGCATTTCCATCAATGATCCGGCGCGCTCCTTCTGCCCGGAATGCGATGAACCCATTCCCTGGTACCTGAACATTCCGGTCTTCAGCTGGCTGTTCCTGAGGGGAAAATCCGCATGCTGCCGGACACCCATCAGCTTCCGCTACTGGCTGGTGGAACTGCTGACGGCGCTGATCTTCGCGGCCATGGCCTGGAAATACGCGGACGCATCTCTGGGCGCCGCCGTCCTGCTCTGCGTGTGGAGCGCCCTGGCCATCGTCATCATCTTCATTGACGCGGAACATCTCATCGTTTACCGCTCCCAGGCGCTGGCCGCCGCCGCCGCGGGCGTGGGCGCCTGTTGCTTCTTCCCCTTCCTGCTGCCGGACAAGGAGATCATGACCTGGACGGACGCCTTCCAGGGAGCCGTCCTGGGCGGGGCCGCAGGCTATGCCATCATCAGGCTGGTCATTGAACTGGGCAAACTGCTCTTCGGTTCATGGAAGGAGCATTTCGACACCCCCGCCGCATGGAGCCTGAAAGAACCGGAATCCGACCGGGAGGAATTGCAGCTGGTGATCAACGGCCAGCCCCACGACTGGTCCATGCTTTTCCACCGCACCGCGGACAGGGCCGTGCTTTCCGGCGGTTCCGCCGTCATTGACGGAGAGGAGCAGCCCCCCGGCGACGTCACCCTGTACCGGGACAGAATAGAACTGGAAAACGGGGACGTTTTTCCCCTGGAAGACGTGGAAAGCGTGGAAGGAATCCTGACGGACATTCACGCAAGGCGGGAGGCCATGGGCTCCGGAGACGCCTGGATATTGATGATGGCCGGCTGCGTGGGAGGCTGGCAGGGGGCCGTGTTCTGTCTTTTCATCGGTTCTCTGCTGGGAATTGCCCAGGCGGTCGTCTCCCGCATGGGCTTCGGTAAAAACCTCCCCTTCGGCCCCGCCCTGCTCAGCGCCGCCTTTATCTGGCTTCTGGGGGGCGACCGGTGGTGGTTCCTATACATCAGGTTCATTTCCGGAGAATAAATTTTCTCCTCCATGACACATTCAGGACCGCGCCCGCAGCCGGCGCGGTCTTTTTTTGCCGTTTTCCCTTCACAGCCAGTCGTTTTTCATATCCACCACCCGGCCGATGCATGGAGCCTGTCCACCGGGTTCCCGCCGTCATCCGCGGAACATCCATATTTTTATTTTGA
>JAJQCV010000136.1 GCA_021202525.1 Akkermansiaceae bacterium | reverse complement strand
CTCCTTGGAAAGATAATTGTTTACATATTCAAGTCTCTTCTGATCAAAATGATCTTCCAGCCTAAGTATGCGATCAACAAGAATAGTTTCAACTTCGAGCGATCTCGGCATTTCATGATGCTGAATTCCATCCAGATAAATGGATGTCATCCGCAACAAATTATCTGCCATTTTCCGCAGCAGCTGCTGCCTGGAATAACCGATACTATATCGAAATAAAACATCAGGCGACAAGGGAAGAGAATATATGTCGGAAAGGGAATATATAAACATGGTATCCACATATTGCCCGGCTGTATTTTCATAAAACCGTATAGCCTGTATCTTGCTTAGGAAATTATCTTCTTGAAAAGAATCTTTATTAAAATATCCGATTTTTTCAGAATCACCGGGAAACACGGATCCCATCAACAAATTCGGGATACAAATCAAAAACGCAATACCTTTATTTACTCTTTCCATTTCCCTCACGTGCTTTTGATTTAATATTCCGGATGCTTCCCTGTTATTATTTCTATGAATCGGCTTAATAGCCTTAAGAAAGAATCCAGTAGGTTCCCGGATATCAAGTACTATTTAAAACTTCCGGGCAATGGCCTGCCTGCCGTCTGTATCATAGATGGCTTTAAAGGAAGTGTCCACCTTAACTACATGAAAGCACGGGTTAAACCGGCTGGCAGCATCAGACGTTTTTCCATCTTCCGGACGCTTTTGCCGTTGACGTCCTGGCGGCCAAAGCTCCCTTTCTACCGGATTTGATCTTCAAACAGCTCATTGGAAATGTTGCAGATAAAATCCGCCTGGTTATTCCTGTGACCGTATTCCAGGAAATCCATCAGAAACACTAAACCCATTATCTGACAGTCATGGCCGCAAGAGGGTCTCCATCCTCCAACTACTTGCCCGTCCCTATAAAATCCGATTCCTGAAAAACAGAAATCAAAGCACTACCTGCCTCAGCTACTCTTCCTCTACAGGCTTTGCCGAAGAGTTCAGGGCGCACTGGCGCACATAGTCGTAAATCTTCGGATCGCTGTCCCCGGCGGCCCAGACTACGCGCAGGAAATCGGCGGGATGAATGTGGCCGTGGTCCCGGAAAAAACGACGGTCGTTTTCACAGCAGTAAATGATATCGTCTCCCATGGACCCGGCCAGCTTGGCTCTCGCCTTGGCAATCAGGCGCGGCAGGTAGGGAAGGCCGCTGAGCTCATCTCCGAATCCGGGCAGGTCATACCCGATCACGGGTTTTCCCTGGTAAAACTGGCCATGCTGGATAATCAGGAAGAAATCCCGGCGCGCCGCGGCTATCAGCAGTACCGTCGTAGGAGACGGAGCACCCGTGCGGGCATAGGATTCCACAAAGTCAAACAGTTCCCTCGTGCGGCAGCCGATGGAAGACAGAAACATGATTTCCTGGTCCGTGAAGAAGCCGTCCACACTCCGGTGGCCTTCATGGTAGCGCCCCACCGCTTCGCGGAAAAGGTCGTAAAACGTATCGTTCCAATCTTCCTCCATCACCGTCCGGGGGTTCTGTGCTTGCGTTTGAAGTTCAGCATCATGATCTGCTTGGTCAGGCTGGCTTCAAACCGAGCCTGCTCCTCGCGGGACATTTCAGAACGGGCCTTCAGCACTTCCTGCGCTTCCTCAATGGCGCGCTCCACACTGCTTTCATCAATCTGGGAGGAGTCCAGAGCCAGGTCCGTTACCATGAGTACATGGTCGTCATTGACCTGCACAAATCCGGTTCCCACCACCATGCTTTCCTCCGGTCCGTCCACAGGCTTGTAGCGGAGTTCCCCCGGTTCCAGGGAAGTGATCATGGCCGTGTGGTGGTCCAGCACCCCCATTTCACCAAGGCTGCCGGGCAGGTACACATATTCCACATTGGCGGAGACCACCACTTCATCCGGGGTAATGACTTTGAACTCCATGCTCATGGTACGGAACGATCGGGAAAAGGGTTATTTGGCCTCCTTGAGAACGTCTTCGATGCTGCCGCGCATGAAGAAGGCGTCTTCCGAGACCATGTCCAGCTTGCCTTCCAGAATCTCCTTGAACCCGCGGACCGTTTCGGACACGGGCACATAGGCGCCGGGAATGCTGGAGAAGACTTCCGCCACATGGAAGGGCTGGGTCAGGAAGCGCTGGATCTTGCGGGCCCGGCTGACGATGAGCTTGTCTTCTTCGGAAAGCTCGTCCATGCCCAGAATGGCGATCATGTCCTGAAGGTCCTTGTAGCGCTGCAGGACCATCTGCACGCCGCGCGCCACCTGGTAGTGTTCCTCGCCCACGGTTTCCGGAGCAAGAGCCTTGGAGGTGGAGGACAGCGGGTCCACCGCGGGGAACAGGCCCTGGGCGGCCAGCGCACGTTCCAGCACCACCGTGGAATCCAGGTGGGCGAAGGTGGTGGCGGGAGCGGGGTCCGTCAAGTCGTCCGCAGGGACATAAACGGCCTGCATGGACGTGATGGAGCCGTTCCGGGTGGATGTGATGCGTTCCTGAAGGTCCGCCATTTCCTCCGCCAGATTCGGCTGGTAGCCCACGGCGGACGGGGTGCGGCCCAGCAGGGCGGACACTTCCGACCCCGCCTGGGAGAAACGGAAAATGTTGTCGATGAACAGGAGCACGTCCTTGTGCTCTTCATCGCGGAAGTATTCCGCCATGGTCAGGGCGGAAAGGGCCACGCGCAGGCGCGCTCCCGGCGGCTCGTTCATCTGGCCGTACACCAGGGCCACCTTGGACTCCTCCGGCTTTTCCAGATTGATCACGCCGGATTCGATCATTTCATTGTACAGGTCGTTCCCTTCGCGGGTGCGTTCCCCCACCCCGGCAAAAACGGAAAGGCCGCTGCGCGCCTTGGCGATGTTGTTGATCAGCTCCATGATGAGCACGGTCTTGCCCACGCCGGCGCCGCCGAACGCGCCAACCTTGCCGCCTTTCAGGAAGGGGCAGATCAGGTCGATCACCTTGATGCCCGTTTCCAGCACTTCCGTACTGGTGGATTGTTCGTCTAGGGGGGGAGCGCTGCGGTGGATGCTTCTCACCCCGGCGCAGTCAGGCTTGCCCCGCTCATCCACGGCCTCTCCCAGAACGTTGAAGATGCGGCCCAGAACGCACGGTCCCACCGGCACTTCAATGGGATGTCCCAGATCGCGCACGGGCATGCCGCGGCGCAGGCCGTCCGTGGAGCTCATGGCCACGGCGCGCACCCAGCCGTCGCCGATGTGCTGCTGGACTTCCAGCACCAGGGTCTTGCGCTGCCCGTTGATCTCATAATCCACTTCCAGGGCATTGAGCAGGGCTGGAAGCGTTTCGGACCGGGAAAAATCGGCATCGACCACGGCGCCGATGATTTGAACGAGAGTGCCTGTGTTATTCATAATGAGAAGATGTTAATATTGAAATATGATGAAGGGAAAAGTTGCTTGCGGGATGGGTGAAAGCCGGCGGTGTCCTTATTCCATGGCGCGCATGGCGGTGGTTATTTCCAGCAATTCGTTGGTGATCTGCGTCTGGCGCGCCTTGTTGTAATCCAGCGTAAGTCCGTTGATGATGTTTTTGGCGTTTTCCGTGGCGCCCTTCATGGCGACCATGCGGGCGGAATGCTCGGAAGCGCGGGCCTCCAGCACGATCTGCACCAGCCCGTGGAAGACGTACAGCGGCAGAATCGTATTCAGCAAGTCCGTAGGGCTCGGCTCCAGCAGGAATTGCTTGTGGGCCTCCTCCCCGTCCAGGGAGGCGCCCCCAGCCTTGGCCATCTTCATCAGGGGGTCCTGTTCAATGGGCAGGAGCTGGCGGAAAAGGGGCTTCTGCACCATCGTGTTCACAAAGCCGGAGAAGGCCACAAATACGCGGCTGTATTCCCCCTCCTTGAATTTTTTCAGCAGGAAGTCGAAGATGGGCTTCAACTCCAACAGGGAAAGAGGGTCCGTCAGGCTCCAGGTGGCGTCCAATTGATCCCCTAGCCTGGCCAGCGTGGCATTGAGCTTGCGGCCGATGGTGACGTAATGGGCTCCTTCCGGCGCGGCCTCCCGCGTTACCTTGATAAGGTTGGCGTTCAAGCCGCCGCACAGGCCGCGGTCCGTGTTCACCAGCAGCACCAGGTCCACGCCGCCGTGGCTCTGCATCAGGGGGCTGGAATTGGTGTCTATTTCATCCTGGAGATGGTAGAGCACTTCCGCCAGGGCGCGGATGTAGGCGCGGCCCTTCACGGCCTGCTCCTGGGCGCGGCGCATCTTGGCGGAAGCCACCATCTGCATCGCCCTGGTGATCTGGGACGTGTTTTTGACGGACTTGATCCGGCGTCTGATGTCTCTCAGGTTGCCCATGTTTCAGTGCTCCGGTAATCGTTAATTCCAGCTGAGCTTGAAGGATTCGATGGCAGCCTTGAGCGCGGCGTCTATTTCAGGGGTCAGGTCCTTCACCTGCAGAATGCTTTCCAGCAAATCCGGATGCTGGTCCTGAAGGTAGGCCTCCCAGGCGTTCTGGCACTGCTTGATGCGGTCCACCGGCACGTCGTCAAAATATCCCTTCTGCATCGCGTACAGGTCGGCGGCCTCCAGCCCCAGGGACTTGGGTTCGTACTGGTTCTGCTTGAACAGTTCCACGATGCGCTGGCCGCGCGCCAGCTTGGCCTTGGTGTTCGCGTCCAGATCGGAACCGAACTGGGCGAAGGCCTGCAATTCCGTAAACTGGGCCAGGTCCAGCTTCACGGAGCCGGCCAGCTTCTTGATGATCTTCGTCTGGGCGGAGGAACCCACGCGGGATACGGAAATACCCACGTTGATGGCAGGCCGCACCCCCTGGTAGAACAAGTCCGTCTCCAGGAATATCTGGCCGTCCGTGATGGAAATGACGTTCGTGGGAATATACGCGGAAACGTCGCCCGCCTGCGTCTCGATGATGGGAAGAGCCGTCAGGGAACCGCCGCCGTGCTCCTTGTTGATGCGGGCGGCGCGCTCCAGAAGGCGGCTGTGCAGGTAGAACACGTCGCCGGGATACGCTTCCCGCCCGGATGGGCGGCGCAGAATCAGGGAAATCTGGCGGTAAGCCACGGCGTGCTTGGAAAGGTCGTCGTACACGATCAGGGCGTCTTCCCCCTTGTCCATGAAATATTCACCCATCGCGCACCCGGCGTACGGCGCCAGATACAGCATGGCGGCGGGATCGGAGGCGGAAGCGGCCACCACGATGGAATACTTCATAGTCCCGGTTTCCTCCAGCTTGGCCACCAGGCGGCTGATGTTGGAACGCTTCTGGCCGATGGCCACGTAAATATTGTACAGGGGCTGGTGATCGGGCAGCTTGCCTTCCTCCGCCAGGCGGTTCTGTTCCGCCTGGGCGATCATCGTGTCCACCGCAATGGCGGTCTTGCCCGTAGCGCGGTCGCCGATGATCAGCTCGCGCTGGCCGCGGCCAATGGGAATCATCGCGTCAATGGGGAGAATGCCCGTCTGCACCGGAACGGAAACGGACTGGCGGGAAATAATGCCGGAGGCGATCTTCTCCACGGGATAATAGGCTTCCGCCTCAATCGGCCCCTTGCCGTCAATCGGTTCGCCCAGCGTGTTCACCACGCGGCCAAGCAGGGCGCGGCCCACGGGAACGGAAAGAAGGCGGCCCGTGCATTTGACGATGTCCCCTTCCTTCAGGTCGGAATCGTCACCCAGAATGACGGCGCCCACTTCGTGCTCTTCCAGATTCATCGCCAGGCCCATCACGCCGCCGGGGAATTCAAGCATTTCATTGAGCATCACGCCGCTCAGCCCTTCAATCTTGGCGACGCCGTCCCCCACGGAACGAATGACGCCCACGTTTTCCTGGCTGACGGCAGCCGTGGCTTTCTTAATTTCTGCTTCGAGTTCTTGAAGTATGTTGCTCATGGGAAAAATGGTTCATTGGTTAATTGGAAAGGGAACGGGCCAGATCGGCCAGCCGGTCTATTTTGGAGCGAACGGAACCGTCGCGCACATCGTCGCCCACCTGGATGCGGATGCCGCCCAGCAATTCCGGGGCAACCTCCCAGTGGTAATAAAGGCCCTCGCCGTATTTCGCGGCCAGCTTCTGCTGGATTTGGGAGCGTTCCTCGTCCGTCAGGGGCACGGCGCTCCGGATGGTGGCGGTCCGGCTTTTCACGGCATATTCCACCATGCGGGAAAAAGCGGTCAGCAGGGCCTCATAATTGCGGGGCTTGCGTTCCACGATTTTCCGGGCAACCAGGCGCACCCGGTCTTCCACCACGGAATTGCCGTCCATGCAGAGCCGGAAAAGCCTGCGCGCGGCGTTTTGCGTGTCCTTGCCGATCTTCATAAAAACATTCAGGAATCCAGGCTGTCAATGGCCTCCCGGTTGATGCGGCGCTGGTCTTCCTCCGTCAGCACCTTGCCGGTGACCTGGGCCGTGGCAAGCGCCACCAGCTGGCCGAACTGCTCCTTCAGGGCGTCGTGCTCCTTCTGCTGTTCCAGGGCGGAAAGCTCATGCGCCTTCTTGATGATTTCCGCCGCCTTCTCGGAAGCGGCGGCTTCCTGCTCTTCCAGCAGGCGGGCGGCCGCGGCCTTGGCGGCGTCTATCTTCTCCTGCCCCTTTTCACCCGCTTCCACCAGCATTTCCCGCGTCTGTTCCTTCACGGTCGCCAGCTGGCGTTCGCTTTCCTCCCGCATTTCCTCGCCTTCCTCAATGCGCTGGCGCCTCTTTTCCAGAATATTCTGGATGGGCTTGAATGCCACGTAACGCAGAATCACCACCATCAGGATGAAGGCGATCAGGTTGGCTAGAAACGGCTCCCAGCTCGTCACGCCAAAGGGCGCGAAAGGGTTCCAGGACTGGTCGGCTATGATTTGCAGCATAAAAATGAATTGGTTGGAACATGCCGGAGAAAATACTCCGGAAAAGGGGAAGGCCGTTCCCGGCCGGGCCACGCCGCCCGGGAACGGAGCAAATTCATGACTACATGAAAATGGAAATCAGGGCCACCCCTTCAATCAGGGCCGCCAGCGTGATGGCAATCACCATGATGGAGGAGGAAGCGCCGGGATTGCGCCCGGTGGATTCGGCGGCCTTCGCGCCAATCATGCCAATGCCCAGGCCGGCGCCGATGGTGACGAGGCCGAACCCCACATTGCCGGACAGTTCGGCAAGGGAAGCCATTGCGGTAGGATCAATCATATTGTCTGTTGGTTATGTTTTTTGTTGTTGGGACGTTCCCCCACGGTTTGCCCATGGTCGGAAACGGAAATTCTGCACCCCTTCAGGGCTTGTTCCCGGCTCCGGGTTCCGGCAGGGATTCCGGAGGAACGCCGTTCCCGTGGGAATCTTCATCGCCTATCTGGAGCTTCAGGAAAATGGCGGTAAGGAGAAGGAATACGAGCGCCTGGATGACACCGACCAGCAGTTCAATGGCCAGGAACGGAAGAACGCACAAGGCGCTCCCCAGGGGGCCGAACATGTGGGACATCGTTTCAATGATCGTCTCCCCGGCGTAAATGTTTCCGAACAAACGGGCGGCCAGCGCAATGGGCCGGATGGCAATGCTGAGGCACTCCACAATCCCCACGAAAATGAAAATGGGCACCAGCACCGCCCCCATGAACCCCTTCATCCCCCCCTTGGGACCGAACAGATGGAGGAAGAAATGCTTCAACCCCTGCTCCCGAATGCTCCAGTACAGCCACATCACGGCATAAAACAGCCCCAGGAACATGGTCACGTTCAGGTCGGCGTTCGCCCCGCGAAAGAGGGGGACTCCATGATAGGTAATGGTGCCGACTCCGGGCAAAAGCCCCATGTAATTGCTGACCAGGATGATGGTGAAAATGGTGCCGAAATACCAGAAATACTTGCGGGTGAGCCGCGGCCCCAGGAGGGATTCCACAAAATTGTACAGGGTCTCAAAAAAGTACTCCACCATGTTCTGGAACCTGGAGGGAAGAATCTTCATGGCGCGCGTAGCCAGCCATACCACCAGGCTGATGAGGAGAATGGCCAGGAACAGCATCAGCATGGAATTGGAGACCGGCAGTTCGATTCCGCCGGGAAGAGGCAGGGAAAACAGTTGGGGGGCCGCCTGGTCCAACCCATGGCCTCCGCTTTCCTCCGCCGCCTGGGCAGTGCCGCCCAGCATGCCGGACACCATTGCCGCCGCCAACCACAGGAACTGGAAAAATCTGCTCATCGTTTCTCTCTAGCCATTGCTTGTGTCCATTCCGGCAAATAAAAGGCATCTCCTTTATTTGACATTGGGGATTGTGGACTTTCGCCCTACCCTTGGCAAGTCCAAAACTCGGCACGCGGACAAAATGTATACATTTGTTCACAATCTCACACTCCGCAGGAAAGCCGCCCTGTTCCTGCAACCCATCCGCCATAGAGGAAGGGGAGTCCGGAACACCCCCGGGACTTCCCGCAAAAGCGGAGCTTTCTCCCGCTTCTGATAAAAAGGAAGGCCGCTCCACGCATGGTGAAGCGGCCTTCGTCAAAACGTCATGGCAACTTTACTTGCCGGCGGAAAGAATATGGATGTGGTACACGTCCCTGCCGTCCCCAGCCTTGCGGCCCGTGGCATGAATGCCCGTAACGTCGGAGGTGATCACGTCCAGGGCCTCGACGGCTTTCCGGATGTCCTTGTTTCCGTCAGCGGCGCTCTTCAGGGCGTCCCGGACCGGAACCAGGTTCAGCTGGAACTCCATCGGGGCCACCTGCCCGGGAGCCTTCATGGACTCCTTGAGGACTTCGTCACCGAACGCCTTGGGCATGCTGAGGGCCCAGCGGGAATCGGACACGCTCACCACCGGATTCAGATCGGGGCCCAGCGGGCATTGATAATCGTACGTGGTGACATTCCCTTCCGTGGTGGCTGTGGGAGCGGGCAGTTCCGTCATCTTGCCCTGGCTGACCAGCGGAACAATCGTCTTGGAGGCGTCGATCACCTTTTGCCAGGCCTGGCCCAGGGCGGCGCGGTCCTTGACCTCATAAACCAGAGAGAAGCGCGGGGACGGAACATTCTGGAGCATGGCATTGGGGGCTCCCTTCATGTCCACCACATAAGCGCCGGCGCCGGTCATGCCGTTCCAGGCCAGTTTCTGGGCCTTCCAGAGTTCTTCAATGGTGGGGCGGGCCATCTGGATCATGGGGGCCGCCATGCGCACCTGGTCGCTCACCTTGTTCTTGGGATCGGCAATGTAGGCGTTGCCGTAGTCCCACACAATCTGGGAAACATCCCCAATCAGGGAATAATACATGTCCACCGTCTCATGGTTGACGGCGCCGGACCAGTAAAGAACGGTGTCCGCACCCGGACGCACGGAATTCATGGCCGTGGGGGCATCCAGCTTGTAGCAGTCCACCGGGTACATGGCTATTTCCAGATGAACCCCCTGGTTCTGCCAGGAATACCAGGAAACGGGCGTGGCGTTGCGCGCCATCTTGTCATAGAAGCCGAGAACATTTCCCTGAATGGAATCCAGAGAGGACAGGGCCGGAGCCATATCCGCAACCTTCCATTCCTTGCCGAGGAACTCCATCACCTGCTTCAAGCCGGTCAGATAGCCCTTGTACATGGACATATCGGACTTCAGCGCGGCCTGCATCAAAGCCTTGTCCGCAAAGCACAATCCGTAGGCGGGATACTGAAGCTGGCCGTCCGCCATGTTGAAATCCGGACGGGCAACGACGGAATCCTGCGGGGAAGCGGCCACATGCACCTGCAACTCAGGATTCGTGGTCACAAAGCCTACGAGCGTGTCATTAACAAAGCTGACGACCGCGTACAGCTTGGAATCATCAAGGCGCTTCAATGCCTCGTTAATCTGCTCCCTGGTTTCGGGAGTAATGGAATTATCGGAATAAACCTCCTCCAGGTTTTCTTCTATCTTGGCGCGCAATTTCTTGCAGTCCACTTCCGCCACCTTGCACGCAAGGCCGTTGTATGTCTTGTCATACAGGGAAACAATGCCGTGCAGCTCCATGTCTTCCGGCAGATTGGCATCCTTCAGGGTAGACTGGACCTGGGCCAGGGCATCGGGAGTCAGCTTGGCGGCGACCATCACCGGAGCCGTCTTGTCCTGTGAAGGCCGCAGATCGACCAGCGCAGCCCATTGAGCGAGCATGCTGAAAGTCCTGTTCATCATCCCCGAAGTTCCGGCGGATATGGCGTCAGGATTCGCGTTCGCTCCATCACTGAGGGAAGAAAAGAAGGAGTGCATGTACAGCATCGACTCCACCTGGTTCTTCCCCATATTGCCAAAGGCTCCCTGGGCGCTGTCCAGCCAGGCCGCCCATCCGGGGCCGAAGCCGACCATGGCGTCAATCACCGGACTGTCCACCTTCTTGACGGTAATTTCGGAAAGATCTTCCTTCACGACAACCTCGCCGCCATCCTCTCCGGGAATGGCGATGCTTTCATCTTCCTCTTCCACATCCACTTCGCACGCTCCCCATGTCTTGAACATGTTCAGGCTCTGGAAGCCCTTGATCATGCCGGGAATATCATAAACGCCCGCCACCATGCTCATTTCCCTGGGGAACAGCGCGGCTATGCCCAGGCGTTCGGCGCGTTTCGCCACCAGATCGGCCGGGGCCGGCTTGCTCAGGTCAATCGCGGCGGCCGGGGTGGAGGCAGCGGCATTCTGGTCCGGCTTGCCGGAAGAATTCTTATTGTCGTCGGAACATCCGGCAAGGGCGCAAGTCAGCGCCACACAGGGTATCGAGTAAAGATAATGGGTTTTCATTGTCTTGAAACATGGGGTCTTAATGCACCTCTCAGGGCGGCCGGAGATCCGGACACAACAGCCTTATCGACATGCAACACTGACAGTATATAGGCATTCCCGACGTGTGACGCAAGCATAATGAGGAATAGCAACGGCATCAACGGGCCGCGTCACCCCTGCCTTCACGGGATAACCATCTCCCCTTCCTCCCATCCATAGCCGCGGCAAACGGCATATTCTCCCCTTCCGGACAGGAAGCCCGCAGCGCACCCCCAGTCACAATCAGTTATTCCTAAAGAGGTTCCGCCATCGGTATATCATCCGCCGGCATAGGCGCCCGCGGAGCGGGAGACGTCACGGGAACGGTATGATTGAGATGACGCGGAATCTGGCGAGGCAAACCCGGTATGTAGTCGGAATCCCCGCGCCGCGGAGCCAGCGGAGCCGTAGAAGGGTCCTCCGAAAGCGGAGGAGCCGTCCGACGGGCATTCCGAGGAACGCCGCCTACGGGAGTCGCCTTGATTTCGGCATCGGAAGAATCGTCCAGATCAGCGGGGATTTCATGAACCTTGATAGGTTCCATTCCTTCCGGATCATACAGGCCGGGAGGCAGGTTGTCCGGGACTACGGCGGGAACGCGCCCCTGCTCGCGGATGGCGGCCGCTTCCGTGGCGGAAGTTTCCTCTACCGGTTCCGCCACGGGAATGTCATCCTTGGGCGGGTCGATGATGGCCTTGATATCCTTCTTTTCCAGTTCAAAAAACTCTTTCACGATGGGCGCGGCAACAGCGCCCCCCCCCAGGGTCTCATGCGGCCGCCCTTCGTGCAGCACCACATACGCAAAACGGGGATTTTCATAGGGCATGAACCCGGCAAACCAGGCCAGGCGCTTGTCTTCCCGCTCCGGTCCCCACTGGGCCGTCCCTGACTTGCCCGCAATGCTGGAATAGGAGAGGCGGGCGCGTCCGCCCGTGCCGCCTTCAATGACGGCCTTCATCCCCTTGCGCACGCTGGCCAGGGCTTTTTCATAGTCGGGCAGCGGACGCTGCACTTCCTGGGGCCTGGGGGCGTAGACCACATTGGAATTGCCGTCCTGGATCTGCTTGATCAATTGAAGCCTGGGCAGATAGCCGTTGGCCACGCCCGCCATCATGTGGGCCACCTGGAGAGGCGTCGCCAGAAGGGGGCCCTGGCCTATGGACAGGTTGGCGGCATCCCCCGGCATGAAATCGCGCTTGTAATTGCGGATCATGTACTCGCTGGTAGGTACAAGGCCGGGATCATCCGGAAGAGGAAGCCCCGTGCGCTCGCCCAGCCCGAAAGCCCGTGCGGTATCCATCAGCGCTTCCGCTCCCAGCCTCAGTCCCATCTGGTACATGAACGGATTGTTGGACATCGCCAGGGCGCGGACACAATTGGCGGAACCCAGGGGCACCTTGCTCCAGTTCTTGAACACGTGGTTGCCGATCGTGATGGAAGCGGGGCAGTCAATCACGGAATCCTCCGTAATTTTCCTGTTTTTGAGCGCACTGGCAACGGTCATCACCTTGAACGTGGAAGCAGGGGGATAGCGACCCTGGAACGCACGGGCCCCCAGCGGACCGGCGGGGTCATTGCGCAGGGCATCGTAATCCTTTTGGGAAATGTTCGGGATAAACAGGTTCGGGTCATAGGAAGGCGTGGAGGCCATCACCAGTATTTCTCCCGTCACGCAATCCAGCACCACCATGGCGCCGCGCCTCTTGCCGCGGGAAAGAATGCGTTCCGCATCCCGCTGCCATTTCAGGTTCAGGGTGGTCACCACGGCGCCGCCCGGTTTGGGGCGTATTTGCAATTCGTCCAGAATCTTGTTGCCGTCCTCGTCAAACATCAGGCGCCACACGCCCGGCGTTCCGGTCAGGGCCTTGTTGAATTCCTTCTCCAGTCCGGCGCGCCCCTCCACCTGCTCAAACAGGGGGTCCATGTGGTTGATGGGCCCCGTAGGCAGCTTGCCGCGGGAACCCACATAACCGCCAATATGCCCAGCAATGGACTTTTCCGGATAATACCGGATGTAAATAGGCATCAGTTGAAGGCCGCGGACGTTCTTCACCTTGTCCTTCAGTTTCTCCGCATCTTCCGCGCGGATGACGTTGGTCAGCGGCAGGGGCAGCCAGCGGCGGTGTTCATAATGCTTCCAGAACTGGTCGTCGGAAAAAGTCCATGCCTTCCCGGCTATTTTCTCCGCCTGTTCCAGGCAGTTGCGGGCAAACTCCACCACGCGGGACCTGTCCGGATTCTCAAAAATCTCAAACCTCAAGGCCAGCTGGTAGGCCACCTGCGTCACGGCCAGCGGCTCCCCGTGGCGGTCCAGAATGGGACCGCGGGGGGCGGGAATCAAAAGGGCCATCGTCCTGGCGGAAGGCCGTGTGCTGGTGTGGGCCTCGCGCGCGGCATCCAGGCGGCCTCCGCTCAAGGAAGGAATCAGGGAAAGGGAATCCAATCCGCTCTGCTCCTTGTCCGTTTCCCTGGGCATTTCCGGAACATCGCCCAGCCCCTCCCTCTCTCCGGAAGCGGTGCCGTCAGACGTTTTCCTGTCTCCCAGGTCAACGGTTTTTACGGCGTCATCCTCTGCCGGCGCCTGTGCCGGAACCGCCGCGGGGGCGGCCCTGCGTGAAGAACTGCCCCTGCGGGCGGCCTGCCCGCAGGCCGTGTCCGCAGCAAAGGCTGCCAAACTTGCCAGCAACACCAGGGAACGTATCAAAGCCATCATTTTCATGAACTTGCGGAAGTGTGCCAAATGTACGGGCAGGAATCAACGATTATTCGCGCTTGCACTTACTCCTGAACTACTACGGCCGTTCCCAGGCCGCATTTGTCAAACAAAATGCGGCATGCCTCCACAGGCACCCGGATACACCCGTGGGAATTGGCATCCCGGTACACGGTCCCCACATGCAGGCCGATTCCTCCGTGAATGCGCATCCACAACGGCATTTTGGCTCCGATGAATCTGCCGCCGCGTGGAACGGGAGAAGAAGAAGTCGCGTCCGAATTCACGCACTTGCCGCTCACGTCAAACACACTGCCGTAGGACCTGGAACGGTAATCCGCATCCTTCTGGATGATGGTGAACCTGCCCCGCGGCGTTTCATGGGTGGACCTTCCGGTGCAGACGGGGAAATCCATGGCCACCTGGCCATTGACCCACAGCACGCCGCGCTGGTTATTCAGATGAATGACAATTTTGCTGTTCTTCGTTCCGGCCTGGCTGATGCGGGCATCGTGATACCAGACGTCCCGCGTATGGCGGTAATTCGGGTCCGCCACAAAGGCATTGTAGGAAGAGGCATACCTGCCGTCCTTCATCAGCGGCCTGCCGTTGGGAGCCTTCGTGGAGGAGGAGCACCCCGCCAGCAGCACGGACACACACAGGAAAAGGAGAAGGGTAATGGGCGCGCGCGGCATGCGGCTTGCTTACCCTCTCCAACTGCGGAAATCAAGCACGATTCCCTCCCGTTCAAGCATGTTTTCACGGAATGATAAAGAAAAGCCCTTTCTTGCGTATATATCCCCGTTCCACCTCTCTCCCGGCCTGCCGTGAATCATCCCTCTCCCACCTCCGAACGCCCCCCAAGACTGGCATCCCTGGATGCCCTGCGGGGATTGGACATGCTCGTCATCTTGGGGCTGGACGCGCTTATCCTGCTGCTGGCTTCCAGGGCGCCGGACAACGGACTGCTCAAAACCGCCGCCATCCAGATGACTCATGCCGGCTGGCAGGGGCTGCGCCTGTATGACCTCGTCTTCCCCGTCTTCGTCTTCATTGCGGGCGTTTCCATGTCTTTCTCGCTGGCACGGCATGCGGATGGAAAAACGGCAACGGGTCCGGTTCTGCTTAAAATCTGGAAGAGAGCCTTTCTCTTGGTCCTCCTGGGGATGCTTGTCAACGGCCCCCTCACCTGGACGGAAGACATGAGGTATGCGTCCGTGCTGGGGCTCATCGGCCTTTCCTGCGCCATTGGCGGCACCTGCGTGCTCCTGCTCAGGCGCCGTGGAGCCATAGCCGCCGCGGCAGGCGGCATTCTGGCCCTGGTCGCCCTGCTCCAATTCTCCGGAGGGGACTTCACTCCTTCCGGCTCCGTCAATTCATGGCTGGACGCGCACATGCTCCCGGGGAATGTGCACGGCGGAACATTTGATCCGGAAGGCCCCCTCTGCATCATCTCCGCAGCCGCCCTGTGCCTGGGAGGCTGGCTGACCGGAAGCTTCCTGCAGGACGGGCGCGTGCCGCCAGTCCGCCGCGTCCTGCTGATGCTGGCCGCGGGAGCATGCCTGTTCGGAATGGCGTGGGGGCTGGACGGCATCTACCCCGTCATCAAGAAAATGTGGACCGGCACATTCGTGCTGGCCGCGGCAGGCGTCTCCCTGATACTGCTGGCATCTTTCCATCTGGCCATAGACGTCTGGAAATTCCGCCTATGGGCGTTCCCCCTCCGCATCATCGGCCTGAACGCACTGGCGGCCTACCTGATTTACCAGCTTCTCAACATCCACCCCCTCAACCAGCGCATCTTCAGCGGGGCGGCAGACCTTTTTCCACCCTTTCAGCCCGTTTTTCTGGCCGTTACCCTGCTCCTGCTGCAATGGCTGATTCTTTTTTTCTTCTATAAACGCAACATTTTTATCAAACTGTAGCACACTGAACATGATGACAACCGCACGCCTGATCATGCCATTGCTGATGGCACTCACTGCCTGGACGGCCGTTGCCCAGCCGCAAACCTCCCTGCTGCGTCCCGTACCGGGAAAAACCGCCCGCCCCCTTCCCGTACCGCCCTACCAATCCTTCTGCTGGTTTGCGGCGGAACGGGGCCGCTGGCCCGGCGACGGCAACCGAGTTCTGCCCTGGTTTGGCAAAACGGACCCCGGAAAGCTGGTGGACAGCAAGCCAAACCCCACCGTCGCGAAGCCGGGCGTACACGCCATGTTTGCCCTGTTCCATCTCAAGGACGGCCGGTACATGGCCGTACTGCCTGTTGCCGAACCGGATTCCCTGGCCTGGCTGAACATTGACGGAAAGGGAAACTTCATGGTGGAATACGGCGCCCTGGGGAAAAACCTCGCCAAACCCCAGTCCGTCCTCGCCGTCATGGCCGTGGACGGCAATATTTACAACACCTGCTCCGCCGTATGGGAAAAAGCCCTGTCCCTCCCCTTTTTGAAAGGCAGAACCCTTCCCCGTGAAAAAAAAGCCTACCCGGAACCCTTCAAATATCTCGGCTGGTGCAGTTGGGAACAATACAAGAAAAACATCACTTCCGCCCTTCTTGAAAAAACGGCGCGCCATCTGGAGGAATCCCCCGTGCCCGTCCGGTGGCTGCTGGTGGACGACGGCTTCCAGGTCCAGGAAGGGCTCAAGCTGATCAGCTTCCAACCCCGGCAGGACAAATTCCCGGAGGGCTGGAAACCCCTCATGAAGCACAAAAGCGCCAAGCTGAAATGGATGGGCCTGTGGCACTGTTATTACGGCCTTTGGAAGGGCATCCATCCCAAGCATCGGCTGGACCCCCAGGTCGCCCGCGGACTGGTCTCCACCCCCAAGGGCAACATCCTGCCCGGCGACGGTCCCGGCGGAGCCGGAGCGTTCTACAAGCCTTTCCTCCAGTCCGTCAGGGACGCCGGGTTCGACTTCGTGAAGATCGACGTCCAGGCGGAATACCTGAAACAGGCTGACGGCCTGGACAACCCGGTCCACCACAACACCAAATGTTCCGAGGCGCTGGAAAAGGCATGCCGCCAGACGGGCCTGGAGCTGATCAACTGCATGGCCCAGGGAACCGTCAACATCCAGAACACGCGGCACAGCGCCGTAACCCGGTGCAGCATCGACTACAAAATGGGAGACGAGGCCATGGGCAAATCCCACCTTCTCCAGTCCTACGCCAACACGCTGTGGCTGGGGCAGACCGCATGGCCGGACCACGACATGTTCCACTCCACGGATCCCACAAGCGCCCGCCTGATGGCCGTCTCCAAGGCCGTATCCGGCGGCCCCGTCTATCTCTCGGACCCGGCGGACAAGCTCAACCCGGAACACATCATGCCCCTCGTCTGGTCGGACGGTCTGCTGCTCCGTCCCCTGGCCCCCGCCGTGCCCCTGCCGGACTCCGTTTTTCTGGACGCCCTGAATGAAGACCGCCTTTACCGGGTCATCGCCCCGCTGCCCGGCCAAAGCGCCGCTGTGGTCCTGTACAATCTGAAACACCCCTCCCCGGAAACGGCCGTCCGCGGAAAAATCTCTCTGCACGACTACTGCCATGCAGCCGCCCTGCTGAAAGGAAAGCAGGCGCCGGGCTACTACGGGACGCCCTTGGAAGGCGTCGCCGCCTATTCGTCGGAAGGGGGACGCGCCCTCACGGCATCCCGTCCGGAGCTGGACGTGGAGATCACCGGCTTCCAGGACCGGCTGTTCATCCTGGCTCCCATTGTCGGCGGCTGGGCGGTCATCGGCAGGGGGGACAAATTCCTCTCCCCCTGCGCCCTGGAAGGCACCCCGGAATACGCGCAAGCCTCCCTCCGCTTCCGCATCAGGGAATCGGGACCGGTCGTCATCTGGCACGGCAAGGGCCCGGTCAAGGCAGGCGGCACGCCCGTCAAAAACCTGGGAAACGGGTTCTATGAACTTCAATTCCCCGTCTCTTCCCGGCCTCTGGACGTCACGGTAACGGCGGAATGAATTTGCTCGCCTCCGGAAAACGGGCCTGTCATGATAAGTCCATGTGCATTCTCCGTATCACGCTGGTTTCCGCGGCCCTGCTGACGTGCTGGCTGCCCCCTGCGGCATCCGGAAACACGGCGGCGCAACCCGCGGCAGCGCCAAACGCTCCGGAACCGAAAAAGGCCATTGAACAATTCCTGAGCCTGACCGCCATCTGGATGCTGGAGCTGGAATGGACGCACGCCTACGTCAACAAAACGCCCAAGGCGGAAGACTTCCGCAAGGCCATGCTGGCCGCGGGCTTGCAAGACTGCCCGCCGGACTTCCAGGAAGCATGGCTCAAGCAGGCGGCCAAACCGGGCCGCAACTACGCCGCCCCCGTGCTGCGCAAATACGGCATCAGCCTGAAAGACCTGCGGGAACGGCTCCAGGGAAGCCTTTTTAAAATAGATCCCGGCGTCCGGCCGCCTATCCCGCTCTACGACGAAGAGGAAAAAATCCCGCGCATGGACCCCCGCACCTGCGGAAATCCCAAAGACATCCTGAAGGCGCTGGCGGCTCTGCGGGCCCAGGTCATGGGCCTCACGCCGGCCCAGTTGGAAAAAGCCGCCCGATCCATCGAACGGGTCATGCTGGAATTCACGCTCGCCTACGTGGAAACCTCCATCTGCATGAACGCCGGAGGCATCCGGGAAAGCCAGGTCCGGGAGCTCTTTTCCCCCATCAATACGGAACAATGCCCGGAAGACTTCCGCCGTGCATGGCGGCATGACCTGCCGTTCTTTCTGAAAGGCCGCTTCACGGGCAGTGAACTGGCCCTGTCCCCCCTGTGCAAAAAATACGGCGTGGACGAACAGGAACTGCTCCTCCGCGTGCGCAAAAAACTGACGGAATGGGATGTAAAGCCCCCCACGCCCCGGACACAGGCCGAATTCCGCCGCGACATGCAGGAAATCAGAGAAAACATGCTGGGCGGCAAGAAATAAAGCCCCGTACCCGTAAAAACGGCCCTTCCATGCGCCGAGCGCTCTCAGCCCAGCAGGCCCGCATCCATCCCCTCGTTATACTCCCACAGGCCCTGCTCCACCATGAAGGAGCTCCAACTGTTGAGCAACTGCTCAAAATAGGCGGCATTCACATTGAAATGGTAAAACGTGTGGTCGGCCACGTCCAGCAGCTCGAACCTGGCCTTGTTCCCCTTCTTCCTCCACAATTCCGTCAGGCGTTCGCTGGTCCGCCACGGCAGCAACCTGTCCCTTCCTCCATGGCTGGCGAACAGGGGGGGAAGTCCCTTTTGCAGACGTTTCAGCGGATTCAGGGAATCCCTCTGCTCCGGCGTCATCATGTCCGTCAGCTTGAACACGGAATCCGCGGAAAGGTCGCACACGCCGCGGAACAGGGCCACCGCCGCAGGTCCGGGTGGCAGGGGGGCCTTCTTACGGAAAAGGGACCAGCGGACGGGCTGGTCCGGCAGCGCCGCATGCAGGGCCATCAGCCCTCCGGCGTCGCTGCCCGCTACGGTAATGCGGGACGGGTCCAGCCCCAGCAGGGGGGCATTCTCATACACCCAGGCCCAGGCCTCGCGCGCCTCTTCCAGAATATCCAGCGGCTCCACTTCATACGCGCCGCGCGTGCGGAACATCGGAATAATGCCCGCAATGCCCTGCTGGGCCAGATGCAGGGCCCACGGCACAAAATCCCCCAGGCTCTTGCCCACCCACATGCCGCCGTGAAAAAACAGGACGGAGGGAACGGAAGCGGACGCCTCATGGCCCGGAGGGAAAAACGCGTAGGCCATCAGCTCCTCTCCGTCGGAAAAGCGCCTCCATGCAAAGCCGGGCTGTTCCCGCAACAATTTCCTGTAGCGGGCTTCCGCCAGATGATCGGCTTCCGTGAACAATTCCATGAGAACGGCTTCATGATGCAATTGTGTTGCACTCCGCGCAAGTTTGATGTCTAAATAATCGTGTAATGACCTTCCGCTCCTTCCTTGCCCTTGCCTGCTGCGCCGCAGCCCTCATGAATTCCGCTCTCGCAGCACCGCGCCCCGGAGACGCCCAATTGAGGGACGATCTGGACGTGGCCTACAACACCTGGCGCCTGCACATGCTCCGCGGCAACTATGACGGATGGAGGGCCACCACCTCCGCCTATCGCCAGGTGAAAGTCCGCAATCTGGCCGTTTCCGAAAAGCGCCCCTTCCCCGCCTCCCTGTTCCGGCAGCCCATGGCGCCTCCGGCCCTGTCTCCGCTCATGTACGTGGGTTCCGTTGTGGACGGCCCCACGGCGGCGGCCACCTATTATGGAAAAGTGGACCTGGGGCTGGGCGAGGAACCCACGGACGCCAATGCCCTGGTCCTGCTGTTCACGAATGAACGCGGAAAATGGAAATACGACCAGGCCCGCTTCTTCAACCTCTCCCGCCTCCCCGCCGTCAAGGACCGCCTGAAGCGCGGAGACGCCACCGTGCTGATGGAGCAGGACGGATTCCAGCCTCTTGGGAAAATCCCGCCCGTGCCGCCTCTCTGCCCTCCGGCCAAATACATCGCCAAAATCCTGGTGGACTGCCCCGGCCGCACCGTAAAAGCCAATATCAACAACATCTCCCACCATGAATTCGACAATACGAGGCAGGCGGAAGTCATCTCCGGCGGCCTCAGGGACGGAGGCAACTCCATCACGCTGAACTTTGCGGACAGCCCCAGCGGCGAAAAAGGAGCCGTGCTGGTGGAAGTGTACATCATGCCGGAAATTCCGGGCGACTTCCCCGCACGTGCCTTCACCTACTTCGTTCCGCCCAAGGAACTCCCAAGAAACGGGCCTTCGCTGATCAACGTCACCCCGGAATTATTAAAGACCATGACCCCTAAAAGCGCACCCGCCGTACCGGGCGCCGCTAAATAAAATCGTCATTCTTCAACGTTTCCTGCGCGGGTCCGGTCATACCGCCATATGACAACTCAACCTCAAGTCAACAGCACCTCGGTGTCCGGCGGTTCATGGTGGATGGGCATCCTTGGCGTCATTGAGCTATTTCTTGGATTTATTGCTCTGGCGTCACCCTGGCTCGTAGGAGCCAGCTTCATCTGGGTCATCGGCATCATGCTGATGGTACTGGCCGTCATCCGGCTGGTGCAGGTATTCACCGTTCCCGCCTCCAGAGGGTGGAACCTGGTAATGGCCATCCTGTACGCCATCGTCGGCTGGTTCCTGTTCCGTGACCCGAACATCTCCCTGGCCATCACCACGCTCATCATCGGATGGGGCCTGGTCATCGCAGCCGTCTTCCAGGGCGCCTTATGGCTCCAGACCCGCTCTCTTCCCGCCAGCGGATGGCGCCTGTTCAATGTAATCATTACGCTGATTCTTGGTCTCATGGTCATCTTCGGCTGGCCGGAATCCTCCGCCTGGTTCATCGGGACGCTGGTTGCAGTGGAACTCATCTTCTCCGGATGGACGCTGCTCCTGTACGCCTTCAGCGGCCACTCCGGCCGCCTCCGCGAATCACTTTAATCATTCATGCCCCTCACCCAGGAAGAAACGGAACGCTACTCAAGGCATCTTTCCCTGCCGGAACTGGGCGAGGAAGGGCAGCAAAAACTCAAACGGGCGCACGTTGCCCTGGTGGGCCTCGGGGGGCTTGGCTCCCCCGCGGCCCTTTATCTTGCCGCCGCCGGAGTGGGCAGGCTCACCCTCATTGATCCGGATGTGGTCACCCTCTCCAATCTCCAGCGCCAGATCCTGCACGCCACGGACTCCGCCGGAACCGCCAAGACGGCCAGCGCATCCTCCCGCCTGAAAGCCCTGAACCCCGCCGTGGAAACCACCACGGTCACGGAACGCCTCACGCCGGACAATGCCCTGGCCCTGCTGGGAAAATGCGACCTGGCCGTGGACGCTTCAGACAACTACGCAGCGCGCTTCGCCATGGCGGACGCCTGCGCCGCCCTCCGTATCCCGCTGGTGCACGGCGCCGTGAAAGGCTTCATCGGCCAGGCGGCCGTATTCGCCCCCCACGAAGGCACGGCCTGCTACCGCTGCCTCTTTCCGGAAGAAACGCCCATGCAGGAGGAAGACACCGCCTCCGCAGCCGGCATCCTGGGCGCGCATGCGGGAATCATCGGGTGCATCCAGGCGCTGGAAGCCCTGAAAGCCCTTGCCGGCATACCCTCTCCGCTCCGGGGAGGCCTGCTCTCCGCGGACACCCTGCGCATGCGCTTCACGGTCATTCCCCTGCATCCCAGCCCCTCCTGCAAATGCAGGAATGGAGGGGAGCAGGAGCCGCAATGAAAAATTGACGGAAGAAGGGGCCTCTGGCATCATTCCCGCCAGATATGAACCATTTAACACGCGCCAGATCCGTTTTTGAAATGGAGATTGAAGAACTGCGTGGCGTCCTGTCCCGGCTGGATGAAAACTTCAACAAGGCCGTGGACCTCATGTCCCGGGCCCTGGACCGCGGCAACAAGATCGTCATCGCCGGCGTCGGCAAATCCGGCAACGTCGGGGCCAAAATCGTAGCCACCCTGAACTCCACGGGCACGCCCACCGTCATGCTGGACTCCCTGAACGCCCTGCACGGGGACCTGGGCATCGTCCAGGACGGGGACGTCTGCATCGCCATGTCCTTCTCCGGGGAAACCACGGAGCTCCTGACCCTCCTTCCCTTCATCAAGCGCTTTGAACTTCCAGTCATCTCCATGACGGGAAACATCCATTCCTCCCTCGCCAAATACTCGGACGTCGTTCTGGACACGGGAGTTTCCCGCGAGGCCTGCCCGCTGAACCTGGCCCCCACATCCAGCACCACGGCCATGCTCGTCATGGGGGACGCCCTTGCCATGGCCCTGGTGGAAGCGCGCCACTTCACCGCAAGAGACTTTGCCAAACGCCACCCGGGCGGCTCCCTGGGCCGCGCCCTCCTCACCAGGGTGAGCGATATCATGCGCCAGGGGGATGAAATGGCCATTCTGCCGGAAACGGCCACCGTCAACGACTGCCTGAAAGCAATGACCACAGCCCACACGGGAGCCTGCATCCTGCTCACGGCGGACGGCAAACTGGCCGGCATCTTCACCCACGGCGACTTCGTCAGGGCCTACGGCGCCAACCCTCTCATCGGCCAGCAGCCCGTCGGCGGCCTCATGACCCGCAACCCCATCTATGTGATGGAAGACGACCTGGCGGCGGAAGCCGTGAAAGCCGTCAGCAACCGCCACATTGACGACCTGGTGGTACTCAACAAGGACATGGCGCCCGTCGGCATCATCGACCTCCAGGACCTGGCACGGATGAAGCTGGTTTAACCTCCGCATCCATCCGACACTCTCCGGCATCCGTGGTAGAAAAGTAACAAATCCATCACGGATGCCTTTTTCATTGAACGGAACCCGTTCCTTCTCCAATCTAAAAAAAATCGGCATGTCTCTCAAATTCCTTATACCCCTCATCACCTGCGCCTGGGGCCTCTCCCATGCCCAGGATGTCTCCGTTGCCCAGGAAACCCCGGAACAGCAGGAACAGGAGGAAACCTCCCCGGAAGTTCCCCTGCCGGACGGCAAGACGGTACCCAAATTCGAGCCGCTGGACGACCACCGCATCAAGATAGGCAACGTCATCGTCAACCACAAGGAGCGCACCGTCAGCTTCAATGCCCAGGTCAACATGCAGGAGGGCATTCTGGAATACGTCTGCTGCATGCCCAACGGCAAGCTTCACGAATCCCTGCTGGTGTCCGAGGCGGACCCGCTTCACATCAGCCTGGGCATGACCCTGCTCAAATTCCGCCGTTTTGAAAAATTCTTCCCCGTCCGGGATGAAAACTTTGAATGGCTCCCCTTCACGGAACCCAAGCCGGCGGACTATGCGGACGCCTATGTCCAGATCGTCATGACCTACACGCAGGACGGCAAGGAGCAGAAAAGCGACTTTTCCGACTTTATCGTCAACTCGCAGACCCGCAAGGGGATCGATCCCAAGGACTGGCTCTACACCAACTCCTTCTTCTACGAAGGGGCCTACCAGGCCAGCCTGAGCGGGGAAATCATCTCCATCTTTGCCAGCCGCACCTCCCCCATCAACTACATCGGAGACTTTCACGACGGCGTCAATGACACGGGCTGGATCGTCAATCCTCAAAAAAGCCTGCCCGCCGGCACTAACGTTACCATTACCATCTCTCAAAAAACGGTCCAACCCAAACAATAACCATCATGTTTAAATCCGTACTTTCATTAACTCTGGCCGCTGCGCTGGGCACGGCGGCATTCGGACAGACCACCCTCACGGCAGTTCCGGGAGAGGCGGCTTCCTCCAAATATGCCTCCATCAAGCAGGAAATCCTGCGCGCCATTGAAAAAGGGAACGAATACCTGAAAAGCAAGCAGAACCCGGAAGGCTACTGGGCCCAGCCCTCCTACCCGGCCCTGACGGCCCTGGCGGTCACCGCCTACATGCGCGATCCGGAAAACCAGGGCAAGCCCCTCCCGGAATACATCCAGAAGGGATACGACTTCATCCTGAAATCCCAGAAAGAGGACGGCTCCATCTTCAACCGCGGCATGTCCTCCTACAACACGGCCGTGTGCATGATGGCCCTGCTGGCCGCCAACAAGGAGGAATACGCCCCCGCCATCCTCAAGGCGCGCGCCTACCTCATCAAGCAGCAGAACCACTTCGCCCCGGACAACCCCTACAACGGCGGCATCGGCTACGGGGACAAAAAGGCCCCCCCCATTGCGGACCTCTCCAACACCTCCCTGGCCCTGGAAGCCATCTACTACTCCCAGAAGCTCGCCAAGGACGGCAAATACGGCGAACAGCCCGACCTGGACTGGAATGCGGCCACGGAATTCATCAACCGCTGCCAGCAAAACCCCGCCGTCAACAAGGAACCCTGGGTATCGGATGACAAATCCCAGCTCGGCGGCTTCGTGTACCGCCCCGGCGTGGCAAGCGCCAAGGATGCGAAAAGCGCCGCCTTTGACAAGGCGGAACCGCCCAAGGCCTACGGCAGCATGACCTATGCGGGCATGCAATCCCTCATCTACGCCAACGTGGACAAAAACGACCCCCGCGTCAAGCTGGCCCTCAAATGGCTGGAAAACAGCTACAACCTGGATGAAAACCCCGGCATGGGCGTCCAGGGCCTCTATTACTACTACCAGGCCATGTCCAAGGCCCTCAGCGCCCTGGGCATCGACTACCTGACCCTGGAAGACGGCCGCAAGGTGGACTGGCGCGATGAACTGGCCAACAAGCTCATCTCCATCCAGAAAAGCGACGGCTCCTGGGTGAACACCAACAACCGCTGGTGGGAGGCGGACCCCGTCCTGGTCACGGCATACTGCGTTCTTTCCCTGGAGCAGCTGTACCACTCCATCCCCCAATAAACGGCCATTGACGGTTTCAAGGGCCGGGAGGAATTCCATTCCTCCCGGCCTTTTTCATTTCTGGAAATGAACGCCTAAAACAACAAAAGGGTCTTTACTGAATCATTCCCCTTTCATGAACAGCATTGATTCCATCACCATCGCCGCGGCAGGCTGGGGCCTGCTGGTCCTCCGCCTCACCCTGGCCCTGATCCTGTGGCCCCACGGCGCCCAGAAAGTGCTGGGCTGGTTCGGCGGCGCGGGATGGGACGGAACCTACCGGGCATTTACGGAAAAAATGGGCATTCCCCCTTTCCTCACCAAGGTGGCCATGCTCACGGAATTCTGCGCCCCCATCTGCCTGGCCCTGGGACTGTTCACGCGCGTGGCGGCGCTGGGGGTCATGATCATGATGATCGTCGCCATGACCAAGCACCTCAAAAACGGCTACTTTGCCAACTGGTCCGGCAAAAAGGCTGGGGAAGGAATTGAATTCCACGTTCTTTACGCCGGAACGGCGCTGGCTCTTCTGCTGACCGGACCCGGCCCCTGGTCCATAGACGCATGGTTCATGAACATCGTGCACGCCATCTTCGGCTGACGGGCATGTCCCCTCCCGGAGGCATAGGACATACTTTCCTGTTCTCAATGCCGCCGCACTCTGGTACTCATAAGGGAGAGGCCGCCCATTTACGGGAGGCCCTCCCTTTTTTGCCTTCCATCCCCGCCCGCTCATGACCAGCCTGAAAAGAACCAAACTCCGGCAATGCACCAACTGCCTATGCGTTATCAACGGCGTCTGGGAATGGGTGGAGGAATGCGCCCGTGAAGCGGCGGACGAGGAACCCGCCATGCGCGGCATTCTGGACGACGTCTGCCTCTCCCGCAACTCCCTGGCCACCTCCATCTCCGCACGGCTGGCCCGCAAGCTCTCCCGCCGGGACATGCCGCGGGAACTGATCGAACCCCTCATCAGGGAAGCCCTGGCAGATGAAGAAAGCATTCTGAGCCAGATCGCCCACGACCTGATCGCCATCGTGGACCGTGATCCGGCCTGCCGCACCCCCCTGGAACCCCTACTGTTCTACAAGGGATTCCACGCCATCACCACCTACCGCATTTCCCACTGGCTGTGGAAACACGGCCGCACGATCATGGCCCTGCAATTCCAGAGCCTTGCCAGTGAAGTATTTGCCGTGGACATCCACCCCGCCGCCACCATCGGGTGCGGCATCCTGCTGGACCACGCCACCAGCTTTGTGGTAGGGGAAACCGCCATCATCCGCGACAACGTCTCCATCCTGCATGAAGTCACGCTGGGAGGCACCGGAAAAGAGGAAGGAGACCGCCACCCCATCGTGGAATCCGGCGTTCTGATCGGCGCCGGGGCAAAAATTCTGGGCCGTGTCACCATCGGCCAATGCGCGAAAATCGCGGCCTGCTCCGTCGTGCTGGAAGACGTCCCTCCGCACACCACCGTGGCAGGCGTTCCGGCCGTCATCGTCAACGACTCCGTTCCGGACAATCCCGCGCTGGAAATGAACCAGTGCCTTTGCAATTGACGACTAACGGATTACGAATCCGCAACATCCCTCCGGACCGGAGCGGAAACGCCTCTGTCCCTTGATCATGGAAGAGGAAAACATATGACGCAAAAAAAAGACCAGCCGGGCCGCAATATCCTGCATTTCAATATATTGAAATGCGTAATACTTTGAACGTAAGAATTTTGGATTGAGGCCGGATTCGTAATTCGCATATTCATAAAATATGCGTCCAAGATTGCCCTCTTCCCTGAAAGCCGCGCTTCTGGCTTCCTGCATTTTCTGCCCCTTCGTCACCTCCGCTTCCGTATCTGACGGCAGCCTCGGCAACGTCATGTACGTGGGGGACTCCATCACCCACGGCGTCAACAGCGGCTCCTACCGCTGGGCACTGCACAAAATCTTCGCGGACAACGGCATTTCCTACAGCACGGCGGGAATCAACACCGGCAACTACTCCGGCGGGGTGGCGGCGGGAATCTCCTACGGCGGCCGCGTATTCAACAACGCCCATTCCTCCCAGGCAAGCGCCCGCACCTATGAAATCGCAGGGCGCGCAGACGGCGCCAACTACGGACGCTTCAACGGTTCCAACATCAGCAACTGGCTGGGTCTGAGCACGGAAAAAACAAAAGGAGGCACTTACACCGGGCAAACGTTCACCGGAACCGCCGCCCCCGGCACCTTCTTCATCCTGGCCGGTACCAACGACCTTCTCTCCGACGGCAACAACGGCACGCTCAACGACCGCCTCCCCACGGTCACACAAAACCTGCTTGGAGACATGGATACCATGGTGGAAGCCATGAAAACCGCCAATAGCGGCGCGGAAATCATCGTTCTTTCCATCCCGTGCTGGACCCAGCACGCCAACGGCAATTCCAGCGCGACTCACCAGGCCGTGGCCGACTACAACGAATCCCTCAAAAACTGGGGCCGCGACAAGGATGGCGTTACGGTCATCGACGTCAACCAGGGCATCATCGACGTGGCCTCCTCCACCCCCTTCTACGGCGTCAGGTCCATGTTCAACAACCCCGCGGCGGACGGCCTGCACCCCAACGCCCAGGGCGACCTGCTCATGGCGGGGAACCTGGCCAGGGGCATGGGCTACGCGGGACGGTCGGCCGGGCAGGAAAGAAAAGCCTCCCACGAACTGGGCGTCAACTTCGGGCAGACGCCCGCCATCACCCGGGAGGAGCTCACGGCCAGGGGATTCACGGCCAGCAACGTCACCGTCTCCAACAACACGATCAACTTCAACAACGCGGGAACGAGCACCCTGACCTGCTCATGGGGGGAATCCCAGGGCGGCTCCGCGGGATACACGGTGGACTTCACCCTGCGCCTGGGCAACGGCAGTACGGGAGGCTGGGACACCACGAACAACTTCTCCCTGAATCTGGGCAACGGCATGCTGAATATCAATGAAGCGTACATCCAGTGGGGAAGCACCATCCTGTACTCCAGGGACATGTCCGCCAACACGGACACCATCCGCGTGGCCTACGTAGCGGGGGACAACGCCAACGGCCTCAGCGCAGGCTACTACATCTGGCTGGGGGACGTCCTCATCGGGGAGGCGCAAACGGCGGCAGGGGCCAGTTCCTCCGGCCTCACCTTCAGCTATTCCGGCACGCTGGACGCCATCCTGTCCAATCTGGCGCTGGACGGCACCCTCTCCTACTCCCCCTCCTCCAGCGGCATTGCCGGGCCGGAAGCCATCTACCTGGCCCATGGGAAAGCCTCCGCCCTGAAACCGGGCATGATTGAATGGACCACGGACACCGGCGCCACGGCCGCAGCGCCGGCGGGAGCCGACAACACGTACAATGTCCGCAACAGCACCAACTCCAACATCTCCACCATCACCGGAACGGGAAGCACCAAGCTCATTCACGCCAACAGCGGCGCGTACGGCACTGCGGAAAACCGGCAGAACCTGTGGGTGACGTTTGGAGAGGGAGTGATCTCCAACAACGGATGGATAGGCGGCCATACTTCCGGGGACCTGTACGGGAACATCAACTTGCGCTTTGCGGAAGGTTCCATCGGCAATTCGACCGTCTTCGGCGCAGTCAACGCCGGAACCGTCCATGGGGACATTTACCTGGAATTCTCCTCCTCCACCGGAAACTTTGATACCTCCTTCACTGCCGGAGAGGCGGACCGCACCTCCATAGCGGGCAGTTACGCCACCGACGTAAACGGAGACATCGCCATCATATTCAATGAAGGCGTGTTCTCCCACCGCATCTTCGGCGGATTCTACACGGGAGCCAAAACCATCTCCGGCTCCACCTCCATTTACATCAATGGAGGAACGTTCATGAATGAAATCTACGCAGGGAACAAGACACAGGGCACGATTGCCCAGGGAACCAGCCTGACCGTGACGGGCACGGACGCCATTCTGGGCAAGGCCGATGGAAACAACTGGGCATGGACGCTCCTGTGCGGAGGCAACAAGACCAGCGGCACCATCAACGGAGGAACTTCCATCACCCTGAAGGATATTGCCGCCACCACCGGAGACGGAACCGAGCACAAATTCGACAAATACGCCGGAACGATTGACGGGAAGGGGTCCGGGACGGTCAACGGGGAAAAGAAGCTCGTCTTCGACCACTACACCGCCAGCTTCCCGGGAACACTCCAGAACTTTGACAAAGTGCAGGTTACCGGCAACTCGGACCTCACGCTGGACAAGGCCCTGGGCAACACGGTCGCCTCCCTGGCCGTGGACCAGGGCTCCACCCTCCGGTTTAACCAGGACCAGGGAGCCTCCCTGGACATCACCAACAACGGCACCATCCGCATTTCCCGCAACCTCACCCTCAAATCCGCAGACACCGGAACCGGAACCTACCAGGTGGAAGGAGGTACGCTGGACCTAGCCGGACAGACCGTCTCCGGGAAAATATCCATCTCCTCGGGAACACTGGCCAACACCGGAGGACTGGGAGCCAAAAGCGTTTCCGTTTCCGGCATCACCGGCAACATCAACATGGGCGGCCTGGACGGCGGCAAGCTGGACTCCATCAGCATGGGAACCGGAACGGCAACCATCTCCGGCCTGACGGGAAACGCGGACCTCTCCGGTTCACTAACCCGGCTCCGTCTCTGCGCCGCCAACATGGGAGAAGACGGCACGGGCATCATCCGGTTCAATGACGCGGCCGGTTCCAGCCTCACGCTGGGAGAACTCACCCTGACGCTGACGGCTGATGCCGTGGCCCTGCTGAACGCTCCGGGAGACTATGCCTTCCACATCACCAACGCCGCTCTTCATGCAGACCCCAACAACATCACGCTGAGCGAATACAACGGCATGGCCTGGGACATCACCCGCACGGAAAACGGTCGGGTAATCATCTCCTTCGGCCAGCTGGACGCCATGATCATTGACAGGGGCGCCGTCAAAAACGTCACCTCCGCCACCACCCTGGGGGCAACGCCCAGCGTCACCAACAACGGAACGCTGAACATCGACCTGCCCCAGGGGACGGCTCCCGAGGACAAGGCAACCACCATCCGCTATCTGGCCGGGACGGAATCCGATGCCGTCGTGAACACGGGAACGGACAAGGATGTAATCATCACGCTGCTCAATGAAACCTCCGCAGATCCCGGCAAACCGGGCAACACCGCCTACGCCGGGTCCATTCTGGGAAGCGCCCGGCTGGTCAAGGACGGAGAACGGAAACTGACCATTGACGGCAGGCTCACCGCCTCCGCTCTGGACCTTCACCAGGGGGAACTGGTCCTGCAAAACAGGACGGAAAGCTCCATCATCTCCGGAACTCTGAATGTGGAACGGGACGCGGCTCTGACGCTCAACTCCGCCTCCCTGGCCGCCGCGGACCTGACGGGCTCCGGCACCATCACCCTGGCCGGGGGAGCCCTGCTCACCATCTCCAGGGAAACGCCTTCAGACCTGACGCTCAACGCGGCCATCTCCGGAACGGGCACCCTGAAGCTGGGCAACTGCAACCTGGTTCTCGCAACGGACGGCAATCTGGGAGAAAACGTGCTGCTCCATCTGGACGGCGGCGGCCTGCGCCTGCGGGACGGCTCCACGATCGCCCTGGAAGGCCTGCACCAGGAACAGGACAACGGCACGCTCCACCTGGGGGCAGACGGCCATCTGGAACTGGCCTCCGGCAACGGCAAAACCTACTCCTTCAAGGGGGAAATCACCGGTACGGGCGCCATCACCCACCGGGGGGAAGGCACGCAGATCATCCTTTCCTCCGGGAACGGCAATGTGGACGTCAGCCATACCCGCACCGGGGGCCACCTCGCCCTGGGGGACAAGCACCTGGCCGCGGACGGCTCCATGGCCTACAGGAACATCTCCATAGGGGACAACACCCGGGAAGCCTCCGACCCGGACGCCACGGCGGACCTCTCCCTGATGAACAACACCACGGCCGGCACGCTCTCCATCGCCTCCAACGGCAAGCTGTACCTGGGCGGCAATCCCAACCAGAGGGCGGTCCAGCTTGTATTGACGGGCAACAACGGAGGCGTGGCGGCGGACCTGGCCTCCGGCGCATCCCTGGACCTCACCGTCAGCACGGAAACCGCCTCCCGCAGCGCGGCGGAAAACTGGGCGGCCATCCAGGCGGAAAACGGCTCCATCCGTCTCAACGGGGCGGAACCGTCCATCAACGTCAACATTTACGGCCTCGGCACCGCAGGAGACTGGGCCATCCTGCCGCAATTCACCATCAACGCCCTCTATGCGGAAAACGGACTGGTCACGGCGGACGGGACAAGCTGGACGGCGGACATGGTGAACCTGGCCTACGCCGGCTTCGCCAACCTCGTCTATGACATCGCCAAAATGCCTTCCGAAGACGGCAGGCTCTTCCAGGTCCATTTCACCAAGCTGGGGGACAGCCCGCTGAAGGACTACGCCTCCACGGACAACCAGAAAGCCGCCGTGAATAGCCTGTGGGCCGTCACCTCCGCCCCGCAGGACATCAGCCCCGCCATGATGGCATTCCTCAATGCCGTGGGGAACGCGCAGGCCGCCGGTGACGCGGGAACCATTCAATCCGCCCTCTCCTCCTATGCGGGCAGCGGGATTACCGCCCTGCACTCCGCCCAGAAGGGGGCCCTGAAAGACCAGGTGCTGCACCTGAGAAACAGAGTCGCGCAAATGGGAGCCTCCCTGCAATACGTCAACGACGACCTGCCGCGCTTCAACGCCTGGATTGAAGGGGAAGGCGGCTACCGCAAGCTGGATGACCGGAGGGACGAATCAGGCTACAAGCTCAACACCTGGGGGGGGCACCTTCGGCTTCGACGTCACGTGCAGCGACAGCTTCGTCTGGGGTGCGGCCTTCTCCGCCAGCTACGGGGACCTGGACGCCTACAGGACAAACGGAGACCTGGACTCCTACTACGGCAACCTGTTCTTCCGCCTCCAATCCGGCCGCTGGGCCCACAACCTCATCCTCACCTGCGGATGGAATGACGCCACCCTGAACCGCACGGCGGGCGTGGCGGCAACCGGCATGCACTCCATGCACGGCAGTACCAGCGGCAGCAGCTGCGGCGCGTTCTACGAAGGCACCTATGACCTGTACCTGAACGAAAACAGAACCTGCGTCTTCCAGCCCCTGGTGAATGGCTCCGTTTACAAGAGCCGGATGGACGGCTTTACGGAATCCGGAGGCCTGGGCATGAGCGTGGAGGACATGGACACCACCTACGGCACGGTGGGGCTGGGCGCCAGGCTGCGCGGGGAACTCTCCGACAGCCTGATGGGAAGAGCCTGCCTGGGTGAACTGCGGGTGCAGGTTCTCCAGAACCTGGGCGAGCGGAAAACCACGGCCGCGCTGGCGCCCGTCGGCGTGCCGGGAGCCGGCTTCCGCGTGAACGGGGCGCGGGAAGGCGCCACCGGCGTGCAGATAGGCGCGGGCCTCACCATTCCGGTAGGTTACACCGGCTCGGTCTTTGCGGACGTCAATGCGGACTTGCGCAGCCGGGCCAACAGCCTCAACGGAAGCATCGGATACAGAATCAACTTCTAATAAAAAATTCTTCTGGGTGTAATTGCAACCGGGGGCATCGCAGTCTCGCTGCGGTGCCCCCTCTGCATCAGGAAATCTCCTGCGGCCGGGAACGGACTTCATCCGGCATCCGGGAAGGGTCCTTCACCTGCCCGGAACCCTCAATCACGTACTTGTAGGAAGTCAGCTCCCGCAGGGCCATCGGCCCCCGGGCATGGAATTTGTCCGTGCCGATGCCTATTTCCGCACCGAATCCGAACTCTTCCCCGTCGCTGAACCTCGTGGAGCAATTGTGGTACACGCACGCGCTGTCCACGCGGCTCATGAAATAATCGCGGGCCTTCCCGTCCTCCGTCACAATGGAATCGCTGTGGTGGGAGCCGTAGCGGTTGATATGCTCCACGGCGTCCCGGACGCCGTCTGCCACCTTCACGGACAGAATGAGGTCTTCATACTCCGTGGACCAGTCCTCCTCTGATGCGGGAACGGCTTCCGGCCCGAAAAACGGCATGCTGCGCCCGCACACGCGGCACTCCACGCCGCGCTGGCGCATGCGCTCCGCCGCCATCGGGAGAAACCGTTCCGCCACGGCGGCGTCCACCAGCAGGGTCTCCGCCGCGTTGCAGACTCCCGGCCTCTGGGTCTTGGCGTCGTCCAAAATATTGAGGGCCATCTTCAAATCCGCGGCGGCGTCCACATACACGTGGCAAACGCCGTCCAGATGCTTCAGCACCGGAACCCTGGCATACTCCATCACGGTGCGTATCAGCCCCTTCCCTCCCCTGGGAATAATCACGTCCAGGCAGGAATCCAGCTCGCACAACTGCTTCACCTCCTCCCGGCTTCCCGAATCAAGAAGCTGGAGGGCATCCGCCGGAACGGAAGACTCCGCAAGGGCCTCCCGCAGCACGGCCGCAAGAACCCTGTTGGTCCGCAGGGACTCGCTGCCGCCGCGCAGAATGACCGCATTCCCGGACTTCAGGCATAGGGAGGCGGCATCGCAGGTGACGGTGCCGCGGCTCTCATAAATAAAGCCGATGACCCCCAGAGGCACGCGCACCTGGAGGATATGCAGGCCGTTGGGCCGCGTCCATTCCCGGATGCACTCGCCCACCGGATCGGGAAGGGCCGCTACCTGCTCCATGCCGCGCGCCATGTGTTCCACCCGCTCCGGAGTCAGCAGCAGCCTGTCCAGAAACGCGGCATTCCGCCCGTTCTTTTCCGCCTCCTCCATATCCAGGGAATTCTCCCGGATAATTCTCTCTGCGACTCCCCGGACGCCTGCGGCCATCAGGCGCAGGGCGTCCGCCTTCTCCTCCGGACTCAGGGCGGCCATTTCACGGGAAGCGGCCACCGCCGCGCGTCCAACAGGTTCAAGAGGATTTTCCCTATTCATCACTTCATCCTTTCCTAGCAGGTACAAAAAACGTTCCCGCACCCTCCGTGCCGCCTTCCAGCAGCAGTCCGATGCGTTCCGGATGCCGCCCGTGCATCATGTAGGTGCCTATCCCCGCATTCACGGCCTCCCGGATGGCATGGAGCTTGGCGCTCATGCCGCCCATGGAAAAACGGCCCCGGTCCTCCTCCGCAAACGCCAGCACGGCGTCCACATCCTCCACCCTGGGGATAATGGCCTTCCGTCTTCCTCCCGGCGGATACAGGCCGTCCACGCTCGTCAGGATAAACAGGGCGTCCGCTTCCAGCATGCGGGCAATATGCACGGAAAGAATATCGTTGTCCCCGAACTTCAACTCCTCCACGGACACGGTGTCATTCTCGTTCACGATGGGAATGATCCTTCCGTGCTCGAACAGGCGCATCATCGTAGCTTGCACATGATGCCGGCGGCGCTTTAAATCGTCCGCCGTCAGCAAAAGCTGGGCCACATCCACGTCAAAATGGTTGAAAAGATTCTCATACGTCTGCATCAGCCGCGTCTGCCCCACCGCGGCGCAGGCCTGCTTGAGGGACAGCTCCTGAGGATAGGACGGAAGCCCCAGTACGGAAACCCCCGCCCCGACCGCGCCGGAACTCACCAGCACCACCTGGTGGCCCTGCTGCATCAAATCCGCCAGGGCGCTCACCAAATGCACGATGGAAGAGCCGTCCAGCGTTCCGTTCTCACGGGTCAGCACGCCCGTTCCTACCTTCACTACGATCTTCATGCGTCTGCCGCCACTGTACACCAGACGGACTTCCCGAGAAAGGAAGAAAAAAGCCTTCCCCGGACAGCCTCTCCCCCCGAACGACAGGTGGCGTCAAAAAGGAAAAACCATGCCTTTCTCCGTATCCATGCTTCCGGGGAACACCAGCATCCTTTCACCGGAACACGCCAAAACATTCTAAAATAACTTTTGAGTAACAACGTCTTTTGAAAACAGACTTTCATTGACCCGGAACACATGCCGCGCCATAGTGGCCACATGATCAGGTTCGTCCTTTTTCTCCTGTGCCTGGGCACGGCCGGACTCTCCCACGTCTTCGCGGAGGAGGGAGCCGCCCCGTCAGACTACGACAAACAGGAAAGAACGGGCACACTGGCCCCCTATCAACCGGAACCGCGGAAGGAAATGCACATCCAGCGTCCGGAACACCCCATCGACATCCTCCCGGCATTGCCGGATCCGGCGCCCCAACACCAAAAGCCGGGCGGAAGCTCCGCATCTGAGGAACTTCCGCCCGGAAAAGGCCAAACGGCTACCCCTTGAACATGCCCAGGGCCCTGGCGACGCCCTCCCCGTACTCGGGATCGCACTCCATGCAGTGGTCAATGTGGCGCTGCTTGATGAAATCCGGCGCATCACCCATGGCCCGCGCGGTATTGCCGTACAGGGCATCCCTCTGTTCCGGCGTCATCAGGCGGAACAGGGCGCGCGGCTGGGAATAATAATCGTGGTCGTCTTCATGGAAATCCCAGTGCCAGGCCGCTCCGTCCAACTCAAGCGGCGGCTCCCGGAACTCCGGCTGCTGCTTCCACTCTCCGTAGCTGTTCGGTTCATAACCCAGCGTGCCTCCCGCGTTGTCGTCCACACGCATCATGCCGTCCCGGTGGTAGCTGTGGAACGGGCACCGGGGTGCGTTCACGGGAATCTGGTTGTGATTCACGCCCAGCCTGTAACGCTGCGCGTCCCCATAGGAGAACAGGCGCCCCTGAAGCATCTTGTCCGGAGAAAAGCCGATGCCGGGCACGATATTGGCCGGATTGAACGCCGCCTGTTCGATCTGGGCGAAATAATTGTCCGGATTCCTGTTGAGCTCCAGCACGCCCACTTCCATGAGCGGATAATCCCCGTGCGGCCAAACCTTGGTCAGGTCAAACGGATTGAAGGGGCACGCCTTCGCCTGCTCCTGGGTCATGACCTGGATATACATCGTCCAGCGCGGGAAATCCCCTTTCTCAATGCTTTCATACAAATCGCGCTGGTGGCTTTCACGATCCTTCGCGACAATGGCCTCCGCCTCCTCGTCCGTGAGGTTCCTGATGCCCTGCTGCGTCTTCAGGTGGAACTTCACCCAAACCCTCTCGTTATCCGCGTTCAACATGCTGAACGCGTGGCTGCCGAAGCCGTGCATGTGCCGGTAGGAAGCCGGAATGCCGCGGTCGCTCATGACCACGGTCACCTGGTGGAAAGCCTCCGGAAGGGAGGACCAGAAATCCCAGTTGTTCCGGGCGCTCCGCATATTGGTGCGCGGATCGCGCTTGATGGCGTGGTTCAGGTCCGGGAACTTGAGGGGGTCCCTCAGGAAAAACACGGGCGTATTATTGCCTACCAGGTCCCAGTTGCCCTCCTCCGTGTAAAATTTGATGGCAAAACCGCGGATATCCCGCTCAGCATCCGCCGCGCCCCGTTCCCCGGCTACCGTGGAAAAGCGGACCAGAAGATCGGTCTTCTTGCCGACCTCTGAAAACAGGGCCGCCTTCGTGTACAGGGTGATATCATGCGTCACGGTAAAGGTGCCGAAAGCTCCGGAACCTTTGGCGTGCATGCGCCTTTCCGGAATCACCTCGCGGTCGAAATGGGCCAGCTTCTCCAGAAACCAGACGTCCTGCAGCAGCATGGGGCCGCGCGGCCCGGCCGT
>JAJQCV010000048.1 GCA_021202525.1 Akkermansiaceae bacterium | reverse complement strand
GTGGAAAACGGTGCGCTGGAGCTGGATTTCTGCTTTGACGACGGTTTGATTGAAGGCCGGTAGGCCATGGTCCGCTTCCTGAATCTGGTTTCTGCGGAGCCGGACATCGCCAAAGTCCCCTTCATGGTGGATTCTTCCAAATGGGAAGTGCTGGAAGCCGGGCTGCAATGCATGCAGGGCAAGGGCATCGTCAACTCCATTTCCCTGAAGGAAGGGGAGGAGGAGTTCCTGAGGAAGGCCGCCCTGATCAAAAGGTACGGGGCGGCGGTCGTCGTGATGGCCTTTGACGAGGAAGGACAGGCCGCCAACTACGAGGACCGCATCCGCATCGCAAAGCGGGCCCATGACCTGCTGGTGAACCGGGTGCAGTTCCCGGAGGAGGACATCATCTTCGACCCGAACGTGCTGACCGTAGGCACGGGCATTCCGGAACACGCCAATTACGCCCTGGATTTCTTCAAGGCGGCGGGCTGGATTTCCTCCCACCTGCCCCACACCCACATTTCCGGCGGCATTTCCAACGTCTCCTTTGCGTTTCGGGGCAACAACCCGGTGCGGGAGGCCATGCATTCCGCCTTCCTGTACCATGCCACCCGGCAGGGGCTGGACATGAGCATCGTGAACGCCGGCATGCTGGAGGTGTACGACAATATTCCCGGGGAAAGGCTGGAACTGATCGAAGACGTTCTGCTGAACAGGAGGCCGGACGCCACGGAACGCCTGACCGATTACGCGGAGAAGCTGGCCGCGGAAAAAGCGCAGGCGGGCGCGGAAAGAAAACCCGTGCTGGCCTGGCGGGAACAGCCCGTGACCGGGAGGCTGGAACACGCCCTGGTCAAGGGGATCACCGAGTTTGTGGACGCGGATACGGAAGAGGCGTTCAAGGAACTGGGTTCCCCCCTGAAGGTGATTGAAGGCCCGCTGATGGACGGCATGAAGGTGGTGGGGGAACTGTTCGGCGACGGAAAGATGTTCCTGCCCCAGGTGGTAAAGAGCGCCCGTGTGATGAAGCAGGCCGTGGCATGGCTGACCCCGTACATTGAGGCGGACAAGAAAGGATCTTCCAAAACGGGCAAGGCCGTGATCGCCACCGTGAAGGGGGACGTGCATGACATCGGCAAAAACATCGTCGGAGTTGTCCTGGGCTGCAACGGCTTTGAAGTGGTGGACCTGGGCGTGATGGTCCATTGCGACACGATTCTGGACCGCGCGGAACAGGAACACGCGGACCTGGTGATGCTTTCCGGACTTATCACCCCTTCCCTGGAGGAAATGTCCCACGTGGCGGCGGAAATGCAGCGCCGCGGCATGACCGTTCCCCTGATGGTGGGGGGTGCCACCACGTCCGCCCTGCACACGGCGCTGAAGATCGCCCCCCATTACGAGGGGCCCGTGGTCCATACCGTGGACGCCTCCCAGGTAGTGCCCGCCGCAGCGGCCCTGGTGGGAGAAAAGAAGGATTCCTACATTTCCGCCGTCAAGGAACGGCAGGAGGAACTGCGCACCAGCCACGAAAACAAGCCTTCGAAGGACTTCCTCTCCCTGGAGGAAGCACGGGAACTGCGCTGGCGGGGCGCGGACGGCGGCTATGTTCCGCCCGTGCCGGGGCGCCTTGGCCCCGTCTCCATCGGCAGCCTGCACAGCCCCGTGAGCTGCGGCTGCTGCAGCGACGATCCCCGGTATTACGTGACCATTCAGGAACTGGTCGGCCGCATCGACTGGACGCCCTTTTTCCATGCGTGGGAACTGCACGGCGTCTGGAGCGACTCCCGGCAGGAGTTCCGCCCCAAGGACCCGGCCAAGGCGGAAGCCGCCGCGGCCCTGTACAAGGACGCCCGCGACCTGCTGGAACAGGCCGTGAAGGAAAACCGCTACCAGGCCCGCGGCGTCATCGGCATCTTCCCGGCCAATTCCGCACCCAACCATGACGACATCACCGTCTGGACGGATGAATCCAGAACCGAGCCGCAGGCCACCCTGCTGACCCAGCGGCAGCAGTTGAACGCCCAGGGCAGGAAGCGTCTGGCCCTGGCGGACTTCATCGCCCCGGAAGGGGTGAAGGACTACATCGGGGCCATGGCCGTCAGCATCCACGGAGCCAGGCGCTGGGCGCAGGAATGGGAAGCCAGGAATGATTCCTACCGCGCCCTTCTGGTCAGTTCCCTGGCGGACCGTCTGGTGGAAGCCTTTGCCGGAGCCGCCCATGAAAAACTGCGCGTGCTGTGGGGCATACCCGCCGGAACGGGAGTGCGCCCGGCCTGCGGCTACCCCAGCCAGCCGGACCATCAGGAGAAGGAAACCGTGTTCCGCCTGCTCCATGCCGGAGAAGAGGCGGGCATGAGCCTGACGGAGACATGGATGATGCAGCCCGTTTCCGCTGTCTGTGCGCTGGTATTCTCCCACCCGGAAAGCGCCTACTTCTCCGTAGGGGCTACGGACGGGGACCAGCAGAGGGACTATGCCGCCAGAAAGCAGCAGGCCCATTCCTGACCCTTCTTTTCCCCATTCTTCCGCCATGCCCCATACAGACCAGATTCAGGCCCTGTCCGAGTTCCTGCTGGAATACGCCACCACCCTCATGGGCGCCGGGGTGCACACCAACCGGGCCGTGCGCAACATCTCCCGCATTGCCGCCGCCTACGGGTACGCGGCGGACATGACCATCTTCCAGCGCAACATCACCATGAGCCTCATCAGCACTGATGACGAGAACCTGCGCCGGACTTCCGTCAGGAAATTGAAACCGCTGGCCTTCAACCTGAACCTGATCCAGCAGCTCAGCGAATTGAGCTGGCTTCCCGTGGACAACAACGTCAGCATTGAGGAAATGGAGCGGGCCTTCCGGTCCATTGCGGCAACCAAACGCTTTTCCCCCTGGACGGACCTGCTGCTGGTCAGCGTGGGCAATGCCGCCTTCTGCCGCCTGTTCAACGGGGACATATGGGCCATGCTGACCGTCTTCGGCGCCACCCTGCTGGGCTTTCTGGCAAAGCAGCAGTTCTCCCGGCTGAAATTCAATCCCCTGGGCGTTGTCATCCTGTCCGCGTTCACGGCCTCCATGGCGGCGGCCTGCGCCGTCATCTTCCAGTTCGGGGAGACGCCCCAGATCGCGCTGGCCACCAGCGTCCTGTTCCTGGTTCCCGGCGTCCAGATGATCAACTCCATCATGGACCTGATGCACGGCCACATCCTGATGGGGATTTCCCGGGGCGTCCATTCCATCATGATGATCACCTGCATCACCATCGGCCTTTCCGCAACCATGCTTATTCTGGGGGTGAACAGCTTATGAATCCGGACTTCTTCTCCTCCATCCTCTGGGACGGCCTGATGGCCGCCATAGCGGCCACGGGTTTTGCCGTCATTTCCAATCCGCCCAAGCGGGCGATCGCCGTCTCCGCCCTGCTCGCAGCCGTCGGCCACGCCTTCCGCTTCTACATGATGCACTCCTGGTCCATCGACATTTCCAGCGCCACCTTCATAGCCGCCTTCACCATAGGCATGCTGGGCGTGCTGACGGCCAAGCTGGTGAAATGCCCTGCGGAAATCTTCGCCTTCCCCTCCCTTCTGCCGATGATTCCCGGCGTGTATGCCTACAAGACCATTCTGGCCCTGATGCAGTTCATGCAGGAAAACCAGGACATGGAAACCATGAACAGGCTGATCGTGGATATCTGCAAAAACGGCATCACCGCCTTCTTCATCATCTTCTCCCTGGTCATCGGCATAGCCATTCCCCTGCTGATGTTCAAGAGGCTGAACTATACCCGCATCATCAGGCCCCGGAATTGAAACACAAACGCGCAGGGAGCCCATTTTTCTCTTGCCAGAACTGGTCCGCTGTGATTAACTACGCCCCGCAAAGGCAGCAATGCCCTTTTCTACAGCCCCATAGTGTAATTGGTAACACACCTGATTTTGGTTCAGTATTTCTAGGTTCGAGTCCTGGTGGGGCTGCCAGCTTTAAACAAAATATCCCGTCTCTCCGGAGGCGGGATATTTGTTTTTACAATGAAGCAATTTTTATCGGCTGAACCCTCCTCATCCGCAGACTACCCTTAAACGGTGATTCAAAAATTGCGGAATCCATAGTCTCCAGCAATGGACGGACTCCATCTTCCAGCGGAATCCTTGCGTAATTCCGCTGTTTTTCGAAACCTTTGATAAACGAATATTGGGCATGGCGGGAATACATTCCGCCATGCCCAATTTATTTTCCGTGATGTGGCCTTTTTATCCTTTGGGATGCCCATCCGCCGATATTGACAGAAAAACTTCCTTGAGTTCTTCCATCCGTAGACCTCCGGCCAATTTCTTAACCCTGTTGATTAACAACAATGGTGTAGGTGATTCCATTATATAGCAAGACATTCACAAGGCCTTGCCTGGCCTCACCCGTGCCGTTGGGCGTTACAAGAAGTTGCCACACTCCCGTTCCGTCTTCCCCATCCAGCCATGTTATCCAATCGGGACAATTCACGCACGTATAAGACTTGTCTTCGCAACTCAGTTCAATATTCAGCGAACTACCCTCTGCCAAAACATCAAAAAGGCTTTGTCGGAGAGGCCATGAACAATCGTCTGCAGGGCGCTGCCCCCCTATCCAGGACTCTTGAACTTTTGAAACAAGGCCAAAAGGATCATCCTTCCTTGCCCACCAGCCGGCTGCGCCGGAAACCCCATGTCTGGACATGCTCAGGAGATGATGGCTGAACGCATAGCTCGATTTCACCGCTCCCACCAATTTTATGGAGCCGTCGCGGTCCTGGGAAAACAGATACAGACGTTTGCGTCCTTCATAATGAGAGTTCGTCTCGCGAAATACAATGAATCTTGCTGTTTTATAACGGTCATAGACAGCGTATAAATAATGACTGTTATCACGTACGCGGCCAGCTCTTTGTGTACTCTGAAATCCACACCGGGGCAGGAAATCACCACCGGTATTGCCGGGCCATACCGATGCCACAGGGCCACCATGTTCATTCTCCGTATAGGAATAAATGAGGGGATCGGCATAATCATTTTGCCGATATGGCCAGGTGACTGGCGGCCATGCTACCCAGAAAACGGCAAACCAGGGTTTATAGCACGGTCCGAAATTTGCCCGTACTCCAAATTTTGACGTGGATTCATTCATGGCGTCAATCCGGCCGTAATTGAACAATGTATTAAGCTCAAGTACAAACGTGGTAGGACTCCAGGCATACAGATTATCGTCTCCTCCTCCGATTATCCGATGTTCGGACATGATGAATGGAAAATCTTCTGATAAGCATGTAGTCACACCTCCCGCCGTAAACGCATTGCCAAGTTTATGGTAGAAACCTACGCCATTTTCCTGCTGGGAGGAAAGCATCGGTATCAACGGCTTGGTTAAATCAGCCTTGCGTGCCGCATCTGTATCATCCACAGGTATTACCGGAATATTGACGCCGGCGGCGGCATTAATTGCATTGGAAAATGTTCCGCCCTTGGCTTTCAGATTGCCGGAAAGGGACATATTGCCGGCTGCATCCGTAACCGGCGCCTTGTTCCACTTCTCCTTCTCTCTCTCCGTGACGTGGACCGTCGTATTCTCAACATGCTCAGTAAAATCATTCTGGGCAGTCATGAGAATTCCGTTAATGGTAGTAATTTTATCCATCGTGGTTTTTATTGGTTGCGAAGTGTCATGCCGTCTTCATCTTGATGGAGCATCCCGGTTAAATCGTAAAGTATGAACCTTCACGGCGCCGTGGATATCCCACATGCCCTTTTCATCCGGTTCCGGCTGTTCGGATTTTAATGGATTCTCCATCCAGCGGTTCATACTGGCATTACTTCGACGGAATCCTGCCCCTCTTTCCGGAAAATATCATCCAGTCTGTTGCGTTGAAACCGCCCCGGCCGTTGCCAGCCAACAAAACGTCGGAGCATGGAATGAGAAATCAGACACGGTAGTGACGGTTTGTTTTTTCACGGAAAGGCTGCTTTCCCGATGAAAAACGGCATCTGCGATTGAAATCTGCATTTTTCGACGGACTTTTTCCCGGTGCGAATTATACTGGAAACATGAAGCATCTTCTCTACATGCTGGCCGGTGTCCTGTTGTGCGCGGCCTTTCCGTCCGGAGCCGCGGACAAATACAGCATTATTCCGGAGCCGGGGCGCACGGAACTGAAGCCGCAGACCACCAGGACGCTCAAGCTTCTTTCAAACAAGGCCGAAGCTTCCCTGGGCAAGGATGCCTATCGGTTGTCCATTACCCCCCAGGGCGCGCACCTGGCTTCCGGCGGACGGGAAGGCAGGCTGTACGGACAGGCCACCCTCCGCCAGCTCCAGGACCAGCTTGCCGCACAGCCGGAGGGTATCCCCTGCGGCATCATCCAGGACAAGCCGCGCTACCCCTGGCGCGGACTGATGGTGGACCCCGCGCGCCATTTCATCCCGCTGGCGGACCTGAAAAAGTTTGTGGACCTGATGGCCTATTACAAATTCAACAAACTGCATGTGCACCTGACGGACAACCAGGGCTGGCGGCTGCCCATGCCGGGTTATCCCAGGCTGGAAAGCGTGGCCTCCAAAAGGGCGGAAACCTTCGGGGACGGAATACCCCACGAAGGCATGTACACCCGGGAGGAACTGAAAGAGCTGGTGGCGTACTGCGCGGAACGCGGCATCGAGGTAATTCCGGAAATAGACGTTCCGGGTCACAATGAAGCCCTGGCCGCGGCCTATCCCGAATTCTTCTGCTTCCCCAAACCGGACATGAAAGTCCGCACCGTGGCCGGAAACAGCAAGGAACTGGTCTGCCCGCAAAAGCGGGAAGTCTGGAAATTCTACGCGGCCGTCTTCAAGGAGCTCAAGGACATCTTTCCGTCAAAAATCGTCCATCTGGGCGGGGACGAAGCACCCACGGAACTCTGGGAAAAATGCCCCCTGTGCCGCCAGGCGCGCGCCGGGGCCGGCATGAAGGACGAGCAGGAACAGATGCGGGACTTCTTCGCCCGGATGACCTCCCTTCTCGCCAAAAACGGGCAAACGCCGCAATTCTGGTACGAAGGAAATGCCGGAATCTACCACCCGGGGGAAACAGTGTACGCCTGGCGGCAGGACCAGGCGCGCCAATCCATTGACAAGACGAAAAAGGCCGGACTGAACCTGATCATGGCCTCCAACGAATACTGCTACCTGGACTTCCCCCAGATACAGGGACAACACAACTGGGGATGGATGCGGACGACCACGCTACGGAAATGCTATGAACTGGACCCGGCCTTCGGCAAATCCCCGCAGGAAACCGGCCATATACGGGGGATTCACGCCGCAACGTGGGCGGAACACCTGCCGGACCTGAACCATCTGCTCTACCGCGTTTACCCGCGGGCCATGGCCATTGCGGAAGCGGGATGGTCCCCGATGGATGTCCGCTCCTGGGACAACTTCCGGCGCAAGGTGGGGGACCACCGCGCCTTCGTCCTCAAACGCTTCAACTACGATCTGGAACGCACGAAGGAAAACGAGCCGCCCTTCCGCTGGGAAAACAAAAAGTAATTCCGCTGTTTTTCCTTATCACGCACGGTTCCTCATGGTAGAATAATTCCAGAAATCACCGCTCTTCATGTTCAGCTTCCTCCGCATTCTGGCCTGTACTCTTCTCTCCGCCGCTGCCATGGCCCAAGCCGCGGACAAATACAGCATTATTCCGGAGCCGGAGCGCACGGAACTGAAGCCGCAGACCACCAGAAC
>JAJQCV010000025.1 GCA_021202525.1 Akkermansiaceae bacterium | reverse complement strand
CTGTGTTATCAATGACTAAGAAAGGGAGACGGGCTTAGATTGGCTTTCCGTTCTCTTCAGTCTTATGGATCAAGCAGCCCACCATGAAAAATCACGCGCGGCCTTTTCCTCCGTCCTGTGGTCTGCCTTCCTGACCGGAATCAAGATTTGGGCCGGCGTGGAAACGGGCAGCCTGGGCATTATCTCGGAGGCCCTGCACAGCGGACTGGACCTGATGGCGGCGGGAATGACCTTTTACGCGGTAAGGATAGCAGCACGCCCGGCGGATGAAAGCCACCCCTACGGGCATGAAAAAGTAGAGAACCTTTCCGCCCTGGCGGAAACAGCCCTGCTCCTGGTCACCTGCGGATGGATTGTCTGGGAGGCCATAGACCGCCTGTTTTACAATGAGGCGGAAATCACTCTCACCTGGTGGGCCTTTGCCGTAGTGGCCGTCTCCCTGCTGGTGGACGTGAACCGCTCCGCCATGCTCCGCCGGGTAGCCAAAAAGCACAAGAGCCAGGCCCTGGAAGCGGACGCCCTGCATTTCACGACGGATATCTGGTCCTCCGCCGTGGTGCTGCTGGGTCTCTTCTGCGTATGGCTGGCCCACCTGGTTCCCGCGGAATCTGTCTGGCACGGTCTTCTGCAAAAGGCGGACGCCGTGGCCGCCCTGTTCGTGGCCGCCCTGGTCTGTTCCGTAGCCTTCGGCCTGGCCAAGCGTTCCATCCACGCCCTGATGGACGGCGGTTCATCCGCTCTGACGCACCAGGTGCTGGCAGCCATGAAGAAGAACGCTCCGGATTATCCGGTCAAACGCATCCGCCTGCGCGACGGCGGGGCGCGCATTTTCGTGGAACTGGATGTGGAAGCCCCGGCGGAATTGCACGTGGACGTGGCCCATGACGTGGCGGAATCCATAGAAGGGATTGTGAAGTACGAGCTGCCGGAAGCGGATATCATCGTACACATTGAACCCGCCCATGAAGACTTTGCCGGCATGGAGCCGGATGCGGTCGTCCACCGCCTGGCCCTGCGCCATCATGTCCGCATTCACGGTTTTTACGAAGGAAGGGGCAAGCATGCCTCCTGTTATTTCATGGATGTGGAAGTTCCCGCGGACTGGCCGCTGGACCGCGGATACGAGGTTGTGGAAGCGTTCAGGAAAGACGTTATCCAGGAGCTCCAGCCGGAAAAGGTTGTCTGCCGCATTGAACCGGATTGCCGTGAAATGAAGGCCAATTCCGTCCTGGAACACGTTTCCCCGGAAGAAGTACATTTGAAGGTGCGCCTCATCCTCCAGCAGCACCGCGACATCTGCGACATTGTCAAGCTGGACCTGGACAAGGAAGACAGCTTTCCTACCCTTACCTGTCTTTGCACGGCCGATCCGGAGCTGACCGTCCGCCAGTCCCACCAGATAGCTTCGCAACTGGAAGACCAGATAGAAAACGCGCTGCACCATCTGGGCCGCGTCACCGTCATCCTGAAGCCGGAGGCCCGAACCTGAGCCGGGGCAGTCAGGCTCTTTCCTCCTTTCCCTCCGCCATGAAGCAGAACAAGTACGATGACGATTCCTTTTTCCGGAAATACAGCCAAATGGACCGTTCCGTCAAGGGACTGGCCGGAGCCGGAGAATGGAAAACGCTGGAACGGATGCTGCCGGATTTTCACGGGAAACGGGTTCTGGACCTGGGCTGCGGTTTCGGCTGGCACTGCCGGTACGCGGCAGAACACGGGGCGGCCTCCGTCACGGGGGTGGATATTTCGGAAAAAATGCTCGCCAGGGCTGCGAGCATGGAAAAAACGGATATCATCAACTACATCTGCATGCCCATGGAGGATATTGATTTTCCTCCCTCTTCCTTTAACGTGGTTATCAGTTCACTGGCCTTTCACTACACGCGGGATTTCCCCGGCATCTGCCGGAAGGTTTCCCATTGCCTGGACTGCGGCGGCGCATTCGTTTTTTCCGTAGAGCACCCCGTTTTTACTGCCCAGGGGCGCCAGGACTGGCATTATAACGGCTCCGGCGGCATCATGCACTGGCCCGTGGACGGTTATTTTGCGGAAGGCCCCCGCAAGGCCGTCTTCCTGGGGGAAGAAGTAACCAAATACCACAGGACGCTCACCACCTACCTGGGCGCCCTGGCCTCAAACGGATTTGAGATCATTGCCGTGGAAGAGCCCCAGCCTTCCGGAGAGCTTCTGAATACCGTTCCCGGCATGCGGGACGAATTGAGGCGCCCGATGATGCTCATCATTTCCGCCCGCAAAAAGTAGCGTCCCTCACGCGTTTATTTCCTCATGACAGAGGTCGGAGGTGCATTCGTTATTCAGTTCGGCGCGGATGCGCAGGCGTTCGGAAACAATCTTTTCATCGTCCGCTCCTCCCTCGCGCAGGAAATATTCCGCCATGGAAAGAGCCACTTCCGATTCCGAGGAGAAAACCTGGGAAGCTCCGGCTTCTTTCAGAATGTCCACATCCCGCATGTATTTGGTGTGAATCATCACGTCGAGGCGGGGATTGAGCTCAATGGCCATCTCCACGATGTCCTTGGCATCCGGAATGGAGGAGGAGAGAATCAGGCTCTCCGCGTATTCAATACCCGCATGCTTCAGCACCTCCCGCTGGCGCGCGTCCCCGTACACGATTTTACCCCCCTGTTCCCGTATTCTGGTGACCGTATCTATGTTCATTTCCACGATGACGACTTCTACGCCGTTGTCGTTTAAAATGCTTTTAAGCATGCGTCCGGTGGGGCCGAACCCTACCAGCACCACGCGCCGGGCATCTTCCTCAGGCGGCGGAACGACGTTTGCCAGGGATGGCGCAGGAAGACCGATGCCTCGTTTTTCCAGCCACTTGACCACCGGGGTAATCTTACGATAGAGAATGGGATTCAAGGAGATGGAAACGACGGCGGCCAAAATGATGGCCTGGTTGGCCTCCGGAGGCAGAATGCCGTACATCAGCCCTATCCCGGCAAGAATGAAGGAGAATTCCCCCACCTGCGCCAGCGCTACGGATACGTTCAAGGCCAAAGCCAGCGGCCGCCGCAGGCAGCGTACAACCACATAGGCGGCCAGGGGCTTGCCGATCATCACCACGGCCAGCGTTGCCAGGGCCAGCGGCCAGCAGTCACCCACGGACATCGGATCAAACATCATCCCTACGGAGACGAAGAAAAGAACGGCGAAAGCGTCCCTCATCAGCATGGCCTCCGCCGCCGCGCGCGCACAGAAGTCCGACTGGCCGACGACCATGCCCGCCAAAAATGCGCCCAGCACCATGGACGCCCCGAAGAATTCGGCGGAACATACCGCCACCCCCAGCGCAATGACCAGTACGGCAAGTGTAAACAGGTCCCGCGCCCCCGTCCGCGCCACATAACGCAGGACCATCGGAATGATTTTTTTACCGGCAAACAGGGTCAGCGCCACCAGGACGGACAGTTTGACGAACATCCATCCTAATTCGGAAAGAATGCTGTCCCAACCCCCTGCTCCGCTTTGCCGGGCCTCCATGACGGCGGGTATCAGAACCAGCAGAAGAATGGTGAACAAATCCTCCACCACCAGCCAGCCGAGAGCCACATGCCCGCTGGGAGTGTGAAGATTCTGGTGGTCCTCAAGCACCCGCGTCAGCACCACGGTACTGGCTACGGAAATAGCCATGCCGAACACAAGGCCGGAAATCGTGGACCAGCCGAAGCACCACCCTACAATCACCCCAAGCACCGTAGCCACGGAAATCTGCACCACCGCGCCGGGGACGGCCACCCGCTGCACGGCAATCAGATCTTTCAGATGGAAATGGAGGCCAACCCCGAACATCAGCAGAATAACGCCCAGCTCCGCAAATTGCTCCACCGTATGGCTGTCCGCTACAAAACCCGGCGAATAAGGACCTACGACAACGCCGGCCAACAGGTACCCCACCAGCGGGGACAGGTGCAGCTTTCTGGCGATGAGACCGAAGAGAAGGGCGGCGGTCAAGCCGCCGACGAATGTAAGGATGAGGCTGAAATCGTGATCCATAAAGAAGGTTGGCGAGTCTGAGGGATGAAATGAATAAAGGACCTGGCCCTTTTCAAGATTATCCTGTTTGGACCTCCCCCACAAGAACGCATTGCGCCCCACCCGGATACAGCCGCATTTTCACGGGGTCCGGAAAAGAGCGAAAAGAGATCATGAGAGTTGCATGGATTTATGCCGTTTTTATTGTATCACCGGGTCCGCATCCTTAACCGGCATCCACAACCGTGATTCAAAAAGGGCATGCCTGCATTCCGCCGGGCATGGCTTTCTCCTGTACACCGTTCCGGAACAAACCGCAGCGGCCGGCGCCCTCCATCCGCCAGCGTATGCGGCCTTTCATGTCGCTTTTATTTATCATTATTTATTATTTATTTGAATTAAATCATGAACATCATAGTCTCACCCATGATTATATTTTCAAAGATATGCCACAACATCCCAATTTTAACAGACAATGGAACAGCCTGAAAAGGGAGATGAATCTGGAAGACCGGCCGCTCCGGCGGCAACTGAAACACTTCATCGACCGGAAGCATGGCCTTCTCGTCCTCGTGCAGTATGTGAAAGCCCTGACGGCCCTGGACCTCAGTCTGGATTTCCACCGCCGGTTCCACAAACGCGGCAGGGATGTGGCCGCCTCCATCCATTACTGGACTATTCTCTGCATCACCGGCATTCACATGCGGATGGACAGGCTCCACAACCTTCCGGCCTGTGAGGAAACGTTCCGTTTCAAACTGCTTCCCAAAATCGACCTGCTCAGGAGCTGCTACATAGCCTATCTGATAGATCAGCGGGAGAATATCTGGACGCCGGATTCACGCATAAGCCGTTTCATCCGTTGCAGATGGAACGCACCGGACCAGGAAGCCTCCTGCCTGGACAAAATCTGCAACAAGACGGATGCCGGAAGATACGCCAATATTCTGGTCGTCATCCTCAGCGAAGTTCTTCGCGCTCTGGGAGAACTCCGGAACACGCTGGAGCTCGGAACGGCTCTGCTGGAATTCGGCCGGGATGCAGAGAAGCCCTGAACATTACAGGATCAGCATGCAGTCGCCGTAGGAAAAGAATCTGTACCGTTCCCGAATGGCTTCCATGTATGCTTTCATGACCAGCTCCTTTCCGGCAAAGGCGCTCACCAGCATCAGCAGGGTGCTTTGCGGCAGGTGGAAATTCGTGATCAGCGCATCCACTACCTTGTATTTGTAGGGCGGATAAATGAAAATGTTCGTGGAGCCGGAACATTCGCGGAGAGGCAATCCCTCCGCCGCAGCCACATGCTCCAGCACGCGCACGCTGGTGGTGCCCACGGCAATGACTCTTTCGGCTTCATTGATCGCCCGGGCGGTGGGTTCCGGCAGAAAAAAATGCTCCGTGTGCATTTGATGGTCCTCAATATTGTCTGCCTTGACGGGACGGAACGTGCCCACGCCCACGTGAAGCGTCAAAAAATCATGCGGTACGGAGGCAAGCAGCTCCGGCGTAAAGTGCAGACCGGCCGTAGGGGCCGCAATAGCTCCCTCATGCCTGGCGTATACCGTCTGGTAACGTTCCCTGTCCGAAGGATCGCTCTCCCGGTTCATGTAATGGGGAAGCGCCAGCCGTCCGTACTTTTCCTCGTCCACTTCCCGGTCAAACCGGATCAGGCGGTACCCTTCCGCATCGATTCCCTCCACCGTTCCCACGGATTCTCCGATGGAAACGGTGCGCCCCACCTTCATCTTGCGCCCCGGACGCACCATGCACTTCCACAGAAGGGGATTGAGCACCTCGGCCCGGACAATCTCAATGGAACCGTCATTGGAAAAATACCTGGCGGGAACCACCCTGGTATCATTGAGGATGAAATGGTCTCCCGGCCTTACGTACTCCGGCAGGTCGCAGAAATGCCTGTGTTCCATCAAGCCCGTATCCCGGTGGAGCACCAGCATCCGTGAAGCGGCGCGGTCCGGCAGAGGGCGGTCCGCGATCAATTCTTCCGGCAGGGGATAATCAAAATCAATGGTGCGCACGGCCAAGTGCATTGCCACGAATCCGCCGAAAGGTCAATACCTTTGAACCTCAGGGAACACAATTATCTCTTTACCCTCATCCGGCAAGTATGGTATGGAAGGAAGCATGAACAATTTGCCGTTAGCGGACATGTCCAATGCAACTGTCTGGGGAACGCTCCTCATTGTCGTTCTCGTCATCTTCCTGGTAATCTTCTTCGCCATCATTGCCAAATTTTTCAAGACATGGCTGCGCGCCCGCCTGGCGAAAGCCCCCGTTTCCATGGGCAACATGCTCGGAATGTGGCTGCGGAAGGTGCCCTATCCCCTGGTGGTGGACACCCGCATCACTGCGGCCAAGGCCGGGCTGGACATCAGCACGGACGAGCTGGAAGCCCACTTCCTGGCCGGCGGCGACATCGTGGACTGCGTTCTGGCCCTGATTGCCGCGGAAAAAGCCGGCATTCCGCTGAGCTATGACCGCGCATGCGCCATTGACCTGGCAGTGAAAGGCACCTCCAAGACCGTGCTGGAAGCCGTGCGTACCTCCATCAATCCCAGGGTGATCGACTGCCCGAACCCGAGTTCCGGACAGACGCGCCTGACCGCAGTAGCCCGTGACGGCATCGCTGTAGCGGTACGGGCCCGCGTAACGGTGCGCACCAACCTGGACCTGTTCGTAGGGGGCGCCACGGAAGAAACGGTGGTGGCCCGTGTCGGGGAAGGCATCGTCTCCGCCGTAGGCTCCGCGCCATCCTACAAGGACGTTCTGGAAAAGCCGGAAGTCATTTCCCGCACCGTCAGCGACAAGGGGGTGGACGCCGCCACGGCATTTGAAGTTCTTTCCATTGACATTGCGGATGTGGACGTGGCCGGCAACGTGGGCGCACGCCTTCAGGCGGAACAGGCTGAGGCGGACAAGCAGATTGCCCAGGCCAAGGCGGAAGTGCGCCGCGCCGCCGCTGTGGCCACGGAACAGGAAATGGCCGCCAGGACGCAGGAAATGCGCGCCAAGGTGGTGGAAGCGGAAGCCCAGATTCCCATGGCCATGGCGGAGGCCTTCCGCAACGGCAACCTGGGTGTGCTGGACTACGCACGCTACCAGAACGTGGTGGCGGATACCAAGATGAGGGACTCCATCGCCAAACCGGAAGCAACTCCTTCCTCCATTAAATAAACTTTCCGGTGTCCGGTGGCGGTAAAGCCCCCTGCCGGACATCCGGCCCTTCTGCATGAATCTACTGGCAAACATCCTTGCTGCGCGCGGCGAAGACGGCAATCCGGAACTGTGGTTCTATCTGGTCCTAGCAATTGTCTTTATCGGCAAAAGTGTGATCAGCTACCTGAAAACGAAGAAAGAAGACAACGAGGAAGAGCCCGACCTGGAAACGGAAGACCACCACGAAAAACGCGTCAGGGAAGTTATTGCGGAAATGAGGCGAACCGTTCCCGAACGCCCGCAGCAGGTTCCCCACCGGGAAGAGCCGCAGCCCCGTGTTCCTGCACGAGCCCCACGGCCCGTACCTTCCCCTGTGGAACTCCCGAATCCCTCCGTAAAGCGCAAGCGGCGTCCACAACCGGACCCCGTCCCGGACTGGGGGCACGGACATGCGCAGCAGGCCGCCAGAAACACGATGGAACGCTACGTGAAGGCAGCGGAGGAAGCGCATGACTCCATTCACTCCCTCTCTGATGCGGAGCAGGCCGCTCTTCAGCGTTTGCAGCCG
>JAJQCV010000123.1 GCA_021202525.1 Akkermansiaceae bacterium | reverse complement strand
TAGTTACACCAATAAATAAAACAAGGGGAATTCACAATCCGGCGAAAGCAGAAATACTTGAATCATCTGGTGAAGACACAAAAAAGGCCGTCCCCGAAGGAACGGCCTGAAAGTTGGAATATTTTTATTATTGAGCTCCGCTCTGCTTGAGCATTTCCTGAAGCTGTTCGGGAGAAATACTCATGGGACCGCCCTGGGGAGCCGGGGCTTCCGAGATGCCATCCAGTTCCAGTTCAAAGATGAGGGGGGAATTGGGCTCAATCGGTGCGCCGGGCGTGTTTTCACCATAAGCCAGCTCGGACGGGATGTAAACGATCCACTTGGAACCGACGGGCATCGTGGTCAGGGCTTCCGCAAAACCGGGAATGACCTGGAGGGGAAGTTCCACGGATTGTCCCTTGGTGTCGTCAAACACGGTGCCGTCCAGCAGCGTGCCCTTGTACTTCACCTTAAACATGGGATTCTTGAACTTCTTCTCGTCAAATTTTTCGTCGCCGCCCTTCTTTTCCACCTTGTACTGGAGGCCGGATTTCGTGGTCACCACGCCTTCCTTCTTGCCGTTTTCCTCCATGAATTTCTTGCTGGCTTCCAGATTGGACTTGGCCTTGGCAGCAATGCGCTCGTCAATCTGCTTCTGGAACGCATCCAGAGCAGGCTTCAATTGATCCTGGTCCTTGGCGGGCTTGCGAACCATGCCGTCCTTGATGCCCTGCAGGAAGGATTCCTGGTCCAGATCGTCAAAGGTGAGGGTGGGAACGGAGCCAAGCTGCTGGCCGCTTTGGAAGCCCAGGAAATAGCCCAGGTCCTTTTTCATCTGTTCAGGAGACACAGTAATTTCTTTCTCTTGTTTGGGTTGATCGGCCGCCGGAGCTTCAGCAGCCTTGTCTTGTGCGCCGGCCACACCCGCCAGAAGGGCGGAAGCGGCAAACAGGGCGATGGAAGGGTTCATCTTCATGGTTGTTTTTATCCTTTACTTGAAAAGAGGACTCCTTTTTAACGGATTCCGTTCACAGAACAAGACAAGAGAATAAGTCATCCTGTCATCAGTTCCGGAAAAGCGCGTTCCTCCACGGTGCATCATTCCAGAGTTTCCAGCACGCGGGCAATCATGGCGGGATAGAGCCTGTGCTCCTCCACCTGGATGCGGGCATGCAGGCTTTCCGGCGTATCTCCGGGCAATACGGGCACACGGGCCTGCCCGAGGATGGGGCCCGTGTCCATGCCCCCGTCCACATAATGTACGGTGCAGCCACTTTCTTCCGCGCCTGCATGGACGGCCTGTTCCCAGGCGTGCAGTCCGGGGACCGCGGGCAGGAGGGAGGGGTGGATGTTGACGATGCGGGAGGGGAACGCTTGCAGCAGGGGGGATTTTACCAGCCGCATGAAGCCGGCCAGGCATACGCAGTCCACGCCGTATTCCTTCAGGCGCGCGGCAACGGCCGCCTGGGATTCCTCCGGGAATTTGGTCTTGAAGCCCGCGCAGTCGATCACTTCCGCCGGAACACCCCAAGAACGGGCGCGTTCCAGAATATAGGCATCCGGGTTGTCGGACATCACCACGGCTATTTCCGCCTTGAGGGCGCCGGACCGGATGGCGTCATGAATGGACTGGCAGTTGGAGCCGGAGCCGGAACCGAGTATTCCTAATTTGGGCAATCTGGACATCCGGGGGATGAAACCACAGTTTTTTGCCTGTGGCAAGCCTCCGGCTTGACAAAAAGCCCGGCGTATTCGCCTAATAAAGGCATGAGAGACACTCGTTTTCAGGAGTTGGCCGCCCAGCTCGCGGGGTACTCCACCGCCCTGCGGCCGGGCGACAGGGTTCTTCTGGAATTGACGGATATTCCGGAAGAAATGGGAGTGGCCCTCATCCGGGAAGTGCGCGCCGCAGAGGCCCTTCCCTTTCTGCGCCTGAACCAGACGCGACTGAACCGGGAGATGCTTTCCGGAGCCGTGGAGGAACAGTATGAAGCCATCGCCCGACACCGCATGGCGGAAATGGAGGACATGGACGCCTATATAGAAATTCGCGGAGGCGGAAACGCCTTTGAATTTTCCTCCGTTCCCCAGGGGAACATGGCCACAGCCATGAAGGCGCTGAATCCCGTGGCCCAAAGACGCATCCGCCACACGCGCTGGTGCGGCCTGCGCTGGCCGTCGGAAGGCATGGCCCAGCAGGCGGCCATGAGCACGGAAGAGTTTGAGGATTTTTATTTCCGCACCTGCCTGATGGATTACGGCGCCCTGCGCCCCGCCATGAAAAGGCTGGCTGAGATGATGGAAGCCGCCGACAAGGTCCGCATCACTGGACCGGGCACGAACATTGCCTTTTCCATCAAGGGGCTGAACGCCATCCCCTGCGCCGGGGAGTGCAACCTGCCGGACGGGGAGGTGTTTACGGCCCCCGTCATCGACAGCGCCAACGGGCACATTTCCTTCAACGTTCCCTCCCTGTTCCAGGGCATTCCGTTCGATTCCATACGCCTGACATTGGAAGACGGCCTGATCGTTCACGCGGAGGCCGGAGATAAGACCCCGCAGCTCAACGCCATTCTGGACACGGACCCCGGCGCGCGCCGGCTGGGGGAATTCGCCTTCGGGGTCAATCCGGCCATCACCAAACCGATGCGGAATATTCTTTTTGACGAGAAGATATCCGGCTCCTTCCACCTGACGCCGGGACAGGCCTACCATGTGGCGGACAACGGCAACCAGTCCCGAATCCACTGGGACATGGTCTGCATCCAGACGGAAGAAGCCGGAGGCGGAGACATTTACCTGGACGAAACACTCGTGCGCCATAACGGACTTTTCACCTCCCCGGAACTGGCTATACTCAATCCCATTCATTCATGACCGCCGCTCCCTCTCCCGCCAAAAAACGTTCCCTGCTCCGCAAGCTCCTTTACCTGAGTGCCGCAACCGTCCTGCTGGGCTCCCTGCTCCTTTCCTACATGCAGTGGGAGGCGAATACTCTGAAATTCCGTGAAACACAGGCGCCGGCCGGATGCCTGCCCGGCCTTTCCGGCCTGCGCATCCTGGTCCTGTCGGACGTGCACACGGGCCTCCCCTTGCTGGAACAGGCGGTGCACATGGCGGAACAGGCCAAACCGGACATGATCGTGTTCCTGGGAGACCTTTACACGGATTACCAGAGGGCCACCCATGCCGGAGACTACATCAGGCAGTTCCAGAAGCTTTCCGCCATCGCTCCGTCCTACGCCTGCCTGGGCAACCATGACATGGCCCTGGCCGGCAATGTGGAACGCATCCTGAAGGAGGGAGGCTTCACGCTGCTGAGGAATTCCGCCTCCTTCATCGCCGTCCCCAGGCTTGGGAATGCCGAATTCAAGCTGGTCGGGCTGGGAGACGTGCGGGAGGGGGACTGCTTTCCGGATAAATGCATGGCTCCGGCGGACCCGGCGGAGGATTCCCCCATGCCGACCATCGTTTTATGCCACAACCCCAAGGGGAGGGAACTGCTGGACCGCTACCACTGGGACCTGATGCTTTCCGGCCATACGCACGGTGGACAGATCAGGCTCCCCTTCTTTTCCTCCCCCCTGCTGATGGTGGAAGGGGAAACCATGGCCTCCGGGTTTTACTCTTACAGGGAGAAATCCGTTTTTGTCACTCCCGGCATAGGGCACATAGGGCCGGGGCGCTTCAATTGCCCGCCGGAAGTCAACCTGATCACCATTCCCTGAGTCCTTTTTCCGTCCGCCCATGATGTTTCTTTCTGTGCTGGCTTCCGCGGAACCGAATGCGGCCCCGCCCTTTTTCACGCTGCTGACCGTCGTTTTCATGGGGATCATCGCGATCGCCCTGGTTCTAGCCCATTTCCGGCAGTCCCTGATGGCGGGCTACTTCATCTGCGGCGTCATTCTGGCCAACTGCGACATTCTGGACCACATTCCCAATTCCGACATCAGCATCCAGGCCCTCTCGGAAGTGGGCATCATCCTGCTCATGTTCACGCTGGGGCTGGAGTTTTCACTGGACGAACTCAAGCACCTGCGGAAAACGGCGCTTCTGGGCGGCGGCGTCCAGATGTTCCTCTGCACAGCGGTCTTCGGACTGGGCCTGCATTACGTGACGGGCATGGACATAAGCCATTCCCTGACGGTAGGGGCCATCATGGGGCTGTCCTCTACGGCGGTAGCCCTGAAGTCATTCCAGGAATTCGGACTGAGCGGCACTTCCGGAGCCAGGATGGCGCTGGGAATCGCACTGTTCCAGGATATTGCGGCCATCATGCTCGTCGCCATCATGCCCCAGATATTTGGGGCCTCCCACGATTCCTGGGAAACGGCCTTCAACATAGGGGTGGCCGTATTGAGAGGCGTGATTTTCCTGGCCGCCGCATGGCTGATCGGCCGCTATCTGCTTCCGCGCATCATGCTGGCCGTGGCCCGAACAAAAAGCCGGGAATTGTTCACCCTGATGGTGTTCGCCATCTGCTCCGGCATCGCCATGCTCGCCAGCCTGCTGGGATTGAGTATTGAGCTGGGAGCGTTCACCGCCGGGCTTTTCGTCAGCGGCTCCTATTACAGCCACCGGGTTCTCAGCGAAGTACTTCCGTTCAAGGACCTTTTCCTCACCATTTTCTTCGTTTCCGCGGGGCTGCTGATCGACATTAACGACCTGTGGGAACACATCGGCAACGTAGTCATTTTCGCCGCCTTCGTTCTCGCCGTCAAATTCGTGGCCTGCATTGTAGCGGCGCATTTCCTGAAAATTCCGGGACGCATGGGGATCATGGCCTCCACGGCCCTGACCAACGTGGGGGAATTTTCCCTGGTGCTGATCCCCTTCATGCAGGAGATCACCCCCATTCCCGCCCTGGTAACGGCCAACGTGTACGCCATTGCCGCCGTCTCCATGGGCATGACGCCCCTGCTGATGAAGGCGGCGCGGCGCCTCACCCCGTTGCTGGTGCGCATTCCCGGCCTGAAGATGAAAAATGAACGCATGAGCGTGGAAAACCTGATTACGCGCGTATCCGGCATCAAGGACCACGCCGTCATCTGCGGCTACGGCCCCGTGGGCAGAAGAATGCATGAAAGCCTGGGGCGGTACGGCATTCCCTGCATCATCATCGACTTGAATGCGGATACCGTCAAATCCCTGCTCAACGGCGGCCATCTGGCCTTTCTGGGTGACATCCAGCACCAGATCACCATGGAGCTGGCGAGCATCCGGACGGCGCGCCTGATCGCCTTCACCTTCCCGGATCCGAATCCGGCCCTGTCCACCTACATGCAGATCAAAACCGCCAATCCGGACATCACCGTGATTGCCCGCGCCAAATTCCGCTCGGAAGTGGCTTCCCTGCATCACGCCGGAGTCGTCAACGTCATTCATGACGAGGAGGAAACGGGCGCCGCCGCCGTGCGGCTGGCCAAGCTGAGCTTTGACATTATCGAAACCGGGAACGGAACCCCGCTGTCCCACTGATATCATGAATCTGCCGGACGCACATACCCACCCCGCTCCCGCCATTTCCGGCACCAGCCTCCGCTTCGTCTGCGGAACGTCCCCGGCGGACTGGGAACAGACGGCGCTGCTGGCGGAAAGGGACGAAAACGTTACTCCGTTTTTCGGCATTCACCCGTGGTTCCTTGATCCGGCCACATGGCGCCGGGACATGCGCCTGCTGGAAGAATTCCTGCACCGCTTTCCAAAGGCGGGAGTGGGGGAAACCGGCCTGGACAAATGCCGCCGCGGCATTCCGGACATGGATGTACAAAAAGAGGCGCTGCACCGCCATATGGACATGGCTGCGCAGATGAACCGCCCTGTTGTCCTGCATTGCTGCCGCGCATGGGGCACCCTGGCCGGAATGCTGAGGGAATATCCCCGCCTGAAGGCCATCCTGCACGGCTGGACCGGAGCGCTGAATCCGGCGTCCGACCTGCCTTCCGATGACTGGCTGCTATCCATCGGCCCCCGGGAAATCCGGCACCCGGACATCTTTGCATCCGTACCCCTGCACCGTCTGGTTTTGGAGTCGGATGAACATCCGGAGGCCCTGCCGGACCTTTACCGGGCCGCGGCTCAGGCACTCCGGATGGAGGAATGCCGGCTGGCCGGAATCGTCACGGACAACCTGTCAAGAATCTCCCCTCCATAACGGTTTTCACGAAGCAGGGAGGGCGAACGGTTCCGCTGGCATACTCCATGGCGGCGCGGCGGCTTTTTTCCTTGGCAGCCCCACGCCGGAGGCTATCATGCGGGCATGGGCCTTTTTCAGGATCAAACCAGTTCTTTGTCGGAAATCAAGCGGCTCGCCGCGCTCGTCATGGATCCCTCCCGCAGGGATGAAATAGGCCCGGACCAGTGGCCCCTGGCCATGATCGCCTACGGCCTGGTCACCTGCAATGAAAAGAACAGGCAGGCGGAAGGCATTGAGATTTACCGCACTTTCCAGTCCTGTTGCGCCCCGGACGCCAGAAAGAAGTGCGCCCTCCAGCTTGCGGCCTTCATCCGCCAGCGCAAGGGCGACGGATGGCGCGCCCTGCTCCCCTTTGCGATGACGGACGAACTGGCGGACATCCGCCGCCAGACCGCCTTCCTGATTTATACGCTTGCGGCTCCGGAACGTGAAGAACGCTTCCCCGGAATCGCCGGACTGGCGGATATCATCTGTGCCGCCCCCCTTCCGGGGCAGGCCGGCATGTCCCCGGCGCTGGACGCCCTGATGAGTTTGGGGGATCTGCGGTTCGCCCCTTATCTGGCATCCATTTCCAAAAAACTTTCTCCGGACCGCCTTGCGGAACTTCTGGAAGGAACGGAAGCCATTCCGACCGAACTGGGCTGCAACTGGCTGCTGGACATTCTGGACGAATATGCGGAACTTTCCTCCACGGTGGCCCGCGTGCTGGCAGCCATGCCCGGCAGAGCCGGGGAAGTGATGGACGTAGTCATTCCCGTTCCGTCCTGGCAATTCACGAATTCCGCCGTCCAGCCGCTTCATTCCTGGAGCATTCCGGAATACGGGCTCCGCATGAAGGAACGGCTCGCCCAAAAGCTTGCGCCCGAAGACCTGGAAACCGTCATTCTGGCCTGGAGCTGACGTCATAGAATCTTCGTACCACCCATTCATAGTGGAAATGGACGAAGGCTTGGTAAACGTCCGCATCCAGCGTTTTCTCATGCGTCATCAACAGCAGCGGATATGATTCCCCTTCCGCCGTATAAGGCGGATGGATGTAGTCGAACTGGGGATTGGGCACAAAACCGTGCCGCTGGTAGAATCCCAGCCGGCGCCGTGAAATTTCGTTCTCGGGAGGGTCAATTTCCAGAATGACCTTGTGCGGGAAGGCATCCCGCAGTTCCTCCAGAATCCTCTGCCCCGCCCCCTGGCCGCGCAGAGAGGCACTCACGGCGAAATATTCCAGATACACGAATTCCTGCCGCCGCCAAGTCACCAGAATGGCGGCCACCCGGCCCGCTTCATCCAAAAACACTTCGTAATAAAACCCCGGGTCTTCAAACGCCAGCGGAAAATCCTGAATACGCCGCTGCTCATGAAGCGGAAAACTTGTCCGGTAGATATCCAGAGATTCCACAAACAGGGGATCATCCGCTCCCGTCACACGGCGTTTAGTCAAGATTTCAGGCTTCATGCACTGCATCCAAGCATATCCGGCAAATCCCGGCAAGCCTCCCGAAACGAATCACCGAGTCATGCCGCTATATTTTCCGATTTAACCTGCTTTTCTTCTTCACCCTGTTCCAACCTGCCTAACATATTTTATAAAAAATTGACACTAAATATAAAAAGAAAATATATTTATTTATATCATATGAGCCGGTTTTCCTAAGTCCTTTTGCAATGACCTCCCCTCTTTTCCTTATCATCCGATTTTCCATTTTTCTGTGCTGCATGAATGCATTCCTTCATGCGGAAGAAATTCCGAATACAGATAACAAT
>JAJQCV010000027.1:20375-37310 GCA_021202525.1 Akkermansiaceae bacterium | reverse complement strand
TGACCCCTATGATCCCTACGAAACGAAACAAACTTTAAAGAGAAGAAATAGCTTAAAAAAGAGGCAAATTCTAAAAACAGAAAAATGTTCCTCCCCTACCCTCTGGAAACCATGCCATCCCACACCGGGAAGTAGTAATGCAGGGAGGGGGCGGGTTCATTCGCCAGGCGGTAGTGCCACCATTCCGGGGAATAGTTCAGGAAGCCGCGCTTTTCAAAGGCATTTTTCAGTATCATCCGGTTTTTGCGCTGCTGCGGAGTTACCAGCGGACTGTCCGTGGCCGAACTGGGGTCCAGCAGGTCATGATGCCCTCCCATGTCCACGGGTTTGCCCGTGTGGGCATGCAGCAGGGTGACATCCACGGCCACGCCGCGAGAATGTTCCGAAAAGTCGCGCACGTAGTGGTCGCCGAATACTCTGGACTTGTCAATGTTCGGGTAATAACGTGCCTTCATCTTCTGGTCCCCGGTATCCCTGCCCCATTTGCAAATGTCCAGCACGGCGGTATGGGGACGGTAGGCGTCGTAGATTTCCAGCAGATACCCCTGTTTGTACAAGTCTTCCGATACCTTTTTCAACGCCCGGGCCGTCTGGGTGCGCAGAATGGCCCGCTTGCCGTGGTAGCCGTCCAGCGGACGCCCCACAAAGTTGTCATATCCGGCGTATTTAAGATTAGTCCGTACGAGGGGGGGCCACCCGGTCCACATAAACAAAGCCCGGCTGCATCACGGGCTGCAAAGGCTGGTTGAATTCAGGCTTGAACTCCTTGCTCCCTGAGCAGGAAGCCAATAAAATAAAAATGCCGCATGCCGCGGCCAGGCGGGTCTTCATGACCCGTGAGCCTAGCACGGCATGCGGCGCAAATCCGGTCAGGATTCCGTCATTTCCAGGAAGCCCTTGATCTTGCTGATGCGCGTGGGGTGGCGCAGCTTGCGCAAGGCTTTGGCTTCAATCTGGCGGATGCGTTCGCGGGTGACGCTGAACTGGCGCCCCACTTCCTCCAGTGTGCGGGGACTGCCGTCCCGGAGGCCGAAGCGCTGTTCAATGACTTCGCGTTCGCGGTCCGTGAGGGTGTCCAGCACGTCCTTGATTTTTTCTTTCAGGAAGGAGAAGGAGGCTTCCTCCATGGGATTTTCAGCCGCCTTGTCTTCAATGAAGTCGCCGAAGGAGGTATCGTCGGAGTCGCCCACCGGAGCCTGGAGGGAGATGGGCTGCTGGGCCATTTTCAGCACGGAGCGCACGCGCTCCACGGGAAGGTGGATTTCCTCCGCGATTTCCTCCGGAGTAGGTTCGCGCCCGTATTCCTGCACCAGCTGCTTTTGAACGCGCATCAATTTGTTGATGGTTTCAATCATATGGACGGGAATGCGGATGGTGCGGGCCTGGTCCGCAATGGAGCGGGTAATGGCCTGGCGGATCCACCAGGTGGCGTACGTGGAGAATTTATAGCCGCGGCGGTATTCGAATTTTTCCACTGCCTTCATGAGGCCCATGTTGCCCTCCTGAATCAGGTCCAGGAAGGAAAGGCCGCGGTTGGTGTATTTTTTGGCAATGGAGATGACCAGGCGCAAGTTGGCTTCCACCATTTCATCCTTGGCCTTGCGGGCCTCGCGGAGCCATTTCCTGAGCTCCTGGTAGGCTTCGCCCATTTCATCCGCCGTCATCCACATGCGCAGTTCCAGTTCCGCAAGGTGTTCCTTGAGTTCCTTGTTGCCGGGGTCTTTTTCAATTTTTTTCTGCAGGCGCAGCACGCGGTCGCGGGCTTCGTCAATCACGGAGCAGAAGTCCTCAATCACCTTGTGCTTGAAGTACAGGCGGCCGAACAGCTTCACCAGAACACCGGTAATTTTGTCGAATTCAGCCTGGCGGGCCTTGACGGCCTTGGCCGCTTCCTTGCTGCGGTACAGCTTGCGGAAGGCACTTGAGGCGTCCTGGTGCGTCTGCTGGATCTGGGCGCAAAGCTGGGCCAGGTCCTTCATGTAGCGTTCCCGCGAGTCTATCTTCTTGTCCAGAATCACGCGGTCAAAGCGTTCCTCATTGTCAAGCAGGCGGTAGGCCACGTCCAGATAGGCGTTGGCGATGAAGCCGAAGCGGTGGACGGAGCGCTGGACGTTCTGTTCCGCGTCTTCAATCCTCTTGGAGATGGCCACTTCCTCTTCACGGGTGAGCAGGGAGACCTGCCCCATCTGCTTGAGGTACATGCGGACGGGATCGTCCAGAATGTCCATCTTGGCTTCCAGCTTTTCCTCTTCATCCTCTTCCTCCGTGTTGATGCGGGTGCGGTCCGTGTAGCTGTCCACGTCGGAAGCGTCGATGATGTCGAACGCCATGCTGCGCAGGCGGTCCATGATGGCCTCGTAATCCTGCTGATCTACGATGTCGTTCGGAAGGGAGTCGTTGATGTCGTCAAAGGTCAGGTATCCCTGTTCCTTGGCAAGCTTGATCAGTTCGCGGATTTTTTCCTGGATTTCCGGGGCATCAATCGGGTTCGTGATCTTGCGGCTGGCGGCCTTCTTGCGTTCCTCTTCCAGAATTTCGCTCAATTTCTTGGGAGTTTCATTCTTGGAAGGTTTGGACGCGGGTTTGGCAGGTTTCGCCGGCTTCTTTTCCGCTGCCTTTGCAGGAGCCTTCTTGGCGGGAGCGGGAGCGGCTTTTTTGGCCGGAGCCTTCTTTTCCGCAGGCTTGGCGGCGGAAGCAGCGGGAACCGTCTTGGGAGCCTTGGCGGCGGATTTGGCCGCAGGAGCCGCTTTTTTAGCAGCAGCAGGAGCGGATGGCTTGGCGGCAGTTTTTTTGGCGGGAGCCGCCTTCGGAGCGGGTTTGGAAGCTTTGGCGGCAGGTTTGGCCGCTACTTTTTCCCTGGTTTCAGAAGCTTTTTTGCTGGCAGAGGTCTTCTTGGGAGAAGAGGAGGATGGGTCACCGGATTTGGACATATCTTGAAAGGAAGAGGGCACAATTCACCATTATATCAATACCCGCAGGTATCGAGGCGTTACATTGTACCCAAAAGACGTTTCAAGTCAACACTAAGTTTCGATAATTCCACCCTTCTTGCAGCATCCGTGGAGGGGTCCGCAATTTCCGCCATCAGGGAGGCGATGTGCTTTTCCAGAGCCGCCTTTGCGATGCCGGAACAGGCCTCCTGCACGCACCGGCTCACGTCCGCAATGGGCATGGGGTCCAGGCTGAGCATGCCCAGGGCGTCCTTCTCCGGCTGAGGCAGGGATTCCAGAAACGCGTGGATGGAGGCCGGATTGTCCGGATTCGGCATGCGGGCCAGAATTTTTTTCAGGATGCCGCCGCCCGGCAGCAGGCGCATCGGCTCCAGCAATTCTTCAATGCGGTCCACGATCAGCTCCTGCGCCTGCGCATTCTGCAAGGCCAGTTCGCATAAAACGGCCACGGCGCGGTTCATCTTTACGGGCGGCAGTTCTTCCGGCGCATTTCCGGCAGCTTCCCCCGTCCGGTCCGCGGCACGCACTTGTTCACGCTCCTTGCGGCGTCCGGCTGTCTTCACGGCGCTGCGCAAATTGCCGATGGTCATGCGCATCCGCGTAGCCAGGTCCGTCGTGGCTAGGTCACGGGCCACCGGATCGCTCATGCAGGCCAGCAGGGCCGTCATGTCCCGCGCAAAGGAAGCGCTGGCCCCTGCGTCTTCCAGCAGGCCCTGGCTTTTGGCACGCTCCAGGCGCACCTCGAAGAAGGGCCTGGCCTGTTCCACCATCGCCGTGAAAGATTCCCGCCCTTCCCTCTTCATGAAGGAATCCGGATCGTCTCCCGGCGGCAGGTTCACCAGGTAAACATCCTTGCCGAGGGGGGCCAGTTCCCGGAAGGCGCGGTCCGCCGCGGCCATGCCCGCCTTGTCCGCGTCAAAGCACAGCACGATTTGGGACGCATAGCGGGAAAGTGTCCGGGCATGCTCCGGCGTAAATGCCGTTCCCAGCGGAGCGACGGCAAAGGACAGTCCGGCCTCATGGCAGGCAATGACGTCGATCTGCCCTTCGCACAACAGGGCCTTTCCACTCTTGCCCATCGGACCGCGGGCCTTGTCCAGAGCGAACACGACGTCCCCTTTTTTGAAGATGGCCGTTTCAGGGGAATTGACGTATTTGCCTGCATTCTCCTGGGACCTCAGAATGCGGCCTGAAAAGGCCACGCACTCTCCGTACACGTTGTTGATGGGGAACATGAGCCTGTCCCGGAAACGGGCATAGATATCCCCGCGTTCCCCCCGGTTGGCAAGGCCGGAGTCAATCAGCACCTGGTCCGCAATTCCTTCCTTCCTCGCCCATGCCAGGAATTCGCGGGAGGAATCAGGGGCCCAGCCTACCTGCCAGCGCTTGGCCATCTCCGCGCCATAGCCGCGGGAATTCAGGTAGGCCCTGGCTTCCGCCGCCTTCGGGGAGCGCAGAAGAAGCTTGTGAAAAAAATCCGCCGCCTTTTTGTGGGCTACCAGCAGGGCCGTGCGCGCCTTGCGGCGTTTTTCCTCCGCGGCGTCGTACACCTCCTCCACAAGCGTGATACCCGCCTTTTCCGCCAGACGCCGGACAGTGTCCGCAAAGCCCAAATTTTCCATCTTCATCACGAAGGTGATGGCGGATCCCCCTTCCCCGCAACCGAAGCATTTGAAGTTCTGCCTGGTCTGATCCACGATGAAGGACGGCGTTTTCTCATTATGAAACGGACAGCACGCCTTCCAGCGGGACCCGGCACGCTTCAGGGACAGATAAGAGCCTACCACATCCACAATGTCAGTGGCTTCCAGAACGCGTCTGATGCTGTCTTCATCAATCCTTCCCATACGGCCCGCCCAGAATATCACAAGAACCAGCTTGATACAAGGAGACAGAAGAGAAGCTTCCACCATCAGGCGCTTGAATCACCGCAAGCCTCATCCCATACTCCTTTAAAACCGGTCCCGCATCCGGTTTCCGGACCCTGCCTGTTTTCCGGAAGCCGCCATTTCCCCCGCAACCATCATGGCAGGGAGGATGCATTTCCCCATTGAGAAAAAAGACCCGCCGTGATAGCATTTCACCATGAAGCACATCCACCTCCTGTTGCTGGCTTTTCTGGCCCTGTTTGCGGGCGCTCCGTTCCGGGCCGCCGCAGAAGAGTCTTTCCGTGACAAGGTAGTCCTCATTCCCGTGGGGGAGGACGCCCTGACCAGCAAGCAGAGCTTCGGCTTCATGAATCGCATTCTGGAACGGGCGCAGAAGGAACAGGCCCGCGCCGTGGTGTTTGAGATGAACACGCCCGGCGGCCTGGCCTGGGAAACCAGCGAGATGATGATGAAGAGCATCCAGCCGCTGACCATCCCCACCTATGCCTATGTGAACCCCAAGGCAATGTCGGCGGGGGCCCTCATTTCCGCAGCGTGCGACAAGATTTACATGGCTCCCGTTTCCTCCATCGGGGCGGCGGGCATCATCACCTCCTCCGGGGAGGAGATGGACCCCGTGATGCGCAAGAAGGCGGAGAGCGCCTTCTGGGCATTTACGCGCTCCGTAGTGACGGAGAAGGGATACCGCCCGGAAGTGATCAAGGCCATGATGATTCCGTCCGAAGAGGCGCAGGAGTTCGGCCCCGTCAAGCTGGAGAAGGGAGCCCTGCTGACCCTGACGGGCAAGGAGGCCGCCACCCGGCTGGATGACGGGAAGCCCCTGCTGGCCCAGGGAACGGCCACCTCCGTGGCGGACCTGCTGGCGCAGGAGAAAGTGGACGCCCCCGTGGTCACGGCAGTGCCTACCGCCTTTGAAAAGATCGGCCTGTGGATTGCGTGGGCCTCCCCCCTCCTGATTCTGCTGGGCATCGGCGGCATTTACATGGAGTTCAAGACACCGGGATTCGGCATCGGGGGCATCGTGGCCATTGCCGCGTTCGCCCTGTTCTTTTTCGGCAACAACATCGCCGGAAACCTGGCCGGATATGAAACGGCCGCCCTGCTCGTGCTGGGGGTCATTCTGCTGTGCGTGGAGTTTTTCGTCATTCCCGGCACGTTCATCGCCGCCATTGCGGGCGGCATCTGCATCTTTCTGGCGCTGTTCGGCGGCATGATCAGTTCCTGGGAATGGGACAACGTTATCCGCGGAGGCCAGTGGGACGACGTCAACACCCTCGCCCTGGTCCTGGGCGTTCCCCTGCTGAAGCTGGTGCTGGGATTGACGGGCGGCGCCATCGTCATCACCATCCTGATGAAGTACCTGCCTGATTCCGTGCTGATGCGCCGCGTAACCAACGCCACCGTAAGCGGCGGCCCCGCCGGGGAGGCAGTGAGCATCACGCGCGTCCAGATCGGAGACCGGGGGAACGCCGTCACGGAACTGAAGCCCAACGGGAAGGCCATGATCAATGGCGAAATATGCGAGGTTTTCTCTCGACAAGGCATACTGATTAAGGGTACCCCTGTGCGCGTCGTGGACATACGTCCGTTCGACCTCGTCGTCGTCAGGGACGAATCCCCCGCCGGGGAATAATCCGCATCACTCTTTCCACTACTGCCATGTCTCTCACCGTTGGACTCATTTCCCTGGGTTGCCCCAAGAATTTGATCGATTCCGAAATCATGATCGGCCACCTGCAAAAGGCGGGCATGACCATGACGCCGGACGCGGAACTGGCGGACGTGATGGTGGTCAATACCTGCGCGTTTATCGACCAGGCGAAGCAGGAAGCCATAGACGCCATTCTGGACGTGGTGCGCGCCAAGGAAAGCGGAACCTATCCGGAAGACCAGAAGCTGATTGTGGCGGGGTGCCTGTCCCAGCGCTTCCACAAGGAACTTCCCGCCCTGCTGCCGGAGGTGGACGCCTTCATCGGCCCGGACCAGATTACCCGCCTGCCGGAAATCATCACGGAAGTGATGAACCGGACCGTGCGGAACAAGAATTTCGTGGAAGGCAAATGCAAGTACGTTCCGGACTGGGAAACGCCGCGCTACCGCCTGACGCCTCCCCACAGCGCCTATATCAAGATAGCGGAAGGCTGCAACCACGGATGCGCCTACTGCATTATTCCGATGATCCGCGGCCGCCACCGCAGCCGCTCCCAGGAGGACGTGGTGCGTGAGGCGGAAGCCCTGGTCAGGGCCGGCGTGAAGGAAATCAACCTTATTGCCCAGGACATCACGTACTACGGCATGGACAAGTGGACGGACGCGCGCCCGAACCGCCGCAGCGCCGTGGATTCCTCCCGCGGGGAATCCCTGGCCTCTCTGATCCGCGCCCTGAATGCGATTGAAGGGGAATTCTGGATCCGCCTGCTTTACACCCACCCCGCCCACTGGAGCGACGAGCTGACAGCCGCCATCGCGGAAAGCCCGAAGGTGGCCCGGTATGTGGACATTCCCCTCCAGCATATTTCCGACAACATGCTCAGCGCCATGCAGCGCGTGACGGACGGGGACTACATCCGCAACCTTCTCCGGGACATCCGGCAGGCTGTTCCGGGCATCGCCATCCGCACCACCTTCATCACCGGCTTCCCCGGAGAGACGGAAGACGGCCATCAGGAACTGATGGAGTTCATCGAGGAATTCCGCTTTGAACGCGCCGGCATTTTCACCTTTTCACGGGAAGAGGGAACCAGGGCCTACAACATGCCCGACCAGGTCCACCACCGCACGAAGGCGCGCCGCTACAATGAGGCAACCATGCTGCTCACGCGCATTGCCTCGGAGATCGGCCAGGAGCAGATCGGCCGGCAAATCCGGGTTTTGGTAGATGCTCCCGGCACGGCCAGAACGGAGTGGGACGCCCCGGACATCGACGGAACCGTTTCCGTCCCCCTCACGCTGCCCGTGGGCGAATTTGCAACGGTCACGGTGACGGACGCCGTGGCCTATGAGCTGACGGCGGAATAACCGCCCAGGGCGGCTGGATTTAAATACTGAAGATTAAATACTAAAGACCGAAAGCCGCTTTTTTCAAATACCGCAGCTTTCCACGATCTTCAGTAGTCAGTCTTCCCGTGTTCCATCTCTGCCCAAAAGGAGCGTCACTGCTTCACGCTGGATTCGGGCAGCGGCATGTTTTCCACAGGTGCAGGCGACGGGCGGGGAATGACGGCGGGAGCCGGAGAACCGGAAGCTTCCGGCTGGGCGGGGACCAGGGAAGTATTCAAATCCAGTTCCCGGGAAGCGGCTGCGGCTTCCGGGCTGACGGCGCCCATATTGGCGGGCAGCGGCAGCAGACCGCCGTCCTGGCCGAACATATCGGTACCGGAAACGGGGAAGAATCCCATGGCTTCCTGCGGATTGACGATTTCCGAAAGACTTACATACCCCTGCCGACCGTCCTCAAATTCCACCTTGGCGAACAGTTCACCGCAGACAAGCACTTTCGCGGAACCGGACCCGCTCATGACTTTCCCGCTGGTGGAGAAGCTGTTTTCCGGATTCTGTTCAAAAACCACCAGTTTTTCCTTCTTGAAGGTGACGGAATCCCCCGGCTTGTAAACAGCCTGTTCCGCATTGGCCTTCGCCGCCATTTTCTTGGATGTAATGCCTACCGGGTCAAGGGCGGAACTCTGGCGTTCCCACGGATTTACGTGCTTGTTCGTACTGCAGGATGCCAGCACCAGCAACAGGGCGGAAGGAAGCAATGCAAGTTTCATTATCCCGCATCATAATCACAGTCCCCAGCCTAGGAAAGCAGAATTTCATGCAGCATCCTCCTTCATAAACCGCTCATGACACTGCCGCACATCAGGGCGTATGCATGCGCATTAGACTTGCCGCTTTCCCCTTTGGAATGCTACTTTCTTTTCCAGCCTGTCTCCGAACCATGTTCCACGGCGGATGAGGGCCCGCACCAGAAAAATCTGCTATGGATGAAAAGAGACTAGCCGGCGTCGTTCTGCCTTTGTTTTCCCTGCGCCGCAATAATGACCACGGCATCGGGGACCTGACGGCCCTGCGCCAGTGGATAGACTGGGCGGCGGACGCCCATGTGGGATTTCTTCAGTTGCTGCCCGTCAACGCCCTGGGCCGGGACGAATGCCCCTCCCCCTATTCCGCCATCAGTTCCATTGCGCTGGAGCCCCTGTACCTTTCCCTGGAACCCTGGACCGTCCCCGGCCTGGAGGAACGCGTCTTCAATGAGACGGGAGACACGCCGCCCTGGGAACAGCCTTCCGGTCCGGACCTGGTGGATTATCCCAAGGTACGCTCCTGGAAGATGTGGATTCTGCGCGGCGCGTGGCACAATTTCCGGACCAAGCCGGAATATGCGGGCATCATGCCCAAGTTCCGGGAATGGGTGAAGGAACAGGGAAGCTGGCTGGAAGACTTCGTGTGCTTCCAGGTGCTCTGCGACCTGTTCGGCACGGCGATCTGGTGGCACTGGCCGGAACAGGACCCGGCGCGCGCCAAGGCCATTGCCGCCGACTACGAGGAAGAGAAGGATTTCTCCCGCTGGCTTCAATGGCTTTGCGAGAAGCAGTGGGAATTCATCCGGGTTTATGCGGACGAACGCAACGTGAAGCTGATGGGGGATATTCCCATCGGCGTTTCCCTGTCCAGTTCCGACGTTTTCTTTGAGCGCCATCTGTTCAACACGGACTGGTGCGGCGGCGCTCCGGCGGAAGGCAATTATGCCGCGGACCCGTTCACGGCCAAATGGGGCCAGAACTGGGGCATTCCCCTGTACAAGTGGGATGTGATGGCTCAGGACAATTTCGCCTGGTGGCGCCGCAGGGTGAAGTACTGCACCAAGATTTTCAGCATGTACAGGATCGACCACATCCTGGGCTTCTACCGCATTTACGCCTTTCCGTGGAAACCCACGGAGAACGACGTTTTCCTGCCCCTGACACGGGAGCAGGCCGCCGAAAGAACCGGAGGCCGCCTGCCCGCCTTCAAGCCGCGCGGCGACGACCAGGCGTGGGAACGCAACATGAATCTGGCGGACGGGGACTTATACCTGCGCCTTGTGCTGTCCGCCGCCCCCGGCGTCAGCGTGGTGGGGGAAGACCTGGGCTGCGTGCCGGACTACGTGCGCCCGAACATGCGCCAGCTCGATATTCCCGGCTTCAAGATTCCCCACTGGGAGATCAAGCCGGACGGCTCCATCATCCTAGGCAAGGAATATCACGAATGCTCTTTCGCCGCGTTCGGCACGCATGATTTTGAAACGCTCATGCAGACGTGGAACGACAGCTATGCCAAGATTGAACGCGCCCGCAAGCTGAATCTGTGGATGGGTGGCGTTCCTAAAACTCCCGCCAATCCGGAACAGGAACACATCATCAGGGAAGCGGAAGACGGCGCACGCCTGCTGAAATGGTTTGCCGACTACTGCGGCATGCAGCCGGAAACCTGGATGTCCTACTGGAACCTGGACATCAAGACGGCCATGTACCGCGCCCTGTTCCGTTCCAAATCCCGTTATTCCGCCATTCTCTGGCCCTCCCTGTTCGATATCAACAAGCGCCTGAACATTCCCGGCACCACCGGAGGCACCAACTGGAGGGAACGCATGCCTTTCAAGGCTGTGGAAGCCTGTTCCATGCCGCAGACCGCGTGGCTGCGCTCCATCATCGACGATTCCGACCGCACGCCTCTCCAGGGGGAAGACGCCATCAACGCCCTCAAGGCATCCAGCAAGCGCATTTTCCCGAAGGTGACCGTGAACAACGAACGCTTCCTGAAACGGATGCTGATGTGGCCCAACGGCAAATCGCTTTAACGGAACGCCGGGGAAAAGCCCGGAAAATATGTTCCGCCGGGCACCCGCAAAAGATGCGGGCTTGTCCTCTTCTGAGCCGGAACGCCAGAAAGGCCAGCCCCAGCAGGCTGTGGCAGGTTCCGGAAGTATGGATGACAGGGCCCCCGTCCCTGTCTTAATCCGGTTTCCGGCGTACCCAGGTCCCGGAGTTTCCGCCATTCCAGGCTAGGGAGGCTGAGGACGCGGAACCGAACATCAATTTGCGAGCGCCTATCAATAATATTTTTATCATCATTTTGGATTTCGTTAGAATAAACAAAAGTACATAAATAGTGTACGGACGATCCTTAACGGATTTGGAATCCGGAATGCATTTCTCATGGAAAGAAACAGCCCCGTGCGCTGTTGAATCAGAGTTTCATGCTTCCATGGTCCGGCATATCCCTCCCGTCTTTGCAGCAGCCCCGTCAATTCAGAGAATCAAATAAATCCGCCCCTTGCAAAGTTCTGAATAGTAAAAAAGCAAAGGAGCATTTTCCCTTCGTGATGCTTCGGAAATGTTTCCACTACAAAAGCCGGAATGCTCCCGTTCCCGGGCATGTGCCATGAAGTGAAACAGAAAAGAAATTTGCCAAATGCTTTTTCTTCAGAATTGTAGCTTGACCCCGGATTCCAAATCCGCCAGTAAAACCCTACAACAAGAAACATGTTTTGAGCAACAGTTTCTTCTGTAGAAAATCCAGGATAAATACCGGACCCTTCATCATACCTTCCTGTCCGAATGCGGAGAGCCTTCATCAAAATAATTCCAAGCAGCTTCCCCTTCCGCATCCATTCTTGCTTCCAAAAGGAAAAGCCTTCATACTCACACCATGAGCTGGAGCTGGAACAAATTGTCCGCCGCCAAATGGGAAGACGCCTGGAGCGAACGCATTGCCGGAAATCCGAATGCCGTCATTACACAAATCAAGGGGGGCAAGACCATCAGAATTGTCGTTTACTGCGATACGGAACAAGATGCCCTTATATTGAAAGAACATTTCGGAGGGTCCGTCCGGGAAGTCAAGACACAGGACTGGGTAGCCGCGCAAAACAGGGAGCCGCGCCCTCCCCTGAAAATCAGGGATTCCCTGCTCATCACGGAACAAACGGATGCCGGAAAGCTGAAAGCGCTGCAAAATCAGTTTCCCAAACGCCGCATCCTGAGCGTCCCGGCGGAAATGGCCTTCGGCACCGGAGACCATGCCACCACATCCGCCTGCCTGCGCTTCATCTGCGACTTTGCCAAGTCCCGCAAGGGAACGGACTGGACCATAACGGACATCGGCTGCGGCACCGCCGTGCTGGCCATGGCCGCACTGAAGCTGGGAGCGTCCCGCGCCGCCGCCTTCGACTTCGATCCGATGGCCATTGAAGTGGCCCGGCACAACATGGAACGCAACGGCATTACCGATGCCCGGCTGGATTTGTTTGTGGGGGACGTGTTTGAATGGACTCCCACGGCCGGGCAGAAGGGTGACCTGGTTGTCGCCAACCTGTTTTCCACCATTCTGCAGAAGGCTTTTCCGCGCATCATCACAGCCCTGAAGCAGAATGCCGTGCTGGTCATTTCCGGTATTCTGGCCTCCCAGTGGGAGGAAACGAAAGCCGCCGCGGAACGCCATGGACTCACGTTTGACAAAGTAATCAAACGGGGGAAATGGGTGACGGCCAAAGGAGGACTGAGGGCATCAACGGCCAGCGTATAATCCCGCGGACACGGCCATGAAAGAAAACGACGGGAGAAAAAAACAGCGCCGACTGGAAAAACCTGCTCACGGGAGCCTGGGTATTAAGCATTTTGGGCTATCCGCTGGCGGGCCTGATCATGGGACTGTATCTGGCCGGCTTCATGAACCGAATCGCGGAATATTCCTACATGGCCATCAATTTCCTGCTGTATTTCCATGCCCTGTACCATTTCCGGAGTTACTGGAACGGGAAGATGAATAAGACCATAGGCGTCTTTTACCTGCTGCTGCTCATCGTCAATACGCTGATCGCCGCCAGCATCATTCTGTCCCTGATCACCTGCTGGCTTGTATAAACAGGGAACAGTTCACCATTTCGGGACATCAAATGCCTGCGCTTTCACGGGCCGTAAACAGCTTTTCCACGTATTTGGCCAGCATGTCCACTTCCAGGTTTACGGGCTGTCCTACAGCGGCGTCCCGAAGATTGGTGCGGCCGAAGGTATGGGGGGTAATCCAGAATTCCAACAGGGTTCCGTTCAGATTGGCAATGGTCAGGGAAATGCCGTCAATGGTGATGGAACCCTTGTCGATGCAGTAGCGGGCCAGTTCATCGGGAATGCGCACTTCCAGCCTGTGATCCTGCCCCACGGGTTCCAGCGCCGTGATCGTTCCGGTGTTGTCCACGTGCCCCATCACAAAGTGGCCGCCGAAACGGTCCATGGCGGACATGGCGCGTTCCAGATTCACCAGGCTGCCGGGTTTCAGATTCCCGAGGCTGGTCACCCGGATGGTCTGGGAAAGCAGGTCAAAGGAGACGCGGTTCCCGTCCAGGGCATCCACCGTCAGGCAGCACCCGTTCACGGCCACGGAATCCCCCAGGGAAAGCTCGCTGCCGAAAGGAATGTCCAGCGTTAGCCTGGCTCCGCCGTCAATGGGGGTGAACCCCACCACGGTTCCAGTTGTTTCAACAAGTCCGGTAAACATAAGAGTCAATCAGGATTCGGCGTTCAATGGCCGAAACAGGTGAAGAAGATGAACACGATCGCCGTGGGAAGGGCCGCCCATGTGAACAGCCACAGGGGATTGATCCCCTTGAAGTATTTGCCCAGAATGGCCTGCCCCGCCGGGTTGGGGGCGTTGGCGATCACCGTCAGGCCGCCGCCCGTCACAGCACCGGCCACCACGGAATATTTGACGGCCTCCGGCAGGTTGGGAACGGTGGAAGCCAGGAAGGTGACGGCGGCATTGTCGTTGAACGCCGTCAGCAGGGTGGCGCCGATCATGGCGTAGTCACCCAGGCGCGTCAGCACCGGTTCCAGCCACCAAGCCTGCACGCCGCCCAGGATCACCAGCCCGGCCAGGAAGAAGCCCACCATCATCGGAACGCGCAGGGACATCTGGTTCTGGTACTGCGGCGTGGCAACCGTAAAGCCGATGAAGAAGAGGAAACTGCCGATGAACATCACCGGTTCATGGGAGAAAAGCACCGTCCAGGTCAGGAAGCAGACGTGCGCCAGCGTCACCCACACGGGAATCCGGTCATTGCGGTCTTCCCAGGACTGGGGGATGGCGTCGTCAAACTCGCTGAATTCGCGCTGCTGGGTGGCCAGGCGGGCGAATTCCTTGCGGAACATCAGGAAATAGATCAGGTTGGATATGATGATGGCGCACACGGCTTTCCAGCCGAAATGCTGGATCATGTGCGCCAGGCCCCAGTCCCATTTTTCCGCAACCATCACGACGGGAGGAGCGGCAAAATGAGTCAGGGTTCCGCCGATGGAGATGTTCACGAACAGAAGGCCCAGCGTGGCGTACATCAGGGAACGCTTCGGCTTGAGGTCATAGAACTTCTTGCTCAGGATCAGCGCGCCGATCGTCATGGCGGCCGGTTCCGTAATCAGGGAACCCAGCAGCGGAGCCAGGCACATGACGGAAATCCACCAGGCGCCTGGAGTGGCCTTCCCCAGTCTGGCGCCGCAGTTCACCACGGATTCCGCCAGCTTGAAGATGGGACGGGAGGAAGCGATGATCATGATGATCATTACGAACATGGGCTCCGTGAACGAGCAGTCGTAATTCAAGTAGGCTGAAAAGTCTTCAAAGGAATAGTATTTCCAGCACACGAACATGAAGGGGATAATCCAGATGCCGAACACGGCTTCCACTTCCCCCAGGAAATGAAAGATGGCGGAGGCAAAGGAAACCGGCAGCCGTTCTTCCGGATGCATCACGCGGAAGTTGGATTCCTTGAGCTTTTCCTTGTAGCGCAGGGCCAGCTTGTGGGAGTAGCGTTCAAAGCGCCCCGCCAGGAACGTATGTATGATGGCGCCCAGGAATACCAGCGTCACGGCCAGGTTGAATCCGCCGGACTGTTCGTTGCGTTCGCTGAGCACCTGGGACAGGCTGGCGTCCGGAGGCAGCTGCTTGTACTGGTTGAGCGGAATCGGGAAATGGCTGTATTGGGATTCTCCTCCAATTTCCGTGGCGGGATAGGCGGGTTCCGCCGCACGCACGGCAGCTTCTCCCGCTCCGGCGGCCATGAAAAAGACGGCTGCCGCCACTGCGGCAAGCCGACCAAAACGGAGTGTCAGAGCTTTGGTAAAATGACAAATGCTGCTCATGTCTGCGCACAGACTAAACATGTCCACTTTTTTGAGCGAGCGGAAAATGAGTCTGCACGCTTTTTAAGGAGAGCATGCCCGGAAAACGGAAAAATCCGCAGAGAGAGAACGGGCAGTGAAACGAAAAGGAACGGCTGTCATGCCTGCCGGAGTTTAAGATTGAACAGGACTCTCAAAAATAGTAGTTGCAGATATGCGCTCCGCCCTTGGTTTTCTTTCCGTTCTCATGATCTCAGCCGGTGTCGCCTGTGCGGAGCTTCTGCCCGAACTGCCTCCCATGACGCCCCTGCCGCTCGCACCCGGTCCGGTGACGGGCGGCACCATCAAGGGGGACCCCGCAGCGGGCATCGTGCCCGTCCGGGAATTGATCGAAGCCAACCGCAGGGATGAAGATATTCCCATGGCCGAGCCCATCCCCGGAGAAACCGCGACTCCATCCGCGCCGGACGAATCCATCCCGAATGCGGAACCCATTCCCGGGGAGACGCACCTTCAGCTCCCGCCCCAGAGTTCCCCAACCATTCCACCCTCCGCCTTTTCTCCCGTTCCCGTCCCTCAGCATGAAACGCGGGTGGCCATCCTGGGCTACCATGATTTCAGCCGCACGCTGCCCGCCACGGAGATGCGCATGAATACGGACACGTTCCGGGCCCAGATGCAGGCGCTGAGAACCGCAGGCGTGCCCATCATCACCATGAAGGATTTCCTGGACTGGAAACTGGGCGACAAGCAACTGCCCGCCAAATGCGTCCTGATCACCATTGACGACGGATGGAAGAGCGTTTACACGGACGCCTATCCGATTCTCCGGGAAATGAAAATCCCTTTCACCGTTTTCCCCTACACCAAGTTCATCACGGGCCGCGGTTCCGCCATGAGCCGGGAACAGATTCAGGAAATGCTGAACAATGGGGCCACCCTGGGCAGCCATTCCGTCAGCCACCTGTACCCCAAGTCCTGGCGCGCGGCCCAGAAAAAGGGCACGCAGGCCGTCCTGAACCTGGCCGCCAGGGAAATAGGGGAATCCAGAAAGATTCTCCAGGAGAGATTCCCCGGCTCCGACGTGGAAGCCTATTGCTACCCGGGCGGTTTCGTCCTGCCGGAGATGATCACCAAGGCGGAGGAAGCCGGCTTCCGGGCGGCGTTCACCGTCATTCCCAGAAAAGTGACCAAGGACACGGACCGCTGGAGAATTCACCGCTACATGGTGTTCGGCAAGGATCCCAAGACGTTCACCAGAGCCGTGAATTTCAATACTCCCAGCGCGCCCGAGACGCCCACCCCCGCTCCCGCGGGCCATGAACCGGGGCTGGGGTCCTATCCGGCGCCGGCACAGCCCGTCTTCCCGGCAGCCAATACCGTGGTGCGCAGCCAGAATCCGGACATTTCCATTTCCCTCGCACGGGAACCGCAGCTTAATCCCAAGGACATGGAGATGCGCGTCTCCGGCTTCGGCCTAGTAAACGCCAAGTATGACGCCAGGGAAAAAGTCCTGAAATGGACTCCCTCCCGCCCCCTGCGCGTCAGTCCGGTCACCGTCCAGGTACGGTGGAAGGTTCCCGGCGGCAACATCTGGCAGACGGCCACCTGGCAATTCGGGATTGCGGAGCAGGAAATGCACTTCATTCCCGGAAACCTCGTCAAATGACAGACTCCGCGCACGGCGTGTCCGCCGGAAAAGCAACGTAACCCCGCCGGAGAAAAGATTGAAGGCCTCCTCCTTTGCCGATTAACGTTCCGGATTCATGCCAACGGAAAAAGTCGGGAAAAGAAAGGCCGTTCCAGATTGCCGTCAGCACCTCCCACCCGCACGGCTTTTGGTCCGCCCTGCCGGAGAAATCGCGGCTTTCCGGAAACGGAAGACATCTCCTTTCCCGGTCCCAAAACCGGCAAGGACCGGCAAAGAGAAAAATCACCTTC
>JAJQCV010000027.1:0-20365 GCA_021202525.1 Akkermansiaceae bacterium | reverse complement strand
ATCACCTTCCTCCCTTTGCCGCTCAACCTCTTGCAAAGGAAGAAATACCCCTTCCCTTCCGGAAAACGGCGACCTTGCAACGGTCTTGTAAAAAACGGGATGGATTTGCCGATCCATCGGATGCTTGCTCCCTTTCCCGCCGGAAAGGAACCGCTCCACGCCGCAAGGACATTCCGGATTTCCAATCCTCCCCTCCCTGTCGGGCCATTACTCTTCCGCTCCCCGGCGCCATCCCGTTGCGCCTCTCCTTTTGTTAGTTTAAACTAATTCTATGTTAGATAAAAAGACATGACGAAAAGACCAAGAAATCTTACATTTGACTTGCCCGAAGGGTGCGAAGTGGCATAATCATTCGGCACCATTATCAGGTTCAGCCAGGCAGGACATTCCATGAACACGAGCACCAAAACTTTCACCGTTGCAGATACAGCCGCCAACGCCGATTATCTCACCAATACATCCGAACCGCTCGGAGAAACGATGACCCTGAACGTGGGCCCCTCCCACCCCGCCACCCACGGCGTGCTTCGCCTGGTTCTGGAGCTTGACGGCGAAGAAATCATCAGCTGCGATCCCGTAGTGGGCCACCTGCACCGCGGCATGGAGAAAATCGGGGAGACGATCCAGTACAACCAGTTCGTCCCCTACACCGACCGTTTTGACTACCTGGCCCCCCTGTCCAACAACATCGCCTACGCCTGCGCCGTGGAAAAGCTGATGGGCTGGGAGCTTCCGCCCCGCGGCCAAGCCCTGCGCGTGCTCGCCTTGGAGCTTTCCCGTTTTTCCTCCCACATTCTGGGAGTGGGCGTGTACGCCATGGACGTAGGCGCCATGACCGTGTTCCTGTACTGCTATGAGGAACGCGAAAAAATCCACAACTTTTACGAACAGCTTACGGGTGCGCGCTTCACGTCCTCCTACACCCGCATCGGCGGCCAGACGCGCGACGTGCCGCAGGAAATGCTGAAGGAAGTGCTCGCCTTCTGCGACCAGGCGGAAAAGACCGTTGACGAAACGGAAGCCCTGCTGCTCAAGAACAAGATTTTCATCGACCGCCTTCAGGGCGTGGGCATCATTCCCCGTGAAAAAGCCCTTTCCTGGGGCCTTACCGGAGCCAACCTGCGCGCCAGCGGCGTCAAGCGCGACCTGCGCAAGACCAATCCCTACCTGGGCTACGAACAGTACGAATTCGATGTCCCGATCGGCGAACACGGAGACTGCTACGACCGTTTCACTATCCGCATTGAAGAAATGCGCCAGTCCCTGCGCATCATCCGCCAGGTGGTCGCCACCATGCCGGAGGGGCCCATCAACGTGGTGGACAAGAAAGGCACGCTTCCGCCCAAGGAAAAAGCGCTGACGGACATGGAATCCCTGATCCGCCAGTTCATGACCACCACGATGGGCGTGAACGCTCCCGCGGGCCAGGTTTACTTTGCCGCGGAAAACCCGAAGGGAGAGCTGGGCTTCTTCCTGGATTCCAAGGGCGGCGGTCTTCCCAACCGCCTGCGCATGCGCTCCCCCTCCTTCTGCAACCTTTCCATCCTGCCGGAGCTTCTGCCGGGGCACCTGGTTTCCGACGTTCCGGCCATTCTCGGCTCCTTTGACTTCGTGATGGGCGAATGCGACCGCTAACACGAACCCGCACTTTTTCCGCCAACCTTAACACATATTTCCATCCCCATGTCCGATTACGCTGAAAACGCCATTGACGCGCTCATCGCCCATCATCCCAGCCCCGGCGAACAATTCTACCCGGCCTTTGAAGCCACGCCGGAACTTGATGCCGCCGCAAGCGAATACATCACGCATTATCCGGAGGGCAAGCAGCAGTCCGCCGTTCTCCCCATTCTGCATGAGATTCAAAAGAAATTCGGCTACATCAGCGCGGACGCCATCACCTGGACGGCGGAAAAGCTGGGACTCACCGCAGCCCACGTGCTTGGCGTGGTCACTTTCTATCCCGGCCTGCGCCAGACCTGCCCCGGCAAGAACCACATCCGCGTCTGCCGCACGCTTTCCTGCGCCATGGCGGGGGCGGACAGCCTCTTCAACACCATCTGCACGCGCCTGGGAATCGACAAGAGCAGCATCGACCACCACCCCATCGGCGTCAGCCCCTCGGGCCTGTGGAGTGTGGAAGGCGTGGAATGCCTCGCCAACTGCGGATTCGGCCCCAACATGATGGTCAACGACATCCTGTATGAAAAAGTTACGCCGGAACTGCTGGAGGAAGTGATCCTCAAATACCAGAACGCCTAATTTTCCCCACCACGCACCAGATCACCCGTCATGAGCATTACCTATCTTCCCGGTAAAGAGCCCCACCCCAGGGAAACGCGCCGCATCCTTAAAAACATCAACCGCGAAGGGTGGAACACGTCCATTGACTGCTACCTGGCCGACGGCGGCTATGAAGAGTTGAAAAAGGCGCTCGGCATGGAGCCGAAGGCCGTCATTGACGAGGTGAAGAAATCCGGCCTGCGCGGCCGCGGCGGCGCGGGCTTCCCCACCGGTGTGAAGTGGACTTTCATTCCTCCGAACAACACAAAGCCCGTTTATCTGGTCTGCAACTGCGACGAATCCGAACCCGGCACTTTCAAGGACCGCTACATCGTCCACCAGGACCCCCACCAGCTCATTGAAGGGATGGTCATTTCCAGCTACGCGGTGGGCGCCCACCTGGCGTACATCTACATGCGCGAGGAATTCCCCATCGCCGCGGAAACCATGCTCAAGGCCCTGCAGGAGGCGCGCGAACGCGGCTTCCTGGGCAAGAACATCCTGGGGTCCGGCTACGATCTGGAAATCCACCTGCACCGCGGCGCGGGCGCCTACATCTGCGGTGAGGAAACGGCCCTGCTCAATTCCCTGGAAGGCGTGCGCCCCTATCCGCGCATCAAGCCCCCCTACTTCCCGGCCGCCATCGGCCTGTACGGCTGCCCCACCATTGTGAACAACGTGGAATCCCTGTGCCAGGTGAAGCACGTCATCGCCATGGGCGGCGAAGCCTACGGACAGGAAGGCGCCAAGCGCTCCCCCGGCACGCGCATCATCGGCGTCTCCGGCGACGTGCAGCGCCCCGGCTATTATGAAATCGTCTCCGGTTCCATGACCTTCGGCGAACTGCTGTACGACGTCTGCGGCGGTCCCCGTGAAGGCCGCGAATTCAAGGCGGTCATTCCCGGCGGCTCCTCCTCCAAGGTCATGCGCACGGACGTGGAGTACAAGACCCGGAATCCGGACGGCACCACGGGCAAAATCTCCTTCTTCGACATCCCGCTGGACCTGGACAGCATCGCCCAGTACGGCTCCATGTCCGGTTCCGGCGCAGTCATCGTCATGGACGACTCCCGCTCCATGCCCTGGGCGCTGAACAACATCAACCGCTTTTACGCCCATGAGTCCTGCGGCCAGTGTACCCCGTGCCGCGAAGGCTGCCCGTGGATGATGAAGCTCAGCACGCGCATCCTGGAAGGCAAGGGAGCCCCCTCGGACGTGGACCTCCTCATCCAGGTAGCCAACCAGATCGAAGGCAAGACGGTCTGCGCCTTCGGGGAAGCCGCCTCCTGGCCCACCCAGGCCATGGTCTCCAAGTTCAAGGAGGAATTCGTGGCCCTGACGGATCCCTTCAACGCCTGCCTGCCCCACTCTGCGGAAGGCAGGGAGCAGCGCCGCTATTTCATCCGGTAACCGCACCACGTCCCCAGTTTCAATTCCATTCCCTCCCATCACGTCATCATGAGCGAAGAAGCTTACAAACTCCCCAAAGACGCCGCTGCCGCGGAAGGCAAGGTGAACGTCCAGATCAACGGCACGTGGTATCGTTTCCCGCGCGGCACCAGGATTGCAGATGCCTGCCGCTCCGTGGGCGTGCCGATTCCCTGCTTCTGCTACCATCCCAAGCTGGCCGTCGTCGGCTCCTGCCGCATGTGCCTGGTGGAACAGGGCATGCCGCCCAGGCTGGCCCCGGGACAGACTCCCTCCTACGACGATCAGGGTTTCCAGCCCATCCAGTGGATGCCCCGCCCCATCATCTCCTGCGCGAACACGGTGGCGGAAAACATGGGCGTGCGCACGGACAGCCCGCTGGCGGGCGAGGCGCGCCGCGGCGTGCTGGAATTCCTGCTCACCAGCCACCCGCTGGATTGCCCCATCTGCGACCAGGCCGGGGAATGCAAGCTTCAGGAGTACTCCAACGACTACGGCCAGATTGAAGGCCGCTACGAGGAAAAGAAAACCAAGAAGGGCAAGAACCTCAGCATCGGCCCGCGCGTCAACCTGGACCAGGAACGCTGCGTGCTCTGCGGCCGCTGCGTGCGCTTCATGCGCGACATCATGCATGACGAAGTGCTCACGATGTCCCAGCGCGGCACGTACAACGCCATCACGGTCTATCCCGGCCGGGAACTGGACAGCAACTATTCCCTGAACACCGTGGACCTCTGCCCGGTGGGCGCCCTGACCTCCAAGGACTTCCGCTTCAAGATGCGCGTGTGGTTCCTGAAGGAAACCAAGACCATTGACGTGGACTGCGGCACCGGCACCAACATTACCCTGTGGACACGGGAAGACCGGGTGTACCGCATCACCCCGCGCCCGAACGACGCCGTGAACTCCTGCTGGATGCCGGACTCCCACCGCCTGAATTACAAATACATCAATTCCCCCCAGCGCATTCCGCAACCCGTGATCCGCACGGACGCCGGAGCTCCCCACCGCCCGGCCACCTGGGAACCGGCCCTGGCTTCCGCCGCGGAAGCCTTCAAGCGCATTTCCCCGGACAAAATCGCGATCATCGCCTCCGGACGGATGACCAATGAAGAACTTTACATGGTGCGCCACCTGGCCGCCCAGATCGGAACGGACAAGGTGGACATCGTACCCCGCACGGGGGAAAGCGACGGAATGCTGATTTCCGCGGACCGCAACCCGAACACGAACGGCGCGAAGCTGGTGCTGGGCATCGACCCCGGTTCCAGACTGGACGCCATCCGGGAAGGAGTGCGCAACGGCTCCGTCAAGGCCGTCCTCGCCCTGGGGGAAGACCTCACCGCTCCGGAAGCTGGATTCACCGCGGAAGACCTCAAGAAGCTGGACTACCTCTTCATGATCGCCCACAGCGCCAATGAAACGGGCCGCCATGCGGACCTGGTGCTCCCCGGCGTCACCTATGCCGAAAAATTCGGAACCATGATCAACGTGGCGGGCCGCATCCAGCGCCTGAACCGCGCCATCCAGCCCGTGGGCTATTCCCGCGACGACTGGCAGATCCTGAGGGACATCACCGTGGCCCTGGGCGGCAATCCCGCCCTGAAGGACTTCTCCTCAGCCCTGGACATCCTGACGGTCATGAGCACCGAATACGAGGCGCTGAACGGCCTTACCTGGGGTTCCATCGGAGACGGCGGCCTGCCCATTCTGGAAACGGGCGTCACCATTCCCGTGGTGGAACGCGAAAGGAACCAGTCCCGCTAACAACACTTCACACGCATACAACCTGTTAATCCGCCATGATTGATTCGATTCTAACCTTCTGCGACGAGGTGCTCAGCAACCCCATCTGGTTCTACGTCATCACCCTGCTGATCAAGATCGTCATCTGCTTTGCCATCACCATCCTGTTCATTCCGATCTGCGTGTACATTGAACGCCGGGTGGCCGCCTGGATCCAGGACCGCGTGGGCCCCAACCGCGCCGGCATCCCGCTGAGCATCTTCCGCCGCTTCGGCGTGAAATCCGATCTGCCGTTCAAGAAGACGCTGGACTACTTCGGCCTGCCCCACGACGGCAAGATCGCCAACCTGTGCCGTTTCTTCCGCCTGGACCGAGACATTCCCATCTTCGGCCTCGTCCAACCCATGGTGGACGGCGGCAAGCTGTTCCTGAAGCAGGACTTTACGCCGCCCTTCGTGCGCCGCGTCTATTTCTGGATCGCCCCGATTCTGGTGCTTGCTCCGCCGCTGATGACGGCCGCCGTCATTCCCTTTGCCGGAGACCTGCACACCTCCTACGGCAGCGTGAACATGGCCGTGGCCAACCTGAGCGTGGGGCCGCTGTGGGTGTTCGCCATCTCCTCCCTTTCCGTGTACGGCCTGGTGCTGGCGGGCTGGTCCTCCAACTCCAAATTCCCGTTCCTGGGCGGCGTGCGCTCCTCCGCGCAGATGATCTCCTATGAAATCAGCATGGGGCTGTCCATCATCCCCGTCCTGATGATTTACAGCACGCTGGACCTGTCCAACATTGTGGAATACCAGGCGGCCAACGGCTGGCTGCTGCTTCCCGTGTGGGGAGAGGGCCTGAGCTGGCAACGCTGGATTCTGCTGGTGCCCGTAGCCATCAGCTTCCTCATCTTCCTGACTTCCATCTTCGCGGAAGCCAACCGCACTCCCTTCGACATGTCCGAATGCGAAACGGACCTCGTGGGCGGCTACCATACGGAATACTCCTCCATGAAGTTCGCACAGTTCTTCATGGGCGAATACGCCGCCATGGTGGTGGGCTCCTCCCTGGTCATCACGCTCTTCCTGGGCGGCTGGTCCATCGGCTTCGGCCTGGACGGCTGGCTGAACGAACACGCCGCCAACTGGGTGGCGGTGCTCTGCCAGCTGGTCGCCTACGTGCTCAAGCTTCTCTTCTTCGCCTTCTTCTTCGTCTGGGTGCGCTGGACGCTGCCCCGCTTCCGCTATGACCAGGTGATGAAGCTCGGCTGGATGGTCTTCTTTGAACTGGCCGTCATCAACATCTTCATCACGGCCGCCATCCTGTACTTCGTCAAGTAAACCAACCCTTCATCCCGATACACAAATATTATGGCCTTCAAAACGATCAAGCGCCCGAAGATTTCCCTCGGAGAGCGGTTCTACTTGCAATCCATCCTGGGCGGTCTCTGGATCACCATCAAGCACCTGGCCCTGGCCCTGGTGGGCAAGTCCCGCAACAAGAAGGAACTGGCCGGCTCCGGAATCGGCGTCACCATGCAGTACCCGGAATTCCGCTGGGACAAGCACCTGCCTCCCTATTACCGCGGCTACCCCGTGCTGGTGAAGGGCGAGGACGGACGCGAACGCTGCGTCTCCTGCCAGCTCTGCGAATTCATCTGCCCCGCCCGCGCCATCACCATCACGCCCGGCGCCGTCAAGGAAGGCGACTGGGACAAGGTGGAAAAAGCCCCCAAGGAATTCGAGATCGACATGCTCCGCTGCATCTACTGCGGCATGTGCGAGGAAGCCTGCCCGGAACAAGCCATCTTCATGAGCCAGGACTACCTGCTCACCCCCACGGACCGGACGCAGTCCATCCACAACAAGGCCAGGCTTTACGAACTGGGCGGCACCCGCAAGGGGCTGGTCAACAAGTGGAACCAATACAAATAACACACCCCGAACTCCTCACTCCACATTCTGCACGTTATGAACATTTTTGCCAGTGACATACTCTTTTACGTCTTCGGGGCCCTGGCCGTGATCCTGTCCCTGATGGTCGTCTTCATGCGCAACCCCGTTTCCTCCGCCATGATGATGGCCCTCTCCTTCGGGGCGACGGCCGCCATCATGATCGGTCTGGGCGCCCACTTCCTGGGCATTCTGCAAATCCTCGTGTATGCCGGAGCCATCATGGTTCTCTTCGCGTTCATCATCATGCTGCTGAACGTAAAGCTGGAAACCTCCCCCTTCCGGCGACCCGTTTCCGTCGCCGTGGGCGTCATCATTGCAGGGCTGTTCCTCGGCCAGCTCATCGGCATCATCTACTCCCTGCCCGGCGCCAGGGACTGCGGCCGCTGCCCGATGGCCAGCGCGGAACAGGCCTGGAACGATCTGAAAATCGGGCAGGATGCTCCTGAAAACCATGCAGCGTGCAACACGGCATGCGAACAGGGACCCCGGTTCTCAAGCTACTGCATAACCAAGAAACAACTGGACAATCTGATGCAACCCTCTTCCCGTTTCACGGTTCTTCCCCCCATTTCCCCCCAATGCTCGGCGGAACGTTTTCCGGAAGGGACCACCATCCGCGCCGAGATTGACAACGGAGAATTTCCGGACACCGCCCTGCTGGGCCGCACCCTGTTTGACAAGTACAACCGCACGCTGGTCATCGCTGGGCTGGCCCTGCTGGTGGCCTCCATCGGGGTCGTGCTCCTGAGCCGCCGCCCCTCCGGCAAATAACGAACATCTCAACACAGCCAATCATCATGATACCTCTTACGCATTATCTGATCCTCTCCGGCATTCTGTTTGCCATCGGCCTGGTGGGGGTGATCGTCCGGCGCGACATCATCGTCATTTTCATGTGCCTGGAAATGATGCTCAGCGCGGCCAACCTTTCCCTGGTGGCCTTCTCCCGGGCCCAGGGCTCCATGGGACTGCCCAACTATGACGGCCAGTCCCTGTCCATCTTCGTCCTGACCATCGCCGCGGCGGAAGTGGCCATCGGCCTGGCCCTGATCGTTTCCCTGTACCGCGCGCGGCGCACGGCCAGCACCCAGGACCTCCATACGCTGAAAGACTAAGAGCAACCCGAACCTCACACGAACATGTTAGACATCGACATCCAATATACCTGGCTCCTGCTCTTTCTGCCCCTGGTCGTGGCGGCTTTCAACTGGTTTTTCCTGACAAAGCGCGCAAACGTGGCGGCCCTCACCTCCACCTTCTCCTGCCTGGTCACCTTCGTTCTTTCTCTGGCCCTGCTGGACAAGACCGGAACGGATGCTTTCACCTGGCTTTCCATTTCCAGCGTCTTCTCCATTGACCTCGGCTTCGTGCTGGACCCCCTCTCCACGCGCATGATGCTGGTGGTCACGGGCATCGGCCTGCTGGTGCATATCTTCTCCCTGGGATACATGGCGGACGACAAGGCCAAGGCCCGCTACTTCGCCTGCCTGAGTCTGTTCATGTTCTCCATGACAGGCATCGTCCTAGCCAGCAACATCGCCATGACCTTCATCTTCTGGGAGCTGGTGGGCCTTTCCTCCTACCTGCTCATCGGCCACTGGTACACCAGGTCCGCCGCCGCGGACGCCGCCAAGAAGGCCTTCATCTGCAACCGCGTGGGGGACTTCGGCTTCCTGATCGGCATCCTGACTCTCTGGGCACTGACCAATACGCTCAATTTCAGCCTGATGGAAATGCCCGCCGGCATCAGTGAAACCCTGCTGAACATCACGGTGCTGTGCCTGTTCTGCGGCGCGGTGGGCAAGTCCGCCCAGTTCCCGCTGCACGTGTGGCTGCCGGACGCCATGGAAGGCCCCACCCCCGTTTCCGCCCTGATCCATGCCGCGACGATGGTCGCCGCCGGGGTTTACATGATGGTGCGCGTCCAGCTCTCCATCGGCGTGGAGGCGTTCCCGTCCCTTTCCTGCGACGTGATCGCCATCATCGGCGCCATCACGGCCATCATCGCCGCCTTCATGGCAACCCAGCAAAACGACATCAAGCGCGTGCTGGCCTACTCCACCCTGTCCCAGCTCGGGTACATGGTCATGGCCCTGGGCCTGCTGGCCGGGGAAGCGGCCATGTTCCACCTGTTCACCCACGCCTGGTTCAAGGCGCTGCTCTTCCTCGGAGCGGGCGCCATCATCTTCGCCTGCCACCATGAGCAGGACATCTGGAAGATGGGCGGCATCATGAAGCGCATGAAGCTGACCTCCCTGACCTTCATCATCGGCACCATGGCCCTGATCGCCATTCCGTTCACGTCCGGCTTCTTCTCCAAGGAAGCCATCCTGGAAGCCGCCCTGCACAAGAACCCGGTGTTCTTCTGGATCGGCGGCGGCGTAGCCCTGCTGACCACCTTCTACATGATGAGAGTCATCTTCGTGGTCTTCTTCGGCAAGGAACGCAGCCACAGCGCGGAACACGCGCGGGAAGTGGGCGGCGTCATGCTCATTCCCCTGCTGATCCTGGCCGTGCTCGCCGTCATCTCCGGCTACGGCTTCATCGCGGACAGGCTGGTTCCCTTCAACGGCTTTGCAGTAGCGGACTTCCACATGGGAATGCCCTTCTACGTATCCATGGGCGCCCTCGTCCTGGGCATTCTGCTGGCGGCCGTATTTTATGCGGGCTCTCCGGCCTCCGACAAGCTCTCCGGCAACGCCGTCTCCCGCGCCCTCGCCAACCGTCTCTACATCGACTGGTTCTACGACAAGGTGCTCGTTAAAGGCGTGCAGGGCATTCTGGCCTCCGTCATCGACTTCATCGACCAGTTCATCATTTCCGGCCTCATCGTGGGCGGCCTGGCCCGGCTGACCGCCGCCGTCGGCTCCCTGCTCCGCCGCCTGCAATCCGGCAACATGGCCGCCTACACGGTCCTGTTCGGCGCCGGCCTGCTTCTGGTTATTTACTTCACCGTCTTCTATTCCTGCTAACCTCCCAACCAATCACACACCATGCTTATCTGGCTTGTTCTCATTCCTCTGATTGCCTCAGCCCTCATCGGTCTGTGCAAGGCGCCCGCGCGCCCGACGGCCCTGCTCAGCGCAACGCTGACGCTGGCCCTGGGCATCTGGGCCCTGGTTAGCTTTGACGACTGCGCTTCCTGCTGGTCCCGCTTCCAGGGGCTGGACCTCCAACTGACCCTGGCCCCCGCCATGGCCAAGGTGATGCTGCTGCTGACCATCCTGGTCACCTTCGCCACGGTGCTGGGCACCAATCCCCCCAAGGGAGGGGAAGCCTCCTGGTACAATTCCGCCCTGCTGATCTCCGCGGGCGCCACCGGGGCCTTCCTGTCCAACAACATCATTTCCTTCTTCGCCTTCCATGAACTGGCGCTGATCCCCACCTTCGTGATGATCGGCCTGTACGGCAGGGGGGACAAGCGCACCACCGCCTGGCGCGCCACCCTGTACCTAGGGCTGGCCTCCATGGTGCTGCTCGCGGCCCTGCTGATGATCGGAACACAGGCCGGGTTCACCTTCTCCGGCCTCCAGGACTTCATCCAGAGCGGACAGCCCCTGGAAAATGCGGAACTGATCGGCGCCCTGCTGATCGCCGGATTCGGCACCCTGATCTCCCTGTTCCCGTTCCATTCCTGGGCGGCCCCCGCCTATGCCTCCGCCCCCGCTCCGGTGGCGATGATGCACGCGGGCGTTCTGAAAAAATTCGGCCTGTACGGCCTGTTCATGTTCCAGCCCCTGATGGAAGCGGGCTTCCTGCCCTGGACAAATATCCTGCTCGTCCTGCTGGTGTGCAACGTGATCTGGGTGGGCTACGTGACGGTGAACCAGAAGCGGCTGGACCTGCTGCTGGGCAACTCCTCCGTGATGCACATGGGCTACATCTTCCTGGCCTTCGCCGCCCTGATCGTATCCGGTTCCACGGAAGCCAACCCCTGGGCCGTGAAAGGCGCGGCCCTGCTGATGCTGGCCCACGGCCTTTCCATCGCCCTGCTCTTCATGCTCTGCGGCCAGATTGAAAAGCAGACCGGCACGCTGGAAATCAATTCCCTGGGCGGTCTGGGAACCAGGCTGCCCCGCATGGCCTTCGTCTTCGGCCTGGCGGGCATGGCCTCCATCGGCCTCCCCGGCCTGGCGAACTTCCCGGGCGAGTTCATGGTCTTCTTCTCCGGTTTCGCCGGATTCGAGAACGGCTTCGGCCCCGTGCAGATCGCCACGATCCTCTGCCTGTGGGGCCTGGTCATCGGCGCCGTGTACATGCTGAGGGCCTACCGCAACATCTTCCAGGGCGACCTGTCCAAGGCCGCCGCCTACGCCACGGAACTGCTGCCCGCCGAACGCGCGGCCAACTACTTCCTGGTCATCACCCTGGTCGTCTTCGGCTTCCTGCCGGACCTGGTTCTCCAATTCTTCTCCTGATCATCCCCTGAATACAATCCAAGCTTAACCTGATCTTCTTTTACCCATGCAAGCGTACATTCCGGAATTCATCCTGGCCGGCCTGGCGATGATCCTGCTCCTGGCTGAAACCTTCTTCAAGAAGGCTCCCAAATTCGTCTTCGGCCTGATCGGGGCGGCGGGCGCCCTGGCAATGCTTCCCTTCTACATGGAAAGCCTCTATGCCAATACCTACATTATTCTGGCCCTGGTCGCCACGGCGATAACCCTGCTCCTTTCCGTGGACTTCCGCGCCGTCATCAACCTGTCTTCCAACGACTCCAAGACGCAGGACGGCACAGGGGAATTCTACATCCTGCCCCTGCTCGCCTGCGTGGGGATCACCTCCCTGTGCAAGGCCGCCAACCTGGTGGAACTCTTCGTTTCCCTGGAAGTGCTCACGCTGAGCTCCTTCATCATGGTGGGCTATTTCCGCCGGAACCTCGGCTCCACGGAAGCGGGCATCAAGTACCTGATCCTGGGAGCCGTCAGCACGGGCTTCCTCGTCTTCGGCCTGGCATGGTACTTCGGCATGACCGGCACCTTTGAATACAACCGCGCCATCGTCATGGCCGCCCTTTCCGGACAGACGGCACCGGGCATGTTCTTCGCCCTGGCCCTGCTTCTGCTCGGCACCGCCTTCAAGATCGGCGCCGTTCCCATGCAGTTGTGGATTCCGGACGTGTACCAGGGCGCACCCACCCCGGTGACGGCCTTCCTCTCCGTAGCGTCCAAGGTGGCCGGCTTCGCCCTGCTGAGCATCATTCTGGCACCCTTCGCCGGCATTCCCGCCGTCCAGTTCGTCATCGCCCTGATGGCCGCGGCCACGCTGCTGGTGGGCAACCTGGGAGCCATTCCCCAAACCAACCTGAAACGCCTGATGGGGTATTCCTCCATCGCGCAGGCCGGCTTCATCCTGCCTCTCTTCATCGGCACGGTGAAGGGGCAGCTGGCGCCCAACGCGCCCTTCTACCTGGCGGTGTACCTGGTCATGACTTTCGGGGCCTTCTTCGCCCTCGCCATGATCCGCACCCAGCGCGGCAGCGAGGAAATCTCCGCCTTCCGGGGCCTTGGCAAAACCAATCCCCGCCTGGCCCTCGCCATCACGATCATGTTCGCCTCCCTGGCAGGCGTTCCGCTGACGGCCGGCTTCTTCGCCAAAATGATCTCCTTCGTCTACGTCATCAACACGGGCCTGTACCTGAACTGGATGCTGCCCATCATGATCATCTGCGCCGCCGCAGGCTTCTATTATTACTTCAAGGTCATCCGCTCCATGTACTGGGACAAGCCGGAAGAAGGCATGGAACCCGTGCAGGTGCCCGTCATCTCCGGCGTGATGCTGGCGGCCTTCTCCGTCTTCATCGTGATCGGCGGCCTGATGCCCCTGTTCATCAACCCGATCCGTTAAAAGAACAAAAGGACTTTCTTTCCGTTCATCATCCTGTGAAGGCCGCTTCCGCATCCCGCGGGGCGGCCTTTCCTTTCTTCCGCCGCCGGGAACGCCGCAACCTTTCAGGCGCTGAGAGGAATGGAAACGAATGAAGTGTTTGACGGCCTTTCGGACGTAAAATTTTCATTGCCGGAAAAGCCTGCGTCCTCTCCATCTTCAGACGGCGCACCATGCCTGAAAAACCCTGAAAAAAACGGAAAGACGTGAGAGATTGAATAAAACGGCCACGTAATTAGTCCGTACTAACCATGTGCCGCGGAGCGCCCGAACGGGCGTGCCCGGAACAAACCGTCAACATCAATCATTCCCATGCGTCTTTTTTCCGCAACAGCCGTCGTCTGCGCCTCCCTGCTTGCCGCAGCATCATTCGTCCACGCCCAGTCCCCGGAAGTCCTGGCGAAGCGGCAATGCCGATCCGTGCATATCAGGCAGGACGGCCATCCGGCCCAGGCGGCCGCCCTGTACAACGAAGTAAAGGCCCGCACCTCCGTTCCCGGCACCTATTTCTGCGCCATGAACTTTGACGACGGCTACATCGGCTTCCAGGAACAGTCCAACGGCAGGAAAGTGATCATTTTTTCCATCTGGGACCCGGTACCCCACGGGAACAACCCCAACAGCGTCCCGGAAGAAGAGCGCACCAAGCTGCTGAAGCTGGGAGAAAGCGCCAGGGCCGGACGCTTCGGCGGCGAGGGGACTGGCGGCCAAAGCTTTGTGGATTATCCCTGGGAAGTGGGGGAAAACATGCGCTTTCTCGTCTGCATCAAGAAAATGGGGGCGTTCAAGGAAATCAGCGGCTTTTACTTCAACAACAAGACCGGCTCCTGGGACCTCATTTCCAAGTGGAAAACCCATTCCTCCAGGAAGGAACTTTCCTACTCCGTAGGGTTCGTGGAGGATTTCATGCGCAATTTTGAATCCGCCAAGAAAGCGCGCGGCGCGTTCTTCGGCCCCGGCTTTACGTACAAGGACGGCAAATGGTTCCCCAGCACCGGCGTTACCTTTACAGGCGACCCCACCCCCTCCAGCAACGTCATGGCGGAAATCCAGCCGAACGGTTCCGTCCTGCTCCAGACGGGCGGCGAAACGGTGATGACGGATTTCAAGCTGTTTGAAAGCCGCCCTCTGCCTCAGGATGTAAAGCCTGTACCGCCCGGTGAAGACGTCACCCGGCTCGTGCAGGTGCACACCAAATAATTATGTCCCTTACCGGCTGGCTTACCATGATTTTTTCCATCAGCGGCGTTCTGATCGCCGCTGTATGGGCTTATTACAAGGTGCTTTCCACTCCCCGGGAGACGGAACACCTGCTCAGTCCCACCCCGCCCCTGCCGGAAGACCCGGACCGGTAAACCAGTCCATACGGGAGATCAAGGAACAGGCAGTTTCCAAATGTCCGGACTCCATGCGCAGAGATTCGCAAAAGAGGGCTTTTCACATGCGTGAGGCGCCCTCTTCTTCCAACGGGAGAAGGACAAAGAGAGAAGGAGGAAAAAGAGGCGGTTTTACCCGTCCGAAGGAGGAAGGATAAAGCCCAGACGGTCAATGCCGTATCTGGCGCATTCCTGCCACAGGGATTTTTCCAGGGCCTCCGCGGTATGGCGGCGCTCTTCCTCCGACATGTTTTCAAAGTATTCCGGCCCCAGGTGTTCGCTGATGGCCTTGTCCGCCATGCGCGTCACCAGGTCCGCCCAGAAAATGTTGTCCCGGTATTCGTCCAGGCAGTCCTGGTAAAAGGCGTTTTCCTCATATTCCCGGGTGAAGGCGTAGGCTCCCAGGTCCTCCGCATAGGCAATGCGGCCTTTCAGCCTGGGGGTTTCCGACAGGTCCTCCATCAGGCGGGAAATGAGCTTTCCCCACGCCACCAGGCTTCCCTCCGCTCCGTCCTGCTGGTTGGCGGCAGCTACGGTAGCGGCGGTTGAAAGCATTTCCGCCAGATGCCGCGCCTCTTCGTCGGATAATTTCAAGGTCACCGGCATGGGATCAAATCAGTCCGAGTTTCATTTTCCCTTCCTCGCTCACCATTTCCTGGTTCCACGGGGGATCCCAGACCATGTCCACATCCGCGGCCTCCACGCCTTCCAGGGCTTCAATGCGGTCCTTGGCCTCCATCACCAGGTGGGGGCCCATGCCGCAGCCGGGGGCGGTGAGGGTCATCTTCACGGCCACGTGATGCAGGCCGTTTTCCAGTTCCGTCACGGTTACGTCGTAAATCAGGCCCAGGTCCACGATGTCCACGGGAATTTCCGGATCGTAAATGCATTTGAGCGTGTCCCAGACGCGTTCCTCAAGCGTGGCGTTTTCATCCAGTCCGGCCGTTTCCGGGGAATTTTCCACGGGCTCGGCGCCCAGCGCATCCGCGTCTTCCCTGGAAATGCGGGCCAGGCCGTAGTCCGTGGCCACGGTATAGGTGCCGCCCAGTATCTGGGTGATGTACACGCGCTCCCCCTCCGGCAGGGTCAGCACATCCCCGCTGGGGATCTGCACCGCCGTCACTTCTCTTTTGAGTTCTACTACCTGGTTCAGCATAAATCCTTGCATTTAAAAGGCCGTCCGGCTGCGGACACGCGCCGCGCTCCGCAGAGGGCGGCGGCAGAGCGGCTCCCGGCCGCCCGGTGCCGCCCGCGCACGGAGAACATACGGCGTATTTGCACCACCGTCTAGGTCAAATACTGTTCTGCTCCTGCCCGGAACATTCTTCATGACAGGAAAGCGCATGCCGCAATGTTTTGGAAAAGCCGCGGGAAGCGGAAAGCTTCGTACTTGCCTACCCGTATGAAAAGGTGTAAAAGGTCCGGGCTGTCCAGACTGCCGTCAGTCCGGGACCGGTGACACACGCATATTCAACATCATATTCCATGTTAGATTTTTTACGCAAACATACAATCGTCATCATGGCGGCCATGGCCCTGGTGTTCGTGGGCCTCATGTTCATCGGCGGGGACGTAAGCGGCGGTTCCCTGTCCGGCATGTTCAAGCAGACTTTCGTGACCGTGGACGGAAAGTCCTACGGAGAGAAGGATTACGTCAATATGGGACAGACGGGCCTCAGTATGGCCTATTCCTTTTCCTCCAGCTTCGGCCCCCTGGTCCGGAACCACTTTGCCACGGAACAGGATTTGCGGAATATCTGCTACCTGATGAAGACCAACAATCCCAACGCCGCCTTCCTGGCCTACCGCGGCATCATCCGCCGGGAAGCGGAACGCCTGGGCCTCACCCCCAGCAATGCGGAGATTGACGAAGCCATCTGCAACATTCCGGAATTCCTGGATGACAAGGGCGTGTTCGATCCCAAGAAGTACGACGATTTCATTTCCATGCGCGGCAACCAGGGCAAGAAGCTCCAGGAAGAAATCCTGCGCGGCCTGATGGGAGACACCATGAGCCTGGTGCGCATTGAGGACGTTGTGACCGGCGGCGTTGCCGTGGAATCCAATTTTGCCCAGGCCGTGGCGGAATCTGAAAACCAGCAGATCACGGTCAACACCGCCTTCCTGGAAAAGAGCGCCTTCCGCCCCAAGACAGACCCCGGCGAAGAGGAAATCAAGACGTTCTGGGACAAGCACAAGGAGAATTACAAGAATGAGGAAGCCCGCTTCTTCACCGTATACACCTTCACTCCGGAAGGAGATGCCAAGGCTCCCAAGCCCGGAGACATTTCCAACGCCACCATGGAAACCATGAACCTGGTGGAAAACGACATCTGGGAACCCCTGAACGCCACCAACGGAAAAAACATGGACCAGACCATCGGCGAAGCCCTGGCCAAAACTCCGAACGTGTGCAAAATGGAGAAGAAAACCTATGCGGCCGTTACCCGCAAGAACGCTCCGGAAGAAATCAACCAGCCCATCAACCAGTCCGCTTCCGACGGACGCAGCGCCACCCTGCTGGACGTGGTCTTTTCCCTGACCGGCGCACCGGCCCTGAACGCGGATGCAGACGCCAAGGCCATTGAAGAGGCGCGCGCCAAGTCCGGAGCCGAACAGATCAGCACCATGCAGGTTCTGGAAGACGGCCAGGTGGTCCTGGTGAAGCTGGAAGGCATCACTCCCGTGAAAGCCCTGCCTTACGAACTGGCGCGCAACAGCGCGCGGGCGGACCTGCTGGACACCATGACCGAGGAATCCCTGAACAAGGCGGCTTCCGAACTCAGGACGGAACTGGACAAGGCCCCGGACGCCATTGAGCAATTCAATGCCATTGCCTCCAAGGCAGGGGCGAAAACCGCCGCTTACGGCCCCTTCATCAATCCGAACATCCTCCTCAACAGCATCTACAGCCAGAACGCGAAGAGCCCGGAAGAATTCCAGGCCATCATGGACCAGGCCATGAGCTCCCGCCTGGCTCCCCCCAAGGAGCTTCCCGTTCCCCTGGAAGTTTTCGGAGCCAGCGCTCTCATCAATCCCGGGAAAATGGCCCAGCCCATCGATACGGGGGACGGAATCCTGCTGGTCCAGCTGGTCAAGCGCGAACTGGAAGACACGCCCGAATTCCAGATCAAGGCCACGCAGCAGTATGCGCCCGTCCTTTCCGCCCAGACTAGGGCCATGCTGATGATGGACTGGCTGAAGGCCTGCATTGCCAAATACAAGGTGGAAATAGCCCCCATCGTCAACCAGCATCGCTAACCCTCCCCGGTCATGACTGCCGCCGCCGTTTCGCATCCAGCCCTGGCCTGCACGCGGCGCACTGCATCCCGGCACCATTTTCATGATGGCCCTCCTTCAGGGGCCATCATTTTTATTGCCCTTTCCGGCACTTTCTGACAACTGCCCCTCCTCCCCCATGAACGCCCTTCCCTCCCAGTCCAGGTTCATCATCGGCACGGAAGCCTGTGAACGCTTCAGCTTCTACGGCATGAAATCCATCCTGATGCTGTACATGACCGGCCACCTGCTGATGAGCGAGAACTGGGCCACCTCCACGCTGCACATCTTCGTGGGCATGGTGTACCTGCTGCCGGTGGCGGGAGCATGGCTGGCGGACAAGGTATGGGGACGGTACAAGACCATCCTGTACATCTCCCTGCTTTACTGCGTGGGGCATGGCGTTCTGGCCACCGCGGACCTGTTCCACACCATTGAGGCGCGCCGCTACATCCTGATGGCGGGCCTCTTCATCATCGCCCTGGGGGCCGGCGGCATCAAGCCGTGCGTTTCCGCCTTCATGGGGGACCAGATTCCGGACAAGTCCCCGAGGCTGATGACCAAGGCGTTCAACGCCTTTTACTGGGCCATCAACCTCGGTTCCTTCTTTTCCTTCCTGGTTATCCCGGCCATGGAACAGCATTATGGCTACAGCTGGGCCTTTGCCGTGCCGGGCATCTTCATGGGGATCGCCACCTTCGTTTTCTGGCTGGGGCGCCGCAAATACAACAAAATACCGCCCTCACGGAGTGCAAGCCGCCGCGGCTTCTGGCAGGTGCTCTTTACCGTCCTTTTCCGCGGGGGCTGGAACAAGGCAACCCTGGTTTGCGGGGAAAACGCCGTCACGGATACGCGGCACATCCTGAAAATCCTTTCCATCTTCGCGTTCGTCATCCCGTTCTGGTCCATTTTTGACCAGACGGCTTCCTCCTGGGTGGCCCAGGGCAACAACATGGTTCCCATCTCCATTCCCCTGCCTGGTTCCGGAACATGGTCCATTGGCCCGGAGGAGATACAGGCGGCCAATCCCGTTTTCGTGATGATTTTCATCCCGCTCATCACCGTTTTCGTTTATCCGAACGTGGTGAGGCTCGCCAGGCCGCTTGTCCGGCTCGGCACGGGCATCGCCCTGAGTTCCGTCACTTTCCTGATCGTGGCGTGGCTTCAGCACAGGCTGGAGTCGGGAGCCGTCATGTCCATTGCCTGGCAGCTCATTCCCTACTGCGTGCTGACGATTTCCGAGATTCTGGTCAGCACCACCGGCCTTGAATTTGCGTATACGCAGGCTCCCCTCCATTTGAAAAGCGTCATCACCAGCTTCTGGAACCTCACCATCTTTGCCGGGAACATGCTGGTGGCGGCCATCACGTTCTTCCTTTCCAACGGCCAGGCTTCCAACGCCATTTCCACGGACCGCTTCCTGCTGTACTCCGCCCTCGCCGGGATCGTAGCCGTGGCCTACTTCTTCCGGGCGCGCCGGTACGGGGCCACGGACCCGGCATAAGCCATCCGGTTTTCCCCGGAGAAAGGATTTTGCGGGCTTCCTCTCCGCCAGGCCGGGCCCTTCCCGCGGCGTGGTTCCGGACTGACTGCGGCTCCCGTCAGCCGTGCCGTGCGTATTCCGGCAGAATCCGGGGTTTACGGAAACAAACGAGCTGATTTGCTTTTCGGCTTCCATGCCATGTTCCCCTGCTCCGGCCCTTATCAGGAACCCTCCCGGAACCATGGAAACATTCCCGATAAACAGGGAAGCCGCCTTGCTTAATCCCTCTGCCCGGCCCTACAGCAAGGGATGGGGGCAAAACCGGGTACAGGCCGGTAAAAACAGGCCAAAAGAGTCCACCCATTCCCAGGGCGCCGAGAGCGGACAGGAAAAGGGAAAACAAGGATCAATGGAAGGAAGCCATTCCAAGAATGGCCGACCGCCGCGGTTAAGGCGTCAGGATATTCTGCAATCGTTGAGCAGTTCGTCCATGTAGAAGGTCATTTCCGCCAGGGCTTCCCGGTATTCCGTCTGCGGCAGGAGCCACAGGATTTCACGGGCGGCCTCGTTTTTCTCCAGGGCCACCTGGATCGCCTTGTCCAGGGATTCCGCAAAGACGGGGTTGTCATGGAATTCGGAATAATCCACCGCTTCCCGGTTTTCAATGGCGTCGCGCAGGGTGGCTTCCACGTTCCTGTCGCCGCATTCCAGCAGATTGAAGATGGGGAGGGTCAGCTTGCCCTTTCCGGCGTCCGTATGAAGGGTTTTGCCGGCATCGTCCTCATCACCCACCATGTCCAGGCAGTCGTCGTAGATCTGGTACGCCACGCCCAGCAGATCGCCCAGCTGGTACAGGGATTCCTCCACTTCCGGGGAGACGCCGGAGATCCAGCCCGCGCCTTCCCCGCTTTCCGGCCGCATCACCGCCTCCGGCTACGGGATCG
>JAJQCV010000005.1 GCA_021202525.1 Akkermansiaceae bacterium | reverse complement strand
GCACCAACGGCAACAGCGGAACCATCCGCGATATTTCCCTGGAAGGAACGCTGGCGGTTCCGGAACCCGCCGCGGCTTCCCTGAGCCTGCTGGGACTGGCCGCACTGATGATGCGCCGCCGCAGGGTGTAACGGAAATATCCCTCCCGTTTTTCACGGAAAAGGCTGTCCCCCGCGCGGGACGGCCTTTTTTTTAGGAGGGCCATTACGGAAAGACGCCCTTCCTCCATGTTCCGGCATCCCTGCAATCTACCTCCTCTCCTTCCCCTTCATGTTCCGGGAATCCCCTTTCGTCATGCACCATGGTAAAATGCTTGCCTTTCCATCTCCTCCGGAATATTAGAGTAACTGTAACCATTCTCCAAGAAGATGATCAAGCAAAAGCCCAAACTGGGCACTTACAGAGCCTCCCACGACCGCACCCCCAAATACACGGTCAAGCAGGTTGCGGACATGATGGAAATGTCCGCCTACACCATCCGCTATTATGAGAACGTGGGGCTGATTCCCGATGTGGACCGCAGCGGCGGAAACGCCCGCATGTTTTCCGAATACACTCTGGGCTGGCTCCGCCTGGTTCACTGCCTCCGCATGACGGGGCTTCCCATTGAGGAGGTCAAGCATTACATCGACCTGTGCCAGGAAGGGGATTCCACTATTCCGGAACGGGCGGAACTCATCTTCAAGCAGGAAAAGAGCCTCAGGAACCAGCTCCGCGTGCTGAAAAAGCAGATGGAAGTGCTGAAATACAAGAAGAAATTCTATCAGGACCTGCTGGAAAACCGCAGGCCGGACAGCTGCAATCCCATGAACCACGCCCCCGCGAACGAACCGAACATCACGCCGGAGGACTGAACGCGGTTACCGGATGAAATTGGTCCCTACGCGCGGTTCTTCCTCTGGGAGGGGCACTCCCGCCAGCCTTCCCGCTTCAATGCTTTTCAGCAGCCAGGCCATGTTCCGGCCCAGCGTCCTCATGATTTGCAGGCCTTCCAGGTCCTTGCGGACTTCATCCGGCGTGTTCCCGTGAACCATGTTCCAGTACTGGGAGGAGACGATGGGCATGGAGCTGAACAGAAGGTATTTGTTCAACTGGTCAAGCGTGGCGGTGCTTCCCGCCCTGCGGCAGCTGGTGACCGCCGCGCCGGGCTTGCCCCTGAACCGGGCCGATGCGGCATAAAATACCCGGTCCAGGAAGGAGCTCATGTCCCCCGCCGCTGAAGCGAAATGAACGGGAGAGCCAAAGATGAAGCCGTCACAGCCCGGGACTTTTTCAAGAAACAGGTTCACGCAGTCATTCCGGAAGCACCTGCCCGTTTTCCGGCATTCCCCGCAGGCGATGCACCCGGCTACCGGATGGCTGCCGATCCAGAAAATTTCCGTTTCCACGCCGCAGCCCTCCAGCGCCCCCGCTACTTCCTTCAGCGCCGTATAGGTGCACCCGTGTTCATGCGGGCTTCCATTGACGAGCGCCACTTTCAGCTTTTTCCCGGCGGCGGGAACGGTTTCCGCGGCGGACGCAAAGCCCAGCCCCAGCCCGGCTCCGGCGGCGGCCATGCCCATCTGTTTCAGGCTCGCTCTGCGCGAGATGCTGCTTGAACTATTCATCATGGATGGTCCTATTACAAAAAAGAGGGGGAAAACATCCCCCTCTTTGTCATGATCCGTTTTCTGTTCCGGGCGCTGCTATTTCCCTCCGGTGGCCTCCGCGTATTCCTTATCCGTTACTGGGCCGCCCCAGACGGTTTTGTTGGAAGCGGCTTTAGGCGTAATGCCGATGTGGACGAATTCTCTGTCCGGAGCCGCTCCGTGCCAGTGCTCCGTATTTGCCGGGATTTCCACTACGCTTCCGGGCTCCAGGCGTCGGGCCTTCCTGCCGCGCTCCTGGTAATAGCCCGTGCCCTCTGTGCAGAACAGCACCTGACCCACGGAATGGCTGTGCCAGTTGTTGCGTGTGCCGGGGGCAAAGGTGACGTTGTAGGCGGACATGTCGCAGTCCCTGTTGTCCACCATCATGGCCACCCAGGCCTTCCCGGTGAAATTGGCGGGGGCGGGATTGCCCTTCGGGAAGGGGTCGTCCCTTCCGGCGGAGCCGGAAACGGCCAGAATGGCGTCCACTTGTTCGTCCGTCAGGCCGTTGTGTTTGCCGATGCTGATGTGGGAGTTCAACTGGCTTTCCGTGCCCTTCATGGCGGCCAGGGCCGCAATGGTGGCAAGCTCCCGGGTTTTCCAGTCAAGATTGTCGCGCCCGAAGATGTCGCCGAAGAGGTGGGCTTTCAGGAACTCGTCAATGGCCGGGGCAAACTGGAAAAGTTCGCCCTTGACCGGAGCGCCGCAGAGTTTTGTCTGGTTCTCCGTGCCGAAGTCGATGCTCCTGCCTGCCGGAGGGGCTCCGGCTTCCGCGCCCTCCCTGTCGTTGATGCCGCGCGCGGCGCGCTCTTTGGACAGCTCCATCAGGGAGTTCAGGGCGTTCAGGCTGCGGGGGAAACCGCAATAGGCATACATCTGGACGAGGACTTCCCTGATCTCGTTCAGGCTGAGCCCGGCGTCCAGCCCCGTTGCCAGGGCGGTTTTGAGTCCGTCCATATCGCCGCGGGCGGTATGGGCGCTGATGGCGGCAATCTGCCGTTCCTTTGGCGACAGGGCTTCCGTGCTGTTGTTCATGGTTTGTGCTTCCGTGTGGTTCGTCAGGAAAAGGAGGGAACAGGCCGTTCCCAGAAGGATTCGTTTCATCAGGAGCATTATTTGTTGATGGTGATTGTGTCATGGACCCACTTGGCCAGAGAGGCCCTGGCCGTTCTGATTCCGTCGCCGGCAAAGGCCCCGCCCTTGAGAACGGCGGACTTCGGGCACAGCTTGCGGACCGCGTCCGCGCAGCGCGCCATGCCGCCGCCCCCGTGTGTCACGAAGGGAATTACCGTCTTTCCGGAGAGATCATGCCCCGCCAGGAAGGAGGAAACGGGAGGGGCGATCGTGCTCCACCAGTTGGGACTCCCGATGAACACGACGTCGTACTTCCCGATGTCCTCCACCCTGGTGCTCAATTCCGGCCTGATTCCTTCCTGAATCTCCTTCTTGGCCTGCACGGTGCATTCCCGGTAATCGGCGGGATAAGGCTTGACAGGCTTGATTTCAAACAAGGTTCCCCCCGTTTCCTTCTGGATTTGGGCGGCCGCGTACTTCGTGTTGCCGCCCCAGGAATAATAGGCGACGAGAATCCTGGACGGTTCCGTGGAAACTTTGGGCTGTTCCTGGGCAGAACATCCCAGCCCGGTCAGGAGTGACGCCGCCACGGCGGCTATGATTGATTTGCTCTTCATGTCTGGTGTTCCGGTGAATGGTTGACCCTGTGCACCGGCCCGCACCGGGCCGGTCCATCCGGGGAGACCGTACTCCGGCGCTTCCCCTTGTTTCCTGTTTAAAGGTTACAGTTACTGTAAGTCAACAGGATTCCATGAAAAACTTTTCTCCGGTTTCTTCCGGCAAAGATGGATTATTGCCCCATCAAAGGAAAATCATCATGGTCCGCATCCCGGCATGGGCACGCCCACATTCATGAAGATCAACCGCTTCCTGCCGGGCAGAAATAGAAACTCCGCACCTTGCAAGACGCGGCAACATAGGGACTGCATGCCACTTGCCATCGATACAAATCAGGTGCCACATTTCAATCCGCTCATGCACTTAAGCCATTTGGGAAGGCAACAGGGCCGCCCCGCCCATCAGCGGAACAGCCCTGTTGCACCGGAAATTCTCCGGAGGATTTACACCTTTTTTCTCTTCCCGGCCGTCAGCCGGAAGAAGAGGGGAACCAGGAAAATGGCCAGCACCGTGGCGGTGATGATGCCGCCCAGCACGCCCGTGCCCACGGCCTGCTGCGCTCCGGCGCCCGCGCCGCGCGCAAAGGCAAGCGGAATGACGCCCGCGCCGAACGCCAGGGAGGTCATCAGGATGGGGCGCAGGCGCAGCTTGGCCGCCGTCACCGTGGCTTCCATCACGCCCATGCCGTCCCGGTACAGCTCCTTGGCCACTTCCACAATCAGAATGGCATTCTTGGCGGAAAGGCCGATGGTGGTGATGAGGCCCACCTTGAAGTAGATATCGTTGGGCATGTCCCTCAGGAAGACGGCCAGCAGCGCCCCGATCAGCCCCAGCGGCACCACCAGGATGACGGCGAAGGGGATGGACCAGCTTTCATACAGCGCGGCCAGCACCAGGAACACGATCAGGATGGAAAGCCCGAACAGGAGGGAGGCCTGGGAGCCGGCCTGCTGTTCCTCATAGGACTGCCCCGTCCATTCAAAGCCGATCCCCGGAGGCAGGGAAGAGGCAATCCGCTCCATGGTCTTCATGGCGTCCCCGCTGCTTTTGCCGGGAGCGGCGGAGCCGTTGATGGTGAAGGAGGGATAGTTGTTGTACCGGGTGAGCTGCGGCGGCCCGGCCGTCCATTCCAGATCGACGAAGGAGGAGAGCGGCAGGAGGCTGCCCGATTCATTGCGCACGTGCAGGTCTTCAATGTCGTCCCCGCTCAGGCGGCTCTTCCCGTCCGCCTGGATGATGATGCGGCGCACCTGGCTGCCGTGCATGAAGTCTCCCACATAGCTGGAGCCGAACATGACCGCCAGGGAGTTGCTGATTTCCGTCATGGGCACGCCCATGGAAAAGGCCTTGTCCCGGTCAATGGAGACGCCCAGGCGCGGCGTGTCCGCCTGGCCCATGAAGTGGACGTCCGCCAGGCTGGGGTCCGAAGCGGCCCGGCTGAGCAATTCCTCGCGGGCTTCCACCAGGCGTTCGTAGCCGATGCCGCCGTGGTCCTGGAGCCGGAAGTCGAACCCGGAGGAGTTCCCCAGTTCCGGCAGGGCCGGCACGTTCATGGCCAGGACAAACATCTGGGGGTCGCTCATGAAGCGGCCGTTGATCCGGTTTACGATTTCACCGACGCCCAGGGCCGGGTCCGTGCGCTCGCTCCAGTCCTTCAGGCCGACGAAGAGCATGGCCATGTTCGTCCCGCTGCCGAAGAAGCTGAAGCCGCCCACGGAATAGACGTGCTTCACCGGCTCGTTCTTCATCAGGTATTCTTCCACGTCGCGCAGGCGCGCGCCCGTCTCCTCCTGAAGGGTGCCGGGCGGCAGGGAGACGAGCACCATGCAGCTCCCCTGGTCTTCTTCCGGAAGGAAGGAGGAGGGCAGCGTGAGGTACAGGTACCCCGCCCCGGCAATGACGAGGACGTACACGAAGAGGGAGCGGACGGGCCGCCGGATGATGCCGGAGACGGTTTTTCCGTAGCGTTCCGTGGAGCGGTTAATCGTCCTGTTGAACCAGCCGAAGAAGCCCCTCTTGTCTTGGTGCTCCACGGAAGAGGGCTTCAGCATGGCGGCGCAGAGCGCGGGCGTCAGAGAAAGGGCCAGGAACGCGGAGAAGGAGATGGAAACGATCAGGGTCACGGAGAACTGGCGGTAGATGTTGCCCACGGCTCCGCTGAAGAAGGCCATCGGGATGAACACGGACACCAGCACCGCGGTAATGCCCACGATGGCGCCGCCGATCTGCTTCATGGCCTTGATGGTGGCCTGCCGCGCGTCCAGCCCCTCCTCCTGCATGATGCGCTCCACGTTTTCCACCACGACGATGGCGTCGTCCACCAGGATGCCGATGCTGAGCACCATGCCGAACATGGTGAGCATGTTGACGGAGAATCCGGAAATCCACATGACGGCGAAGGTTCCCAGCAGGGCCACGGGCACGACGAGCGTCGGAATCAGCGTGGCCCGGAAGTTCTGGAGGAACAGGAACATGACCAGGAACACCAGGCCGATGGCTTCCAGCAGCGTGGAGACCACCTTCCGGATGGAGATTTCCACAAAGTGGGTGGTCTCATACGGGATTTGGTAGGAAACGCCGGGGGGAAAATCCTTGGACAGTTCGTCCATCTTGTCCCTCAGCAGCCCCATGGTTTCCACGGCGTTGGAGCCGGGGGCCATCTTGATGGCCATGCCGGTGGCGGCCAGTCCGTTGCACCGGGAGAAGAAGGAGTAATTGTTGGCGCCCAGTTCCACGCGCGCCACGTCCCCCAGCTTGACGGAGGAGCCGTCCGGGAGCGTTCTCAGCGCAATGGCTTCGAAGTCCTCCGGCGTGTGCAATTCCTCGCTGGCCACCACGCTGGCGTTGATCGGCGCGCTTTTGGAGACGGCCGCACCGCCGATGTCCCCGATGATGATGCGCTCGCTCTGGGAAGCCACGGCGCCGACGATGTCCGTAGGCGTGAGCCGGAGGGCTTCCAGCTTTTCCGGATCAGGCCAGATGCGCATGGACATTTCCGCCCCGAACAACTCCACGCGGCCCACGCCTTTCACGCGCTTCAATTCCGGAATGAGGCGGGCGGAGGCCAGTTCCCCCAGCTCCGTGCCGTCCAGCGCCCCGTCGGAGGACAGGGAAATGACGGCCTGGATGTTGTTGGAGGATTTTTCCACGAACACGCCTTCCCTGCGTACGGATTCCGGCAGGCGGGATTCCACGATTTTCAGGCGGTTCTGCACTTCCACGGCGGCAATGTCCGGGTCCGTCCCTTGCTGGAAGGTGACGGCTATTTCCACCATGCCGTTGGAGTCGCTGGTGGCGGACATGTACAGCAGGCCCGGTGCGCCGTTGATTTCCTTTTCAATGACGGCGGTGACGGCCTCCTCCGTAATCTGGGCGGAGGCCCCCGGATAAGTGGTGCGGATGGTGATGACGGGCGGAGCGATGTCCGGGTACTGCGCCACGGGCAGCATGGGAATGGCCAGCAGGCCGACCAGGGAGATCAGCAGGGCCACCACCCACGCGAAAATGGGACGGTTGATAAAAAAGTCAGGCATGGTCTGGCGTTCAGTTGGAGTTTTCCCGGGGAGCGGCCTCTTCCTTCACGCTCACTTTCATTCCGGGCTGGAGGAACATTGTCTTGCTGGTGACCACCCTGTCCCCGTCCTTCAGGCCGGAGGTGACCAGCCATCTCTTTTCATTCATGGTTTCCGTCGTCACCGGGCGGTTTTCCAGAATGCCGTCCTTCCCGACGACGAGGACGGAGGCGCCCTGCGCCGTGCGCATCACGGAATCCCGCGGCACGGAAAAGACATGGTTGCGCACGGCCTTGTCAAAGACCACGCGCACATAGCTTCCGGGAAGCAGTTCGTGGTCCGGGTTGGGGAACTGGGCCCTCATTTCAATGGTATCCGTACCGGGGTCCACCGCCATGTCCGAGAAGAAGAAATGGCCCTTATGCGGGTATTCCTCTCCGTTGGGGAGGAGCAGCCGGACCTTGATTTCTTCCAGCGGTATTTCCTTCCACAGGCCGGAAAGAATGGCCCTGCGGAGCCTGCTGCGCTGGGAGGCGGGGGAACTGAAACGGACATAGATGGGGTCTATCTGCTCCACCGTGGTCAGGTGGGTGAACCCGTTCTGGTCCACCAGCGCCCCCTTGGTGACCAGGGCGCGGCGCACGCGCCCGGAAATGGGAGCCGTCACGTTGGTGTATTCCAGATCGAGCCGGGCCCGTTCCAGAGCGGCCTTCGCCGCGGCGTATTCCGCACGGGCGCGGGCTTCCTCCGCCACGGACTGCATATGCTCCCGGCCGCTCACGGCCCCCTTGGAGACCAGGGCGGAATACCTTTTGGCTTTGTCCTGCGCGTCCGTCAGCACGGCCTGCGCGCGGTCCAGGGCAGCCTTGCATTCGTCCAGCGCCGCCTGAAGCGGCTCCGGTTCAATCTTGAACAGCAGGTCGCCCTGTTTGACGTTCTGCCCTTCCTGGTAAAAGCGTTCCTGAATGATGCCGGTGACGCGTGCGCGCACCTCCGCCTGAAGGAAGGCCTCCATGCGGCCGGGCAGATTGGAGGTGACGGGGATTTCCTCCCCGCGCACCGTCGTCACCGTCACTTCAGGCTCCGGCATCATCAGGGGGGCCTGCGCGCTTCCGTCGTCCCGGCAGGAAGAGAGGAGCGGCCCCGCGGCAAGAAGTAAAGAGAAAATAAATTGGGATTTCATTTGGCAAACAAGGTTGAACATGCCGGAAAAAGGACATTTGTCATGCACTCTTTTTCCATGGATCATGCAGTGAGGTCTATGCTATAAACCCTCCTATAATAGGAGGGTCAACACGAAATTCCGCAATGCAAAATTTTCCCTTTGCGCAGGAAGGGATTCTGAAGCCTAATCTTTATAAAAACGGTAACTAAGGAATTATAT
>JAJQCV010000066.1 GCA_021202525.1 Akkermansiaceae bacterium | reverse complement strand
TTCATGAAGTATTCATGGAGAGTCTTTAAGGAAAATAGTCTTGCCAACGGATTCACAATCCGGTTATTACTGGGGACAACATTATTGTGATATGAGACTTCATCTTCCTCCTCGTTTGCGTTCCGCTCTTATTGCCTCTCTGGTTTCTTTTGCCGGATTTTCTTCATTTTCTGCACAGGCGGCTACTTCCGCTGATTTTTGGCAGGCGCCTGCCTTTGGCGGCACGGAATTTACATGGACAGGCGGCGGCGATAATGACGCCGTAGATACGGCAGGCAATTGGGAGGGTGATGCCGCACCGTCCAGGCCTGGTGATACGGGCCCTCATCTTATCTTTAACGATGCCGATGCCACCGTTACGGGCACTCCCCCCTCTACTTCCGACCAGGGGGGTATCTCCGTTACGGGGAACAGCAATGTAACGGTGGGCATGGGGCCCTATGCGGGAAGTATTTTTGTGGGGAGCGGTTCAACCCTCTCCACATCGTTTGGAACACAAATCAAAAATAGTGAGGCTGAGGGCCATGCCAATGTATATGTGGACGGCACGTTGAACCTGACGACGCCGAGCGGCAACCTCAACCTTGACAACGGTCCCGGTGCAGGCAACCATTACTGGCACATCGGCCTCAACGGCCTCGTCAATCTGGCGAATACGTCCACGGTCACCAAAAACGGAAAGACGTGGAATGTGGAAGTGGTGGTTGCAAACACCATGGAAGACACGTCCCTGACCAACCGCACGCTGACTGCGGACATGGTGCTGACCCGCAAATTCATGGCGGCTGGTGCCGACCTGGGAAGTTCTCTGGACAGCCTGCTCATCTGGAAGCAAACTGGAGAAGATGCCTATGAAGCGTTGACGCAGGTTAATTCTGCGGATCAGTTGGGGGCAGGCGGCTTTCTGCTTGTGTCCACTGGTTCCGGAATGTCCGTGCAGTACAAGGGGGCGGGCTACGCTGCGGAAACCCTCATATGGAATTCCGATTCCGGGACCTGGAGTGACAAGGGAACGGGCTGGTACAAGGAAGGGGATGGCGGAAAAACGGACACTTCCTTCCTGAACGGGGATTCCGTCATTTTCAATGCTGATGAAGGCAATAAAACGGTGACTGTTGCCGGAGCCATTGACGTCAAATCCATGACAATTGGAGATGGGACCGGTTATTCCCTGCTTTTGGAGAATTCGGCTTCCCTGGCAGCGGAATCCGTCATCCTGGGCAACAATGCCGAGCTGACCTTGGGAAGTGAAGCCAGCCGTTTTTCTTCTTTCTCTTCAGAGGTTAGCGGTTCGGAAGGGGCTTCCCTCATTGTGTGGCTTACAGCATCCTCAAATGGAAATAATACTGTCTCGCTTGGGGCTGCTTCCGGTCTTGAAAATGTTTATATCAATGGAACGCTTGCCGCCAACCTGTCGGGAGCTGCCTCCTCCACCAGCATGGGGGACGCCGTCCTGCACATGAACAATGGCAGTACCTTCCTGATCCGCAGCGGGGCGGGGAATACCGTTGCGCCGGCTTCCAGAATGGTGGTGGAAGGGAACATGACTTTTGAACTGGGGGATGGCCTTACTACCGCTTCCGCATTCACTACGAACATCGTGGGCGGGGATTCCGTTGCGGCTTCCAACAATCTTATATTCAAAGGGCACACCGGAAATGTAACGATTACCGGGGATATTGACTATGCGGGAAGAATTGGTTTTGATGAGGCTTCCGGAGGATATGGCCCGTCTGTGACGTTCAAGGACAATACCATACAGGTGGGGTCCATCAAAAATGACTACTGCACCAGCACCATGAATTTCAACAATAGCCAGGTGACGGCAGCTGGTGTTTACATGGGCAGCCGCTGGAATGGTTCCCAGATTGTTTTGAATCAAGGTACTGAAATGTCCACCGGCCAATTGCGCCTGGGGGACAGGAACGGAGACCCCTCTACGTCCGAGTGCGTTTTTGTAATAAATTCCGGGGCCACCCTGAATGTAACGGGAACGAATAATGGCCATGCGAATACCCGCAGCCTTCTTCTTGCCCATTGGGCGGCAGGGAGCGGCAGAATTAATTTGCAGGGGGTACTCTCAATTCCCTGGGCGCTACGATGTTCCTGGCATGGGCTGGTACTGAAGCCCAGTCGAAGGGAACGTTTAGTGCTGCTGCCGGCACGGCCAATCTGCTGGGAATGGATTTCTGGGGAGAAAGCAACGGAGTATTTAAGGGGCAATTTCTTCTGGGTACTGCCACAACCGGGGATGCCCGCGTGAACTTCGGGACCTCCGGCATTACCAATTTTGCCGGCTCCTCTGTCATTCAGTTGGGGGAAGGTACGCTGGGTGCCCTGGGCAATTGGTCGCTCGGTTACAATACCAATTATACGGGAGCGTTCGTCAATCTGGTTGGTTCCGTTAATGGCACGATTATTGACACTGTGGATGCCAACGACGGTACCACTGCCCGTACGATCACATTCCAGAATGGATTGACCGGCAGCGGAAAACTCGTGAAAACGGGAGCAGGCACCCTCGTTCTGAATGGTACTGCCAAGGTTCCTGTTCCTGCTGAAGGAGAGACGGCTGCCGTTCCCGGCTTCACCGGAACGGTGGAACTGCGGGAAGGCAATCTGACCGTAAAGGATTCCAGCGTCATCGGACAGGGAACCCTGCTCATCGGCGGGGGACTCAATGTTGCCGTGACATCCGAAGCTGGCTATTCCCTGGATGCCGGTTCCACACTGGGTACGACCAACATTGCAGGTGGAACGGCTACGTTGGGCGCGGCCCTGACATTGAACGGAGGAGCCTTGAGCTTTGATTCCTTGAGCACGGATACGGCGGCTCTGACGGTTAATTCCGTGACGGGAACTGCCGCCACGGATATTCAGCTCGGCATTTCATCTATTACTACCAGTACGGAATATGCACTTCTGCATGGAACCGGATTGACGGACTTTTCCATGTTTACGCTCGGTGGTGCCGCGGCTGAATTATATAAGGCTACGTTTACCATCAATGATAATACCTTGTACATTTCCCTGGCCGACAAGGAAGGTCTCCTGCGCTGGAAAAGCGGCAACTGGAGCACCTCGGGAACGGATCTTTCCTGGGACCTTGATGGAACTCCATCCGCCTATACGGATGGTCAGACCGTTTATTTCTCCAACGGAGACGGCGTAAACAAGAATGTAACGATTGTCGGCGATGTGGCGCCAGGCAAAATCAATGTTGTGGGAACGGACTTCGTCTTCGGCGGGGATGGTTCCATTACCGGGGAAACGACGCTGAATCTTCTGGACGGCGCGTCTCTTACCCTCAACAATACCAACTCCTACAGCGGAGACACGGTCCTCTATGACGGCAGCAAGCTTACTGTCGTCGGGGGAGCCCTGGGCACCAGTACAGTGTTTTTGCGGGGTAACTCTGTGCTGGAAATAACCACAGGCACGTGGGATGGACTGGGTACGCGGCTCAGTGCCGACTCCACCGGCACGCTGAAACTGTCGGGTAATAATACCACCGGCACGACGACGGATGCCGTGGGCAAGGTAACTTATGAGATTGGTTCCGGTGCGCGGCTGACGCTTTCAGCGGGTACGTATGGCAACACGATCACGGGTGCCGGGAACCTGTGGTCCGCCTCCGGCACTACGGTGCTGAAGGGGAAAGTTGACATTGGCGGGGAATACAGACTGGTGGCGCTTCCTAACACGGCCTCCAACTGGACGCTGGATTCCAATGCCACCCTGACGGCAGGAAGCTTCATCGGCCGTTATGAATTCAACGGCACGACGACGCTCAACATCAATGCGGGCGCCGTCATGAACATTACCGGCACCTTGCAAGCGGCCCGCGACGGGAAATCCGTCATGAACATTGCCCAGGACGCCATGGTTCTGGCTCAGACCCTGAATCTGGGACAAAACTGGGCTGGCGGCGAGAAGGGAGCCACCATTAATTTGAATGGGGGAAGCCTGATGCTCGGCGCCGGCGGCATCGTGGCCACGGGCAATGCCAATACGATCAATCTGAACATGAACTCCGGAACGCTGGGCACAACCGCGGCGGAAGGCTGGTCCACCACCCGGAACATGACTCTTGGAGGCGAATTGACGGTTGATACGCGTCAATACGATGCGGCGACCAAATCGTATAACGACCAGCCCGGCACCACTATCACGCTTGGCGGCGTTCTCTCGGGAACGGGCAGCCTTGTCAAAAACGGCTCCGGTACCCTGACCCTGTCCGCGCAGAATACCTACACGGGACGGACGACGGTAAACGGCGGCACGCTGGCGTTCACCAACACGAACGCCATGACATTGGGCAGCATTTCCATGGGCGCGGGCGCCGGAATGACCACTGCTTCCGGGCTGACGCTGAACAGCGGAGCCACGCTCACCTTTGACATGACGGGGCTGGTGGCCGGTCAGCCGATCATCAATATCCAGTCCGGCTCCCTGGCCCTGACGGATGCCAACTGCACGCTTACCTTGAACAATTACGGAGACCTGGAAGCTTCCGACTACATCCTCGCCCAATGGGCGACCGCCGGAAGCCTGACCAGTGAATCCTTCACGTGGACGCCGGACATCCAGAAGGAAGGCTTTGAATACTCCGTGGTGGTGGAAGGTAACCGCCTTGTGCTGAAAGTGAAAGATGTCAGCGGAGACACCGGCTTTGTCTGGAACGGCGGGACGAACGGCAAATGGCTGAATACCAGTATTGAGGGCTGGACTACCAAGCTGGAAGGCGTAACGACACTGGACGATCAGGAAATCTACTTCACCTCCGCTGAGGCGGGTGAAGTAAAAGTCTCCGGCAATGTGACGCCCAAGAGCGTTATCATCAACAGCGGCACCTACACCTTTGTCAGTGATCCCGACAATGCGGGTGCTATTGCGGATTCCACGGATCCCACGACGCTGACCGTAAATGGCAATTCCAATGTCAGCATGAATCTGGCCAACACCTACACGGGGGGAACCATCCTGAATGGAGGCACCCTGACCATCGGTGCAGTCGATGCGCTGGGAACGGATGGCGCCATTACCTTCAACGGCGGCACGCTGGCCTATGCTGATTCCGCCGATGGAACGGACGTGACGGGTTACGACATTTCCGGCCGCATCGCGATGGGAGACGGAGGCGCTCTGAATGTTTCCGTGCTGGGCGCAGGTGACACCGTCACCTGGTCGGGACTGACGGCCGGCGTCATGAACACAGCGGCCACCACCCTGACCAAGACGGGCGGCGGCACGATGGCCCTGGCCTATGCTGAGGCGTCCCTGGCTCATCTGACGGTACAGGAAGGCACGCTGGCCTTTACGTCGGGAGCCACGCTGGGCTCTGATCCCAATAACGCCACCATCATCCGCGTGAATGAAGGAGCCACGCTGGCCCTGGCCGGGGGTACGGTCAACCTGCACGCCCAGCTCAATGGCGCGGGCACCATCACGATAGGAACGGCGGACAGCGCCGAACAGGTGAGTGTCACCAATACCGGCAATAACAACTTCACTGGCAGGCTGGAACTGCTCGGCAACGGTGAAAACATGAACACCAGCGGCAACCGTGTGGCCTTCGGAACCGGAGGGTCTCTCGGTGCAGGCACAGTCTTCATTGACGGCAAGGGCTTCCATTTCTCAGCGGGGACGACGGCGGCCAACATGGAAATCGGCGCACAGCACGGCACGGTGCAGGATGGTTCTTCCGGGGGCAGCTACACCTTCTCGGGAGCTGTTTCCGGTTCCGGATCGTGGGGGCTGGCCCAGAACGTCAAGATTACCAACATCCTTACCGGTTCGCTCAAGGACTTCCAGGGGACCCTGTCCACGAATGCCACGAATAATGCCGGCGGCTACCAGAGCTGGAACTTCGGCAATGGAGGTGCATGCACGACGGGGACCGGAAACGCGATCTTCGGAAACGGCGCCATTCTGGACGGCAATGTGGGTTCTGCGGATACATCCCTGGCGGCGCGCTATACGGTCAATTACAACAATGCGGAACTGGTCCTCAACGCCACCGTGCAGGGTAATGCCAGCCTGACGCAGGCCGGAACGGGTACGTTGATTCTGGACAAGGCCAATACCGCCACGGGTGACCTTGGCATCACGAATGCCGCGGGTGTCGTGCAGTTGGGCACGGCTGGCCAGGCGGCCCAATGGTCCGGGACGACGCTCTCCGGTGCGGGTACGCTGAAAATAGTCAACGGAAATCTGACCTCCGCAATGACCCGTGCGGAAGGTTCCACGGCGGGTATCGTCGTGGACTCGGCGGCGGTCATTAACCTGGGTGGAACGAACGGGGACATGCTCACGGGCATTACCCTGGCCTCCGGCGGCAAACTTGCTGGCGTTTCCGGAGACATCACGGTTGGAGAGGGCGCCACCGGTACCCTGAATCTGACGCTTGGGACAGTCAACGTCGGTGAAGGCGCTGCCGGAACGGCGATGATTGACCAGGGCAATGGTAATTTGATCATCAACGACTCGGCACGCGTGGACCTGGACGTGGATGCGATCGTGGACACGCTCATAGCGCACAAGAACGCGGGAGCGGAAAGCTGGCTGACGCTGACGACGGGAACGCTTCAGTGCGACGACCTGGCAAACATCCAGTTCAGTGCGATTCTGTCCAACTACGGCATCCGTGTGAAGGATGCAAACGGAGGAAGCCTGGTGCTGAGCGGTCAGGTCAGCGGACTGTACATGGTGGATGACACCGCTACGTCTGATCCTGATACGGTGACGCACTACGGTACGCTGGGCATGTACTCCGGCGTAGTGATCGGCCAGAACAAGACGCTGACCGTACAGCTCGCCGGGGCGCCTGGCGCCGAAGACGGGAACGGAGCAGTCATCAACAACCTGCTTGGCGGTACGGGAAGCACGCTGAAAGTGGAAAACACGAATATGGGCGGCCCCAACGCCGTCGTGATCCTGAGCAATGAGCGCCTGGAAACGGGACTGCCCGCGCCGGACGACTACGCCGGGGCGGACACAATCATGGGAGGCAGCATCGTTGGAGAAAACGGTGTCACCTTCGTGAAGCAGAACACCGGCAACCTGAAGGTCAATGGTTCCTTTGTGACGGACACACTGCGCGTTGAAGGAGGCACGCTGACGCTTGACGGCACGGGTAATGACTTTGATCATGTAGTGCTGGCGGGAACGGGTGCCGCTTCCTCCCTGGTTGTCGGCAAGGACGCCGTGATGGGTGAACTGACGGATGAGGTCCAAGGAGGAACACTGACTCTCGGTTCCGGTGCGGCTGTAACCATTAATGGTGCAAGTTCCCTTGACAACAGCACGATTGAGGGAAATGGGACACTCGTTCTCAATGACAAGCTCACGCTTTCCGGCACAGCCGGTCTCCGCGGCGGCAACGTGGTGGAACTAGTGAAAAACGATACGGCTTCCGGAACCCTTGACATAGGCTCCACCACGGGCAATGCCGTCTCCGGCCTTAGCGGAGAAGGTACCCTGAAGGGCAATGGAGGGGATCTTTCCGTCAACAGCGGAGATACCGGCTCCGGCCAAATCTTCAGCGGAACGCTGGAAGGAAAAGGAACGCTCTCCATTACGGGCAACGCCGGCCAGGTGCTGAACAATGTGGTGACGGCATCCGGCAGCAGTTGGGCTCTGAACAACAGCGGACGCCTGGATATCCGGATGGGCGGCACGGTAGATGACCCGAAGGCCAACACGGCGCTCACCCTGAGCAGTCTGACGCTTGGCAGCGGTTCCACGACCAACCTCACGTTCAACACGGACTATGCCGGCCCCATCATCAATGTGACGGGGAACATCAGCATCAGCCAGGGCGCGGACATCGTACTCAGCTCCACGGGCAAGAATGAACTTGTGCTGGGAGCGGACGGGAGTTACACGCTCATGCAGGGAGCGGGAGACATTGACCTCGACGGGAGCGACAAGCTCGCGATTACGCTGGACTCTTCCGCAGCATTCAAGAAATTTGAAAGCGGCGCATACCTGACCATTGACGGAGGAAATCTGGTCCTGGTGGCTACGGCTTCCAAGGACAACAAATACGCTCGTGTTGCACACTCCTTTAACTCAAGGGCCGGAGCGGAACTGCTCTGGAACCTGCCTGGAGGCATTCCCGGAGACTCCCTGCTCAAGCAGGTGGATGACGCCATCGGCTCTCTGACGGCATCCAATCCGGGTGAGGCGGCACGCGCCATGGCCGCAGTGGCTGGCTCCACGGTCAACGCCCTGGGCACCGCACAGCGCGATGCCCTGCGCGAACAAATGGGATGGATTCGCAACCG
>JAJQCV010000069.1 GCA_021202525.1 Akkermansiaceae bacterium | reverse complement strand
GTATTGGTGTTTATGGAGCAATAACAAAACAAGACACTACATTTTATTACGAATATATTGACAATAAAACCCCAGCAAAAAAAATAGATGATTCCTACTATTTCAGATTAAATTAGCCACCGATCCAGTATTATGTTTACAGCAATAAAAAGAGGTCTGGATGAAAATTTCAACGCACGCACCATGCAGGGGGGTTGCCGGAAAAGCCGGGAATGTTAAATCTTCCCCTCAAAAATGAAACCAACGTCAACGTTCCTACCGGATACGAAACATCCATGCAAGCCCATACACTAAACTGCCATAAGGCAAGCAAGAAAAAACCGTTCCCGGCAACACGGTGCCCCAACGGAAGCAACGTTGGAAAAACGACAGGTGGAACATAGCCTGGAGAAGCAAACTCCCCTCCCTCTTCTTCGAGATGCCTCTGATGACTGGGGAGACTTCCGTTCGGCAGACGGCAAACGGTAATTTTCAGACAGGTTCCTGGGAAAAAGACGGACTTTTCTCTAAAAAAATCTTGCCAAATTCGAATCCCCATATATATTTTTTGCCACACGGATGCCGCAAGGCAGCCGGTCATCCAAAGCGGATGTAGCTCAGGGGTAGAGCGCAACCTTGCCAAGGTTGATGTCGTGGGTTCGAATCCCATCATCCGCTCCATCATCTTTCCTTTTCGAACCCTTGCAAAGTTTCTGCGCTGCAAGGGTTCTTTCTTTCCCGCCTTTCTATAATTTCCAAGTTGAGAAAATCCTCTCATACTGAACCCCATAACCTCAAAGAGACCTGAAGGCCGTGTTTATCCACCTCGTCGGATGCCGTTCCATATTTCACGGCGAACCCTTGCAGCAAAGTGCTTGCTGCGTTCAGGTCGTCCCCGGTTTTCAGGTGGACATAGACAAATAGGTTATTCCGCCTGGCAGTTAATCACAAGATACAGTCATCCAAAGGACGGTGGAGGCTGGCCTCCAGAGAGGTAAACCAGGGGGATATGGTTTTATTTTTTATAAAGGACTAAGGGACAGAAAAGTCTGGAGCCGATATCCGATATGAAGTGTTTTTCTGAACAAAGTGTCGGAGGGGCTGGAAGAATCTCCGCAGCATGAAAAACGGGACTGTTCCGGGAAGGTTCGTTTACCTTGCCGCGGAACAGTCCCGTGAAAGCGGATGGTTTTATGAGAGGGTCAGTAGCTTCTGGCCCAGAGGGCGCGGCGTTCCGTCAGGCGGCCCGTGAGGATGCACGGGGCGGGTTCTCCGCGGCCCAGTTCGCCCAGAGGAATGCAGCGGATGGAGATGCGCAGGCGTTTGGCGAGTTCTTCCTCCTCTTCCGGAGAGCCGTCCCACGGCACTTGCAGCCAGTCGGCATCTCCTTCCCCGGAGAAGTTTTCCTCCAGTTCCCGGAGCGTGGAGGCGGGGCGGATGTGAGTGTCCCGGAAGGCGACAGCCTTGTTGAGCAGGGTGTCCTGAATGTTCTGGAGGATGTCCGTGATGGTGTCCGCCAGTTCCGTTTCAGGGATGAAGGTTTTTTCGTTGGGGGCCTGGTCGCGCCGCTGGAAGCAGACGGAGCCTTTTTCCAGGTCGCGGGGGCCTATTTCCAAGCGAACGGGCACGCCTTTTTTGACCCATTCCCATTTTTTGGCACCGCCTCCCAGGTCGCGCCTGTCTACCAGCACGCGGAGGGGCTGGCCGTGGAAGGTTTTGGCGCGGAGGGTGCGGGCCAGTTCCTCGCAGTGGTCCAGGACTGTCTGGCGCGTGTCTTCCCTGGGAGTAACGGGAATGATGACTACCTGCTGGGGAGCCACGCGGGGCGGGCATACCAGGCCGTCGTCGTCGGAGTGCATCATGATCAGGGCGCCGATCATGCGGGTGGAGACACCCCAGGAGCTGGTCCACGCGAATTGCTGGGTGTTATCCCGCCCGGCAAAGCAGATGTTCTGCGATTTGGAGAAGTTCTGGCCCAGGAAGTGGGAGGTGCCCGCCTGAATGGCCTTGCGGTCCTGCACCATGGCTTCCACGGTGTAGGTTTGTTCCGCTCCGGGGAAGCGTTCCGCTTCCGTCTTTTCTCCGGGGATGGTGGGGATGGCAAGCACGTCGCGCTGGAATTCCTCATACACCTTGTGCATGGTGAGGGTTTCCTCAATGGCTTCCTCCCGCGTTTCATGGGCAGTGTGGCCTTCCTGCCACAGGAATTCCGCGGTACGCAGGAAGATGCGGGGCCTCATTTCCCAGCGCATGACGTTGCACCACTGGTTGATTTTGAGGGGGAGGTCGCGGTAGCTGGACGTCCAGCGCGCGAAGGCTGCGCCGATAACGGTTTCCGACGTGGGGCGGATGACGAAGGGTTCCGTGAGTTCCCCGGTGGGGATCATGCGGGTTTTTCCGGTGGCTTCATCCTTTTGGGCCTCCAGCCTGTGGTGGGTGACTACGGCGCATTCCGTGGCAAAGCCTTCCGCATGCTCGGCTTCCTTTTCCAGGTAGGAGATGGGGATGAGCAGGGGGAAGTAGGCATTGGTGTGGCCCGTGTCCTTGAAGCGCTGGTCCAGGTCCTTCTGGATGAGTTCCCAGATGGCGTAGCCCCACGGCTTGATGACCATGCAGCCGCGCACTTCGGAGTTTTCCGCCATGTCGGCTCCCTTGATGACTTGCTGGTACCACTCGGGGAAGTCCTGGGCGCGGGTGGGGATGATTGCAGTTTGTTGAGACATATGGATGGTGTGTTGAAGGGGAGGGGAGAGCCCGCGAATGCATTAAAAGGGGGCGTTTTTATATTCCCGGTAGTTGCTGAAGGCAAAGAGGGCCATGAATATGGGGATGAAGTAGCCGTGGAAGAGCTGGAAGCTGACCAGGCCGATGACGATGGAGGTGATGAACCCGGTCATGAATACTTTTTTGGGGGAGCGGACGAATTGGGCGACCAGCTGGCCGCCGTCCAGGGGATAGATGGGCAACAAGTTAAGGACAGTCCACCATTCGCCGATCATGATGAGGCAGGAGAGGATGTACAGCTTGGGGGAAACGGCCGTTGCCAGGTAGGGATAGAGTACCAGATCCCAGAAGTCCTTTCCGTTGGCGGTCAGGACGGGGCCGACGATGTTCCACGTAACCAGGATGCTGATGACACCCAGAATCAGCGTCATCATGGGGCCGGCCAGAATCATCAGGACGCGTCCGGCGCGGGTGAGCTGCATGCCGTGGCTGCTGGTCACGCCGCCGAAGAGTTCCAGGATAATGGTCTGCTGGCCTCCCCCCAGTTTGCGGCCCACCAGGGCATGCCCCAGTTCGTGGGAAAGGATGGCAATGAACCCGGCAATGACGAAGAGGGCCGGGTAAATGAGGGATTCCACACTGCTTACGCCGAGTATGCCGCCGAAGATGGCCAGCACTATCCAGAATGTGGGGCGGATATAGATGGGTATCCCGAACAGCGTAAAGTGAATCATGCGCGAGAGGGTAAGGGCATTATCCCCTTTTGCCAAGCCCGGAGAACGTGCATGCACCGTTTTGGCGTTGGAAAGGCGCTGCCGGATGTGTTAAATGAACGTGATGAGGCTTTTTGCCATGATCCTGTGCTGTGCCGCGCTTGCGGCACAAGGCTACGAGGGGCCCCCGCCGCTGACGGAGATGGACGGGCGTTCCCCCATACGCATGGGCGGCGAACTGCTGGGCGGCTACCGTTCCCATTACGTTTACCGGGGGGAGAAGCTGGGGAACAATTCCGTGGAAGGGCAGCTTTCCGGCGGTTTTTCCCTGTCCAATTCCTGGGCGGTGAGCGGGGAGCTTTTTTCCGTACGCAACTGGCAGGGGCGGAATTTCAAACAGACTTCCCTGCACGGAGAGCTTCAGTATTACCTGGCGGATGAGTGCACGGCCGGCCTGTTTTTGAACGGGCAGTGGTATGATTCCTGCCCGCTGAAGAGCGGTTCGGAACCGGGGCTGGCGCTGAGGTGGAATCCCAGCCGGGACTGGTCGTTCCGCGGCTCTCTGCTTTACGATTCCGGGCAGGATGGGTTTTATTCGGAGTGGGCGGCCACCTGGCAGCCCCTGCTGTCCGAGTCCGTGGCCATGGTGAATACGGTGTCGCTGGGCTTTTCCCAGGATTATCTGGGCAGAACCGGTCTGAAGGAGGTGATGGTGCGCACGGGATTCCTGTGGGGCGCCTCCACCGGGCTGCGCGTGGAGCCTTTCATCGGATTGTATTGCGGCTACGGGCGCGACGATTTTAAAAAAGTGGTGCTGGGCCTTTGGTGCTCTTACGCTTTTTGACCGGGCATTTTCTCCCTTCTCCCGGCATTTTCCAGTTGCCAAACAGGGAGGCTTGGTCATAATGGCCCGCGTATTATGAAGCCTACACTTCTTGTTTTAGCAGCTGGCATGGGCAGCCGTTACGGCGGCCTCAAGCAACTTGACCCGATGGGCCCCAATGGTGAAGTCGTCCTTGATTATTCGGTTTATGACGCCATCCGCGCCGGATTCGGCAAGGTGGTGTTCATCATCCGCCGCGATTTTGAAGATGTGTTCAAGGAAAAGGTCGGCAGCCGGTTTGCCGACAAGATTGAAGTGGATTATGCGTTCCAGTCCCTGGACGACCTGCCGGAAGGCTTTTCCGTGCCGGAAGGCCGTGAAAAGCCCTGGGGCACCGCCCACGCCCTGCGCGCCGCCCGCAATGTGGTGAAGGAGCCTTTCGCCGTCGTGAACGCTGACGATTTTTACGGTGCGGACGCTTTTGTCCAGGCCGCCAGGTTCCTGACTTCCACCACGGATGAACCGAACAAGGCCCATTACGGCATGATCGGCTATCCGCTGAAGAACACCCTGTCCGACAACGGTGACGTGAACCGCGGCATCTGCTCCATCAAGGAGGGCCTTCTGGATGGAGTGGAAGAGTTCGTGAAGATTCAGGCCGATGAAGACGGAGTGGTGCGCGGCAATAACCTGAAGGGCGAACGCCTGCCCGTGGATCCGGAAGAACTGGTGTCCATGAATTTCTGGCTTTTCTCTCCCTCCTTTGTCGAATTGACGGAAGACCGTTTCATCGACTTCCTGAAAGAACACGGACAGGAGCCCAAGAGCGAATGCTTCATTCCCACCGTGGTGGACGCCCTGATTCATGCGGACCGGGCGGACTGCAAGGTTCTGCCCACTACCTCCACCTGGTTTGGCGTCACCTATCCGGATGACAAGCCCATGGTTGTGGAAGGCATCAACAAATTGATCAAGCAGGGCGTGTACCCTGAAAAGCTCAACTAAGTTCCCGCAATGCACGATCTCAAGGCTGTTTCTTCCCTGTTTGACCTCCGGGGCGATTTCGTCCAGGGCTATTCCTACGGCAGCGGCCACATCAACGATACCTATTGCGTCTGGGTGGACCAGTCCGGCCTGCGCATCCGTTACATTCTCCAGCGCGTCAACCACAACGTGTTCAAACAGCCCATTCCGCTGATGGAGAACGTAAAGCGCGTGACGGACCACGCCCTGAAGCGTTTGAAGGAGGAAAACTGTCCGGAAGCCTACCGCCGGACCCTCACGCTGGTGCCTGCCGTAGACGGCAAGCCCTACGCCCTGGATGCGGACGGCAATTGCTGGCGCGTATATCCGTTCATTGAACGCGCCCGGACCTACGACCAGATTGAAACCACCAAGCAGTGCGTGGAAGCGGCCCGCGCCTTTGGCGATTTCCAGAAGCTGACGGCCGACCTTCCCGGCGAACCCCTGTTTGAGACCATTCCGGATTTCCATAACACGACTTCCCGGCTGGCCGCCCTGAAGGACGCCATCCAGGCGGACCCGCTGGGCCGCGTAAAGGAAGTGCAGAAGGAAATCGACTGGTACCTTTCCCGTGAGGCGGACTGCCACCTGGTGGTGGATTACCTGAAGTCCGGAGAACTGCCCCTGCGCTGTACGCACAATGATACCAAGCTGAACAACGTGATGCTGGACGACGTGACCGGGGAAGGCATTTGCGTGATCGACCTGGATACCACGATGCCCGGTTCCGCCATTTACGACTTCGGGGACATGATCCGCACCGCTACGTCTCCCGCCGCGGAGGATGAGAAGGATATTTCCAAGGTCACCATGCGCATGTTCATGTTTGAAGCCCTCGTCCAGGGTTATGTAAGCTCTGCCAAGAGCTTCCTGACTCCTTTGGAAAAGAGCCTCCTGCCGTTCTCCGGCAAGCTGCTTACGATGGAGTGCGGCATCCGCTTCCTGACGGACTACCTGTCCGGGGACGTGTACTTTAAGATCCACCGTCCGGAACACAACCTGGACCGCTGCCGCACGCAGATGGCCTTGGTGGAGTCCATTGAAGCGCAGATGGACGAGATGAAGGCGGTCGTGGACCGCTATTAAGCCAAACCATTCAACCCATATCGGACAAATCATGAAGATTCTCGTAACCGGCGGCGCCGGATTCATCGGTTCCCACATCGTGGAACATTATCAGGACAAAGCGGAGGAAATCCGCGTGCTGGACAATCTCCGCACCGGGTACCTCAAGAACCTGGACGGCTTGAAGCATACTTTTATCGAAGGTTCCATCTGCGACCGCGAATTGGTGCGGCAGGCCGTGCAGGGCGTGGATTACATTTTCCACATGGCCGCGCTCGTTTCCGTGCCCGAGTCCATGAGCAAGATCAGCGAATGCATTGACATCAACGTCAACGGCCTGCTGAACGTGCTGGAAGAGGCGTCCGCCGCCGGAGTCAAGAAGATCGTGCTGGCGTCTTCCGCCGCCATCTACGGCGACAATCCCACAGTCCCCAAGTTGGAGACCATGTACCCGGAACCCAAGAGCCCCTATGCCATCACCAAGCTGGACGGGGAGTATTACCTCAACATGTTCCGTTCGGAAGGGAAGATCAACACCGCCGCCGTCCGCTTTTTCAACGTGTTCGGCCCCAGGCAGGACCCCAAGGGAGCCTATGCCGCCGCGGTGCCCATCTTCATTGAAAAGGCTGTGAAAGGGGAGGATATCACCGTTTACGGCGACGGAACCCAGACGCGCGATTTCATTTACGTGAAGGATATCGTGGGGGCCCTTACCTTCGTGGCGGAGCATCCGGGAGTGACCGGGGTGTTCAATGCCGGGTACGGCGGACAGATCACCATTGAAGAGCTGGCGGACAATATCATCAAGGCAGCCGGTTCTTCTTCCAAGGTGCTCCACGCTCCTGAACGCGCCGGGGATGTGAAGCATTCCCGCGCCTGTGCCGACAAGCTTCGCAATGCCGGCTGGCAGCCCAGATACACGCTGCAGGAGGGCCTTGCCACTACCCTTGACTACTTCAAGGGCATTCTGGGCAAGTAAGCTTCCGGAGTTTTGATTCCCTGATTTTCCGGGGACCATCCTGCCGCATCCGGCTGGATGGTCCCCGTTGTTTTTGTGTTCAGGCTAGGGTCTGTATGACAAATTTTCCGTGTGCCGCAATTTATGCCATCCAGTCGTATTTGTTAATGTATTGAGTATGATTAGGGAGGTTTTCCAAAAAGGAATATCCATGTACTTAAAATGAGTGTTCAGCAAATGATGGCGCTGTGTTTTTACCGCGGCGGGAAGCATAAGTATGCCTGATATTTAATATTTGTTAGATAAAAGGATAGTTGAAATAAACGGCCCGTTTTTGCCGTTGAATAGCGTTGACAGGAAGGGGGTAAACGAATAGAGAACCTGACAATATGTTTGGTCCCAGTCGTTCCTCATTTGATACTGCCCTGGTTGCAGAGAGTCCTTATCTTGAGCTGGTCTTTGCCCGTCGGAAGGAAGAAGCCAGCTGGGGTTGGATTCCTTTTGCGGCATTCATCGCCTTTTTGTTCATTGACTGGCTGTTCGGCCTCTGTCTTCCTGAAGGCGACCCGGAAGGTGCGTGGACCTGCATGTTTATTTTGCTGGGATGGGGCTTTCTGGCTCTTGTGCATTTGATCATTCTTCCCATCTGGATGCTGATAGCTTCCCTGCGGTATTGGGAAGTGAGGCAACGGGCCGTTGCCGTAGCGACTTTCCTGTTCAGTTTGCTTGCTCCGGCGTGCATGGTTTTCATGCTGGCGGCTTGGTCCGTTTTCTGAAGGAACGGGAAAGTGGGGAGGATAGGGAGAGCGGGGATTTTCCTCTTGAACGCCATGCTATGGGAGCGGGAATGGGTTCACTGTGTTTTTTGCGATTGCTTGCGCGGCTTTTTGTGCCTTCTGCCGGACAAGTCAGACTTTCCCGTTCCACGGCGGAGAGTTTGGTGCTAGCATGGCGGTGTTGGATTTGTTCAGTTTACAGGAGGCCGAATCCCTGGAGGGCTGGGAGCGCGGTGCGGCTACGTCCGTCATGCCGCTGG
>JAJQCV010000102.1 GCA_021202525.1 Akkermansiaceae bacterium | reverse complement strand
GTTTTAATCGTTTCTTTTTATGTTTCAAAAATGGGAGAAACACTGATGACGATTGCGGAGCAAACAAGAGGTGGGTGGGGTTAGCTAGATGTTTTCTTATTTCATGTTCAGTAGCACTTCTTGTTTCCGGCCAAGGAATAGGAAAGGGGCAATCCTATGGGAGAGAATTAGTAGTTATAGGCTGGTCGTGCAGGAAACGCCTGAATTTGTTTTGTGATAGGCGTCGATGATATTTGGATGTTAGCGGAGGATTTTCTTTTTAAAGGAATTGGAAGAAGATCGCTTCTTTTTCTTCTTTTTGTAGTTTTCTTCCCGGTCCAGGAAGAGGGTGGTAAGGAGGTCTTTTGTGCTGCGGGAGATAGCGCCGTAGCTGGAAAGGACGGCGGAGAGAGAGCGGGCAAAGTGTATAATAGAACCATGCAATTAGGGGAATACCACACAAGCCGAAAAAAGAAGGCATCGTAACGTGAAAGGGTTACGATGCCTTGCAATGGGGAAATTGGTCGAGCTGACAGGATTCGAACCTGCGACCTCTTCGTCCCGAACGAAGCGCGCTACCAGCCTGCGCTACAGCTCGTTGATGTGGTGCGGCGCAGTCTAAGGGCGGAAAGGCGGTTTGTCCAGTTTTTTTTATTCGCGGTGGAACTTAATTGTGCTACGGTTCTGGGGCTATGATGGATATGCTGGTGCGGCTCTATGATTTGCCCGATATTGATGATGAAGTGCAGGTATTGAAGGAGCAGGGCATCCTGATCCGGCGTCCCGGCGCTTATGAGCGGCACCTGGTTGCGGATTGGGTGGGAAGCCATTTTTCCCCCAAGTGGGTGAGTGAGACGAAAACGGCTTTTGCACGCCAGCCCATTTCCTGTTTTATTGCTACGCGGGAGAAGCAGATTGTCGGGTTTGCCTGTTACGACGTGACGGCCCGGGGTTTTCTGGGGCCGATGGGCGTCGTGGAAGAGGCCCGGAAGAGCGGAGTGGGGCGGGTGTTGCTGGTTTCCGCCCTGCGCGGCTTGAAGGATCTGGGGCATGCGTACGGGATTATCGGCGGTGTGGGGCCTGCCGACTTTTATGCCAGAACGGTGGGCGCTGTTCCTATTGAGGGGAGTTCCCCCGGTATTTACGTGGATATTCTGCCGGAACCGCAGGCGTGAGGTTTTTGACCTGCGCATGGTTTACGTTTTGTTTTTTCTGAATGGCTTCGGAATCACCCGCCGTCCGGGAAGGAAAAAGAAAGGGGCGGGGTGCGGGTAGAAGAGCGGGGCATTTCCATCAGGTTGGAAGGAGCGCTAGGGAACGGATTCAGGGGAATCCTGCTCCGGAGGGTGTGTGCCCGGCCCGGTGGGAGTAGATGAATGCATCATATGCGTAAAAAACACCCCGCCATTTTCATTTGCGGGGTGTCTGGCTGAATGCCGGGAGGGCATTCCCTGTGCATGCCTTTCCGGGACAGGCTGTTATTTGTTCTGTTTGTAGCCTACCGGGTGGCAGAGCATGACGGTTTGCGGGGCTTTGAGTTTCAGCGCCGCTTGCAGAGCGTTCTTGTCCATGCTGCCTTTCGGGTAGGTTGCCAGGCCCGTGCCGGAGCAGAAGAGGGAGATGTTCTGGGAGACAATGCCCGCATCCATCGCCGCCCAGGGTTCGGCCGTGTCCGTTACCAGGACGAGGCAGACGGGCGCACGGGCCGGCCGGGCGTCTCCGTCGCTGACGGGAACCAGGGCATGCGCCTTGTGGTCGTATAGATAGGAGGCGTCCTTGGTGCATACGTAGACTTTGACGTCCTGCCGGTTCATGGCGGACGGAGCCGTGCGTTTTCCGGAGTCGGCCCGGTTGATGCCGTTGGCCGCCCAGACGAGGTCGGAGAGGTCTTTCTGGGAGAGCATTTTATCCGAACAGCTGCGGATAGATTGCCTGTCTGACAGGGCTTTCATGACTGCGGAGCCGCGCGTCAGGTCCGGCTGGTCCAGCTTGATGGTTTCCGCCGCCTGGAGCAGGGCGGTTCCGGCCAGGCCCAGGGAAATAATAAGAGGAAGGAGGTGTTTTTTCATGTTACGGAAGTACAGGGGGTATGGAATGGAGGGAAGGATTTCCCCATTGCGGGAATTTAACATGGGAACGTGTCCTCTCAAGGCTTTTCTGCGCCCTGTTTTTCAGGAGCGTTTCCACGGACGAGAGAATGGGGCGGGAAAGTCTTCATGCCAGCGGAGAGTTTTTTCAAGAAAAGCCTTGAGTTTTTATGGAGAACTGCTATTGAAAGCGACCGATTTTTCGCCCGGCGGGGGAAGGCGCCCCGATTGCCCGCCGGCCAACCAGGGGCCATGAGAAAAATCGCCAATACTAACTCATCAACCATTTAAATGAGCACAACTGAACTGGCGGAGCTGATTGACAGCAAGTTCCGCGAATTACGAGAAGGTTCCATCGTTACCGGAACCATCCAGGAAATCCGTCCCCAAGTCGTCTTGGTGGACATCGGCTACAAGTCCGAAGGCGCTATTTCCATTTCCGAGTTTGAAGACGAGGAGATCGAAGTAGGGGACCAGATCGAGGTCCTTCTTGAACGCCTCGAAAACGACGAAGGTATCGTCGTTCTTTCCAAGGAAAAGGCCGCCCATAAGCAGAATTGGGACAAGATCGTGGGCGTGTACCGCGACGGCGGCCTGGTCAAGGGCAAAGTGAAGAGCGTCGTCAAGGGCGGCCTGATGGTCAACGTTGGCGTGGAAGCCTTCCTTCCCGGTTCCCAGGTGGATATCATTCCTCCGCGCGACTTGAACGAGTATGTCGGCAAGGTTTACGAGTTCAAGATCGTCAAGGTGAACGACGACCGCAAGAATATCGTTCTTTCCCGCCGCGAGGTGATCGAAGCCGAACGCGCCGACCAGCGCCAGCGCTTCCTTGAAACCGTCAAGGAAGGCGACAAGGTGGAAGGCCTCGTGAAGAATATCACTGATTTCGGCGCTTTCGTGAACCTCCGCGGCATGGACGGCCTGCTCCACATTACGGACATGAGCTGGGGCCGCGTGAACCACCCGAGCGAAATGCTCCACATCGGCCAGTCCCTGGAAGTCGTGATCCTGGAAGTGGACCGCGACAAGGAACGCGTTTCCCTGGGCCTGAAGCAGATGACGGACAATCCCTGGGCGGACATCGAACGCAAGTGCCCGATCAATTCCCAGGTCAAGGGCCGCGTGACCAAGCTCCTGCCTTACGGCGCCTTTGTGGAACTGGAAAGAGGCGTGGAAGGTCTCGTTCACGTTTCCGAGCTGTCCTGGGTCAAGAGAATCACCCGTCCGAGCGACGTGCTGAAGCTGGACCAGGAGATCGAAGCCGTTGTGCTTTCCATTTCCGTCAAGGAACAGAAGATTTCCCTCGGCGTCCGCCAGCTGGAAGACAATCCCTGGGCGGATATCGAATCCCGCTTCCCGATCGGCACCGTTATCAAGGGCCAGGTCCGCAACCTTACTCCCTACGGCGCCTTTGTGGGCCTGGAAGAAGGCATCGACGGCATGATCCACGTGTCCGACATGAGCTGGACCCGCAAGATCAACCACCCCTCCGAAGTGCTCAAGAAGGGCGACGAAGTGGAAGCCATCGTTCTGGAAATCAAGAAGGAAGACCAGCGTGTCTCCCTTGGCATCAAACAGCTTGAGTCCGATCCGTGGGAATCCATCAATGACCGCTTCAAGGTGGGCGACATGGTGAGCGGCCAGGTGGCCAAGATCGCCAGCTTCGGCGCCTTTGTGAATCTGGACGGCGACATCGACGGCCTGATCCACATTTCCCAGCTGAGCGAAGACCATGTGGAACGCGTGAAGGACGTGATCAAGGTGGGTGATGAAATCACCGCCCGCGTGATCAAGGTGGACAGCATTGAACGCCGTATCGGCCTTTCCATCAAGGCCGTCAATTACGACACCGAACAGCTCCGCCGTGAAACCGCTTCCTTTGAAGCCCTCCGCCCGAGCAGCGACATGGTCGGTCTGGAACACGCCTTCAATCTGGCTACTCGTGAGAACGAAGAATGGAGCCCCTCTGAAGAGAAGTAAGCTTCACTCCGTTTTACACTGATTAATTTGGCCGCCGCGGATGTTCTGTCCGCGGCGGTTTTTTTTCTAATTCTAAATAAGGCTGGAAAAAATCTTGAGTTAGTTCCGCCTAAAGGATTAACTGGTTTCTCACACCATGCTGGAACTTACCAAGAGCAATGAAGATTACTTGGAGGCCATAGGCCTGCTGTCTGAGAAGAGCGGCACAGCCCAGGTGCGGGATATTGCGGAAATGCTCAAGGTGAAAATGCCTTCCGTGACTTCCGCCGTGAAGCAGCTGGCGGACATGGGCCTGGTGGAATACACGCAGTATGCCCCGGTCAAGCTGACTCCGCAGGGGCGCAGAATCGCGGGCAAGATCATCGTCAGCCACGGCATTTTGTTTGATTTCCTGCGCGAAGAGCTTGCCCTGTCGGAGGAACGGGCCAACGAGGTTGCCTGCCAGATTGAGCACATCATGACCTTTGAGGAGATTGAGCGGCTCAAGTCCTGCCGCATCCGTCCGTTTGAAGACGGTGAGGAAAACGGAGGCAGGTAGGGGGGCTTGCGCTGGGGAGCGGAACTGCAAGTTTCGCATGCTTTTAAAGGAGTCAGGGAATTTCGCTTTTCCGCCATGAAAGGCGGGAGCTTTTCGTCCCGGGTTCCGGGAGTGCAGGAAGGGCAAGGAAGATTGGAAGAGCAGGGGCGATCCGTGTGGGACCATTTGCCGTCTCATGGCAGGGGATGACTTGAAGGCACGGCATTTTGCCCTTTTCCGCTTGTCTGATTCGTGGTAGGTTCCCACGCATGGACCCCCATATCGCTGCAGATCTCTCGGCGCTCGACACGGCTGCCTTGCACAGCCGTCTTTCCGAGCTCGGGAGCTATCTTTGACTTGGACGGCATACAAAAACGAGTAGCCGAGTTGGACGAACGCATGAGCGCCCCGGATTTTTGGGATGACCAGAACGCCGCGCGGGCGCTGATGGCGGAAGTGAATCCCCTGAAGCACAGGATGGAGGCGTTTTCCTCCCTGAAGTCCCGCCTGGAGGATATAGACGCCACGATTGAACTGTCCCAGGAGGCGGACGACGACGACCTGGGACGCGAGGCTGTGGAAGAGTTCGGCAAATGGGAGAAGTCCCTGGCCGATTTTGAGCTGCTGACCCTGTTGAACGCACCGCAGGACCAGGCTTCCTGCTATTTGACGATTCACGCCGGAGCCGGCGGCACGGAGGCCTGCGACTGGGCATCCATGCTGCTGCGCATGTATATGCGCTGGTGCGAACGCCGCGGCTTTACGGTGACTTATCTGGAAAGTACGGACGGCGACGATGCTGGCATCCGCTCCGTGACCGTGAAGGTGGACGGGGAGTATGCCTACGGTTATTTGAAGAACGAGCGCGGCATTCACCGCCTGGTGCGCATTTCTCCCTTTGATTCCGCCGGAAAGAGGCACACTTCCTTTGCGTCCCTGGACGCCACGCCGGAGGTTTCCGATTCCATCAACATCGAAATTCTGGACAAGGATTTGAAGGTGGATACCTACCGTTCCGGCGGCAAGGGAGGCCAGAACGTGAACAAGGTGGAAACCGCCGTGCGCATCACGCACATTCCTTCCGGAGTGATCGTGGCCTGCCAGAACGAACGCAGCCAGCTGCGCAATAAGGAAGAGGCCATGAACATGCTGCGCGCCAAGCTGTACCAGATTGAGGAAGACAAGAAGCAGGCTGAGGCGGACCGCCAGTACAGTGAGAAGGGAGACATCGGCTGGGGCAACCAGATCCGGTCCTATGTGTTCCAGCCTTACCAGATGGTGAAGGACCTGCGCACGGGCGTGGAGTCCGGCAACATTCAGGACGTGATGGACGGCAACCTGGACCCCTTTATTGAGGCCATGCTGCGCGGCCACAAGCGCGACCGCTGACGTTTTCCCTTTATGTCTGCCGCCCTGACCATAGACGTTCTTTCTCTGTTTCCGGAGATGGTGGAAGCCCCCCTGGCAGGGAGCATTCTCGGCAAGGCCCGTGAAAAGGGCCTTGTGGAGGTGCGCTGCCACAATATCAGGGATTGGACGAAGGACAGGCACCGCAAGACGGACGATTATCTTTGCGGGGGTGGCCAGGGCATGCTGATGAAGCCGGAACCTATTTTCGCCGCCGTGGAGGAACTCAGGCGCCCGGAAACGCGGGTGGTGCTGATGACTCCGCAGGGGCGGACGTTCAACCAGGCCCTGGCCGGGGAGCTGGCTGCTTCCGGCGGCCATCTCATCATTCTTTGCGGCCATTACGAGGGGGTGGACCACCGCGTGGTGGAGGAACTGGTGGACGTGGAATTGTCCATCGGGGACTACATCCTGACCAACGGCGCCATAGCCGCCGTGGTGGTCATTGACGCCGTGGCACGTCTGATTCCCGGGGTGCTGGGGGATGAACGTTCTTCCGTAGAGGAGTCTTTTTCCAACGGTTTGCTGGAGGCTCCGGCCTACACCAAGCCGAATGAGTTCCGCGGCATGTCCGTTCCGGAAATCCTGCTGAGCGGCAACCATCCCGCCATTGAGAAGTGGAAGCATGAACGGTCCCTGGAACGTACGCGTCTGAACCGTCCGGATTTATGGCGGGAATGGGTGAATGCGCATCCGGAGGACGGCGCCGGGTGAGATATTTGGCCGCTGCGTCAAATTTCTCTTGCCAAGAGGGAGGGCTTCCGTTATAAGACCTCGCCTGCCACCGTGAGGGTGGTGTAAAGCACCTTTCTGAACCTTTTACGAAATCACAAGATCATGTCCAAGCATTCCAGCCTCAAAGCAACCGGTACCGTAGGCGGCAAGCGTTCCGTCCTGAAGCGTTTCGAACGCGTCAAGCTCCTCAAGGAACGCGGTGAATGGAAGAAGGGCCAAAGCCCCCTCGGCCTGCCGAAGACCAAGCATGAAGCTTAAGCCTGATAGTGTTTCCGCCGGGATTTTTTCCCTGCGGGACCGTTATGGCGCATCATTTTCCTAATACAGGAAGCCTCTCGGATGTCTATAAACCGGGAGGCTTTTTTCTTCTGGCGGAACTTTTTCCCTTGGAAAACGTGTTCTGCCGGTACAACAAACAAATAAAAAACATCCGCTGAGATAGCGGACATTACATTGATATGAGTGAAGAACAACATGGCTCCGAAGAAAACGGAGGTATCCGCATTAATAAGTTCCTTGCATCCTGCGGCATTGATTCCCGCCGGGTAGCTGACAGATTGATTGAAGAAGGACGCGTGGAGGTGAACGGGAAAGTTATTGATACTCCCGGAATGAAAGTAACCGACAAGGATTTCGTGAAGGTGGACGGCCGCCACATGACTCCCATGGAGGAAGTCGTAGTGCTGCTGAACAAGCCCCGCGGTTATGTGTGCAGCCGTGAGGCCCAGGGCGCGATCGGCACCGTTTACGACCTGCTGCCGCCCCGTTTGCGCCATTTGAATTACGTGGGCCGCCTGGATGCCGATTCCGAGGGCCTGCTGATCATGACCAACAAGGGAGAGCTGACTCAGACCCTTTCCCATCCCACCGGAGGCATTGAGAAGGAGTACTGGGTGACGGTGGACCAGAATTTTGACAATTCCGTGTTGATGCAGTTCCTGCGCGGAGTCCGCATTCCGGAAGGCAACGCCAAGGCCAAATATGTCTGCCGTGCTTCCGCGCGCCGCGCCTGCATTGTGCTGGAGCAGGGCTTGAAACGGCAGGTCCGCCAGATGTTCCAGTGCCTGGGTCTGCGCGTCCGCAAGCTGGTGCGCGTGCGCATCGGTTCCCTGTGGGGCGGTGATTTGGACCCTGGAAGCTGGAGGTTCATGGATGATGCCGATGTGGCTCTCCTTCTGAAGAATCCGCCCCGCCAGCGCAAGTATCTGGGTGCGGCCCAGCTTGCCACCGGAACTTCCGCCAAAACGGAACAATCCGGCAGCGCTTCCGACTCTGATGAGGGTTATGTATTTAATCCGGACGATTTTGAAGCGGGAGAATCTTATGAGCCTTCTCCCGAGATGAAGACCCGTTTTGCAGATACGGACGAGCAGGATGAGGTCGCGGAAGGTGATGTGATGCGGGCCGATTCTTTCCGTTCCCGTGACCGCCGGAATGACCGGAGCGACGATTTCCGAGGCCGCCGCGAAGGTGGTTTTCAACGCCGCGAAGGCGGTTTTGGAGGCGACCGCCGTGAGGGAGGCTTCCAGAGGCGTGAAGGCGGTTTCAATAGGGATCGCCGCGAGGGAGGTTTCCAACGCCGTGAAGGCGGCTTTGGAGGTGACCGTCGCGAAGGAGGTTTCCAGCGCCGTGAAGGTGGTTTCGGAGGCGACCGTCGCGAAGGAG
>JAJQCV010000013.1 GCA_021202525.1 Akkermansiaceae bacterium | reverse complement strand
GTCCTACACATATAAAGATTGCTGTTTATTTAATATACGTATATTCGGTTATTGATTTCCCGCATCGAAAGAGTTCCCTGATATTGGTAAAAAATAACCATTAATGATCTATAATTTAAAAATTGAAATTGGGTTACTTGTTTAGAAACCAGAAAGTTATTGTATTCCAGGCATTTTTGAGTTGGAAGACTTTTTTCTAAGAGAAAATCGTCCCATGCGGGCATGAATCCCGGCAATATTTTTATCTGCCTGTGAAACATGGTTCGTATTCAGCGGTTAACCGTTTGTCTTCCGCATTTTTTGAGTGGCGGGGGATGTGTACTTTTCTCTTTCCGGCAGGTTGATTTTTGAGTACATGTGTGATTATGCATTCGGCAAAGGGACAGGATGGGATGGTGCTCGCTCTGCGGCTGCGGCGGCTGGTGAATGCCGTGATGGTGGCGGAAGCCTTGTGTATTCCCTGTTTTGCGGCCGGAGCGGTCCTGGGGCTCGTCTGGTACGGAGGGCGCCGGATGGGGATGGAGTTGCCATGGCTGTTGGGGGTGTCCATTCTGGGGGCTTTGATGTTTCTGGTGTTTTGGGGCTGGCGGGTTCTCCGGGGCCGCATGTTCAGCCTGCGGGATGCGGCTGCGTTGATGGATGAACAGCTTGAACTGAATGCGGCGTTGAGTGCCGGGGTGCAATGGGGGGAGGAAGGGATGCCTGCCTGTACGATGCGGCAGGGCGGTTCTGTGGTGCGGGTGCGCTCCTGGAGTCCTTTGGCGTGGATGGCCGCAGGGCTGGCCCTGGCCTGGTGCGGGGCGTTTCTCCCTTTGCCACGGGTGGATATCCGTCCGTCCCTTCCCGATGTTCCTCCAGCCCTTGTTCAGGCGGAGACCGCGTTGAATGAAGTGGAGAAGATGGAGGAGGTGGAGAGAACGTCCGTGGAGCCGTTCCGGGAGCAGTTGGAGGCCTTGAAGCAGATGTCCCGGGAAGAGATGTATTCCCATGCGGGGCTTGAGGCATTGGATGCCTTGAGGAACAAGATCGGAACGGCCATGCAGGAATTGGGCGGCCGTTTGCAGCAGACGAATGAGGCGCTGGCGATGTCCGGCAGTCACAACGCGCAGAACCAGGAGGACATGCAGGAGGCTATGCAGGCGTTGCGTGCCGCCATGGAAGGCCCGGATCATTCCGGCTTGCGGATGGATAGTACGATGGAAGCCCGGTTGAATGAGCTGGCTTCCGCCTCTTCCCGCCGGATTGATCCGGAAACTCTCCGCCGTCTGCAGGAAAGATTGAAGCATGCTTCCTCCCGGTTGAAGGAGATGTGCGAGGAATGCGGCATGGCGTCCGTGGCGTCTCCGGATGATGATTTGGTGTGCCGGAATGCGGGGGAAGGGGATTTGCCCGGACAGATGGGGATTTCCCGCGGCCGCAGTGATGCGCCCCTGGCTTTTCAGCCGGAAGAGCGGGAGAAGCTGGAGACCCGGAGACACCAGGTGAGCAACGAAGACCTGGAACATGCCGCCTTGGGCTCTGTGGCGGGAGTAGAGGTTTCCGCCCCCTCTCCGGAAGAGGGCGGCAGCGGCATGGAGAGCGGTGGCCGTGCCGCGCAGCCCGCCCGCGGCGGGGATGCGGTCTGGTCGGAGAACCTGACCCCCCGGGAACAGTCCGCATTGAAAGGGATTTTCAAGTGACGGGTTTCCCGTCTGGAGTTATTCCGCGGTTTCCCGCCCGGCGCGTTTTGTGCCCGGCAGAATCCCCGTCCGCGTGAGCAGGGCGTCCGTGACAAGCAGGATCAGGAGCCCCCACAGGAGGAAGGGCTGAAGGTCAAGGCGGGAGGTGGGCCGCGGTTCGTTCAGGATGGAGGCCAGGTCCAGCCTTTCCCGGCCGCCGGATCTCTGTACCATGTCCAGAAAGGCCTGCCGGGCCGGGCGAGACATGGCCCATTCCGGGTCCAGATTCTGGTTGACGGGGCCGAAAGGCATTGCCTTGCCTCCTATGCGGACGGCACCTCGTGCCGTGGTTCCGGGAGGCAGGGGGAAGCTGCACCGGAAGGCTCCCGGCTGAAGGTGCTCCCAGATGCCCTGAACGGTGCGGGTGCCGTCGCGGCCGGCCAGTTCCAGGGAGATTTCCGGCATTTGGCGCGCCATCTGCGGGATGTTTTCTTCGCTGTAGTAGAGGTGGACGAAGAGGCGGTCTCCAACGGTTTCCGTGCGTACGGAGTAGCCCGGCGGCGCTTCCTGCCTGTTGAGCCAGCGGGAGAGGGTCTGGACCAGGTCCCCGTATCCCGCCCAATTCTGCATGGACTGCCCGAAGGGGCCGCCCAGCGCCAGGGTGACGGCGGCTACGCGTCCCGCCCCCCGGTTCCAGAAGGAGATCAGGGGCGCCTGGTAGCTGTCTGCGGAGATGCAGGCGGCAGTGGCTTCATCCCTCAGGTAGCAGAGGTTGTACCCGTCTATCGTCCGGGGCCAGTCCGGCTCTGCCGCGGCAATCTGGTTCCATCCGGCCGTGCCGTGCAGGGGCGTCTGTTCCTCCAGAAAGGCGGCCCGGGCCACGGAGATGGTTTCCTGCGTGAAGATGTCGGGAATATCCCCTGGGCGGTCGCAGAAGAAAATGCGGCCTTGTCCCAGTTCTGCTATTTCCTTGAGCAGGTCGGCGTCTTGGCTTTTTTCCGTTCCCAGGGCAATGACGCTGACGGTGGCGCCTGCCCGGGTCATTTCGCTCAGCGTGGTTTTATAGTCGTCCGGTTTTTCGGAGTCGTCGGCGTCGGAAAAAAGGATCAGATGCCTGGTTCCCGCCTGTGTTTTTTGCAGTTCCTCCCATCCGGCCCTGAGCCCTTCCCCAACGAAGATGCCGCCGCCCATGGACTGGATGCGGGAGACGCTGCGGAGCATTTGGTCCCGGTTGGGGCCTATCCGGCTCATGTCCACAATGGCGTGGGGAGAGCTGTCCACGGCGAGGACGGAGATAAAGTCTTCATCCGCAAGGTTCAGGATGGTCTGGCAGGCGCCGGCATTGGCCAGTTCCATCTTGGTTTTGCCTCCGGAAGCTGACATGGACATGGAGCCTGAACGGTCCAGGACGATGCTCATGGAGGTGAGAAGGCCGGCCCGGTCCTTTTTCAGTTCCATGGAGACGGGCAGCAATTCGTCCACGGGGGAGGAGAAGTAGCCGCCGGAACCGAAGCTTTGCCTGCCTCCGGCCATGAGCAGGCCGCCGCCCTGTTCCCGCACATAGTAGTTCAGGGCATGGAGGAATTTCCGGGAGATGGCGGAGGCCCTGAGGTTGTTGATGATTACCAGGCCGGCTCCCGACAGGTGGCCGGAGTCCAGCTGCAGGGGATCCGCCGGGCGCTGGACGTCGAATCCCTGTGCGGCAAGGAAGGGGACAAGCGGGTCCCGGTCATAGCCGGAAAGGAGCAGTACCTTGCTGCCTCCCGTTACTTCCACAAGCTGTTCCGCCCGGTTGTTGCCCGTTACGGGATCGCCGGGAGGGGAGATAAATGCTTCATAAGCTGTGCATCCGGGAGCGGAAAGGCGGTCTGTCAGCCGTACGACGGCTTTTCCGTCAACCAGAACCGCCTGTCCCGTCAGGGGTGTTCCGCCGTTTCTGCTTATCCGCCAGGGGACCACGGTCCCGGAACCGGGCGGCCCGGCGATGGCTACCTCCAGCAGAAAGGCTTCCCCCGGACGGATGCGCGCGGGCGCCTGGATATGGTCGATGCGGATGTCCGCCTCCCGGTTGACGGAGATCATGCGGTAGTCCACGGGAACCCCGGCGCGGAGGAGCTGTTCCGGCGTGGTGTCCAGAGGGCTGGTGGGCCAGCCGTCCGTGACCATCAGGATGCGGTTGACGCGGTCCGGCTCCATTTGTGCAAGGGTGTAGGCCAGGGCTTCCGCCATGCATGTGCTGGAGGGCCCTCCATTGAAAACAGGGTCTCCCTGTCCCCGGAGCACGGCTTCACGGGCGAAGTCCACCAGCCGGATGCGGTCGCCCGGCCTCTTGCTGCGTTCCAGGATGGACTGGATTTCCGGAGCGTCCGCGGCAGCGGCTCCGTCCGTGGAGCCGGACTGGTCGATCAGCACCCACAGGTCCATGTCGCTTCCGCCCCTGGTCATTACGGGCTGGGCCAGCGCCAGAACCAGCACGGCCTGGATCAGCAGGCGCACCGGGGAAGCCAGGCGCAGCCGCTTGTATTTCCAGCCTGCCAGAACCAGCAGGGGAATCAGGAAGAACCATTCCGGAGAGAGAAATTGAATCATAAGCGCCGGGGTGTGGTGGGGGTTGACGGTATCCAGGAGCCCATCAGGGCCAGCCCGGCCAGGAGCAGCCACAGGGGAGCAAGAGGGTCGGGCGCGAGATGCCGCCGCGTTTCCTGTTTCAGGTCCTGTAGTCCGCTGTCAAAAGTGGAGCAGTGGGAGAAGTCGCCCATGCGGGCGTCGGAGAACCAGACGGCCCCGTGGAAGAGAGGGGCCGTTTCCGCAGGCGTCCCGGTGATGTCGATGAAGCCGGGTTCTTCCGGCAGGCGCCCGGAGAAGGGCTCCTCTTTCCGCTCCCCGTCCGGCGCCGTGTGGATGATCCGGGAGCCTCCGGGGAGACGGAGGCGCGTTCCTCCGGGAAGGTTGCCCGTGGTGACGCCGGGTGCGCGGGCCTGAACAGCTTCCATGAAACGGCGCACCATCAGCACGGTGGCCGGCAGACGGTCCGCGTTGGAGTCTTCCCATGACCAGTTGAGGAAGAGAGCGCCTTCTTCCAGCCACGCCAGCGGGGTGTTTTCTTGCCAGAGCAGTATCGTAGCGTTTTCCCCCGGAGCCATGCTTCCGGTGCCGGGCACAAGCAGCCCGCTCCAGTTCAGGCCGTCCGTCAGGGGATGCCGTTCCGCCGTCACGGTACGTATTCCTGAGGATTTTTCCGCCGGGCGCCCCAGAATGATGGCCGCGCCGTGAGGCTGGTGGGCGTCTGCCTTGTCTTCAACAAGGATGCGGAGCGCGGCCGTGGAGTCCGTGGAAGGGCCGGAGGAGAAGCCGGGCAGGCCGGAGGAGATTTTCCGGAAAACATCGGCCGTTTTTTCCGGAACCTGCATTTCCACGGCGACCGGTTTGGGGGCGGGGCGTACCAGCGGCAGAACATCGTCCAGCGGGAAGGCATCGGGCGCAAGACGGAGCACGGCCGTGCCGCAGCCGGGCGGCAGAGTGTATTCAAATTCCGCGACGGCACCGGGATGGAGCGTCAGTGACTGTTCCTGGACCACGTCTCCCGCGCGGATGGAGACGGTTTTCTGGACAGGGGCGGCAGAGTTGTTTTTTACGGCGATTCTCCAGCGCGGTTCTCCCGGCCCTTCCATGTGCGTGATGCCCGCAAATCCGGCGTTGTCAAGCGGCCTGCCCACGCCGCGGGCCGGCTGGCCGGCAGGGACCCGTTCCGGGGTGCAGGTGACCAGGCGTGTGAGTCCGCCGGCTCCGGCCATGGAGGCCGCCGTACGCAGGGATTCGGAAAGGCCGTGGGTGGCGGCGTCCGGCAACCACCGGGAAAGGGACTGGAGGGCGGCGTTCCTGTTGTTCCCTCGGTAGAAGGGCAGGCTCGCCGGGCGGCTTCCCATCAGAACCCAGGTGGTGGGGATGCCCTGTTTGCCGATGTTTTCCATGTCTTCAGCCACGGCCTGAACGGCTTCTTCACGGAAAGGGTACATGTTGGCGGAGTCATCCATGATGAAGACGACCGTTTGCTCCGCATCCTGCCGGACCCAGCACGGAGCCGCAAGCACCCATGCCAGCAGCAGGGCCGCGAGCAGTTGGAGCCACAGGGCGCGGGAGGAGCGCAGCCTGTCCCAGTTTCTTCCCGTGGCTGCCTCCGGTGCCAGGGATTCCAGCAGAAACATGGTGGCCGTAAGGCGTACCCGCGTTCTGTGCTGAAGGAAGTGGATGGCAAGGATGAGGGGTATCCCCAGGAGCGCCCACAGGCCGGCCGTGTTGGTGAGATGGGGGAGCATGGGGAGAAAGAAGGCGAATGTTGAGAATCAGGCGAGTTCCACGGCTCCGCCGCTGAAGGCTTCCGCCGCCAGGGCTTTCGTCAGAGGCAGGTTGCAGGGAATGCGGGAGAAGAGGGCCTGGTGCCGCCGGCAGGCCGCGGCCCATAGTTCAAAGTGGACGGCATAGGCACGGGCATAACGCCTGGACAGGCCGGAGGATATATACTGGTTGCGGGTGGCGCCGGATTCACAGTTCTTCAGGCGGACGTTGCCGGTTTCAGGGAGTGCGGCTTCTTCCGGCAGAGTGGGAGCCAGGATCAGGGACAGGCCGCCCCGGGAGGTCATCGGAGCCAGCAGGGCGGAGGGTTCTCCCAGATAGAGAAGGTCGGAGATGAATATTTTCAGGCCGTTGGCGCGCCAGAAGGAGGGAACGGGCATGGTTTCATCCACGGGCAGCTCCGGCAGCCCGGAGCGCCAGCGGCCCGAGTGGACGTCTTCCATTTCCAGCGGAATGCCGTGCCGCCCCTTGACGGCGTGCATCCGCACCTGCGCGCCCGCCTGCAGGGAGGAAAGCATGCAGAATTGCAGCAGGGCCTCCGTTGCTGCGGCCCGTTCTTCGCAAAGAAACATGGATTCGGAAACATCCACGGCAATGTCCACCAGGGGAGAGAGTTCCGCCTGGTAAACCTTCATGGTGAGCTGGCCGGTCCGGGCGTAGGCCGCCCAGTGGATGCCGCGCGGATCGTCCCCCCCACTGGTAGGCGCGGTGGTCCTGAAAGTCTATGGAATTGCCGGTTTCCCGTCCCGCCCAGCCGCCCTGCACCCCTTTCCACGTCTGGCGGGAAAAAGGCAGGCGGAAGCGCCGGGCCGCCTGCTCGGCTTCCTGCCGGATGCCTGTGGAGGAGGGATATGCGTTTTCCATGAACATGGCGGGGAAAAATTTTGGCGTAGTCGCGGCTCAGGCGGCTTTTGTCAGGGCTGTTTCGCTCCGTCTTCCTGTTTTTCTCCGTCCTGGCGGGAGTTCAGGGATTTTTTCAGGGTGGCAAACCATGCTCCGTTGCTCAGTCCCATCATCAGGAAAGCCGCCGTCACTTCCAGCAGGGCAAAGAAGATGAAGAAGCCGGAAGTGTCGAATGTGGCTATTTCTTCCTTGCTGAGGAGGGCGAAGAAGGTGCTGCCGGGCAGGAGGGGCAGGTAGCCGTCCATGGCTGCCAGAAGGACCAGGAAGAAGGAGGAAACGCACCAGAAAAGGATATAGACGAGCAGGGTGTTGTTTTTCAGCCTTTTCCAGGCCGGTTTCAGCACGAGGGCCGGCATGACGAGGGCATACCACCCGAAGATGGTCAGGCAGATCATGAACAGAATCGACTGGATTCCGTTTCCAGAGCTTGTGGGATGTTCCATGAGATGGAAGAGATAGCCGGAAATGCCGATGAGAAAGGCGGTCAGGATGGAGAAGAAGAAGCCTCCGGGCATCCCCGGCAGGAAGAACAGGCGCTGGAACCATCCCGTCTGCTTTTCATTCGTCTGCTGCACATGGATGGGGAGCAGGGTGGAAGGAGTCGTCAATTCGATGACGATCAGGAAGATGCTGTAGATCCACAGGAAAATGAGGTGGGCAGTAATCAGGGATTTCATCAGGGAAGGAGAGTCCAGGATGAAGAGCATGAATACGATGGTGGAAATGTAGACGGGCAGGAGCGCCTTGCGCAGGGGGGCGAAGGTATTTTCCGCAATGGGGGCGAACCAGCGCTGGGCCAGGATGAGCAGGGTGCGGATGACCAGGAATACGTCCGTCAGGATGACGGCCGTCCGCAACAGCCCCATTCCGAATCCGTCCTTGAACAGATTGATTTCCAGGCCGGAGCTGAACAGGGAGAGGCTCGTGCTGCAAATGAGGAACAGGGCGCCCATGGTGGCCAGGCGCAGGAGCAGAGGCAGTGCGGACGCCCACAGGCAGAAGGCCGTCAGAATGCCGCAGGCCAGATAGATGAAGGAGATGGCCGTCAGGTCCTGCACCAGGTTGATTTGTCCGTAATAGTACCTGATGAAGGCGAAGGGCAGGCAGATGAAAATGATGAGCAGGGCCTGCGCCATGAAGGAGGCCCACTTGCCCATGATGATGCGTCCCGAGGTCTGCCTGGTAAGGAGCAGGAGTTCGCTGTTGCGGGATTCCAGCTCCTCCCTGATGGAGAAGAGGGCCCGGAAGGGAATGGCTCCCGCTACGGCGAATATCAGGAAGGTCCAGAAGATGCTGTTGCAGACGCCCGAACTGACAAGGGTTCCGCTGCCGGTGGGGTCCGGAATGAAGCTGAACAGGAAGAACAGGGCCAGCGCCGCCGGGAACAGGCTGAGGAGCAGAATAAAGGAAAGCGTGCGCAGTCCCTGCCGCAATTCCTTGACCAGGGCGGAGGGAAACCATGACGGAAAGTCCGGGGAGGGAG
>JAJQCV010000104.1 GCA_021202525.1 Akkermansiaceae bacterium | reverse complement strand
GAATTCGTGAAGTATATTATTTGTCATGATATGACAAAAATGCGGCATGTTTTTTATATTGTTGATTTTTAATGTGTTGCGGTAAGGATTTTTTTGTGTTTACAAGAGGTGGTATAGAAAAAAAGTTTGCCAAGGCTGAAATTATTTCGTAACCAAGAGCCGCCGTTGCCGATTTTTGTCGGCACCGCACGCGGCCAGAAGGTTTTTTTCAGGCGTGATTGCCGCGTGTGTGGCGCTTTAACCACGTACCACATGAATCTACGAATAATTGCCACCCTGTCTTGCGCCGTTATGGCGATGTTTGTCAGCAGCTGTGCGACAAACGGTGCCGTCACCGGCACGGGGAAATCCGATAGTGATACTCTTGTCCTGGCCCGCGTAAGTGAAAAATCACCGGGCTTTGTTCAGCCTCTGGCGCCCAGCCGCTCGGCGATGCCCTCTTCCAGCCTGCCCAAACTGGGGCGCGACAAGCACAAGATGCCGTTTTACCATCCGTCCCAGCGTACCCGCGTAGTGCGCACGACGGCTTACACACATTCCGAACGCGACCATTTGGCGTACGGCCCCCGCAATGCGGTGGGCACGTCCCTGAAGTACACGTCTTCCGTGCGCAGCGCGGCGGCGGACTGGTCCGTCTATCCGCTGGGGACCACGTTCCGCATCAAGGGCCAGCCCTACCTCTACGTTGTTGACGACTACGGCAGCGCCCTGGTAGGTACGGGCACCATTGACATTTACCAGCCCAGCAAAAAGCTGATGAAGGATTGGGGGCGCCGCTACGTGGAACTGACCATCGTGCGCTGGGGAGACCCTGCCAACAGTCTGGAAGTCCTCAGCAGCCGCCGGGGCTACAAGCACTGCCGCACCATGTACGCCGCCCTTCAGCACCGCGTGTCCAAGGGACTGTACGCCAAGGCCGACAAGTAATCCCGCGCAAAAACGCTTTCATGCCGCTCCGCCGTCCCGATGGATGGCGGAGCGTTTTTTGTTTTCCGCCGCGTCCGCGGAATGGTATTCTGGCGGCATGAACAAGAAAGAACGGGCCTCCGTCGTGCAGGAGGAATTGATGAGGCTGTATGAAAATCCTCCCATTCCCCTTACCCACCATGACCCCTATACCCTGCTGGTTGCCGTTCTTTTGTCCGCGCAGTGTACGGACAAGCGCGTGAACCTGGTTACTCCGGCCCTGTTTGCCCTGGCTTCCACGCCGGAGGAAATGGCCCGGCAGGACGTGGAGGCCGTGCGTGAAATCGTGCGCCCCTGCGGCCTTTCGGAGAGGAAGGCTTCCGCCATCGTGAATCTGAGCAGGATCCTGGCGGAGCAGTACGGCGGGCAGGTCCCCTGTGACTTCCAGGCGCTGGAATCACTGCCCGGCGTGGGTCATAAGACGGCCTCCGTTGTCATGGCACAGGCGTTCGGCGTTCCGGCATTTCCGGTGGATACCCACATTTTCCGCCTGGCGCGGCTGTGGGGGCTGAGCAGTGGGAAAACGGTGGAGGCCGTGGAGCGCGATCTGAAAGCGCTTTACCCTGAAAACACATGGGGGGATCTCCATTTGCGCATCGTGCTGTACGGCCGGGAATACTGCCCCGCCAGGGGGTGCGGAGGGAGCTGTCCCATCTGCAGCCGGCTGAACCGGACGGCGGGGTTTACAGACGTTTGAATTTTGACAGAGTCCAAAATGAATGCTTGCAAGTCTGAATTTGCGTGCTTTAATACACCAGTATCTTTTCGAACAACCATATAACTTACATTATGAAGAACCTTTTTAGACTGGGTTTCCGTTTCGCTGCATTCGCTACTGTGCTGATGGCTGCATTTTCCACGTCAGCCTTTGCCCAGGATGCGGCAGCCGCCGGCCCGCAGGAAAAGACCATGCTTGACAAGTGGATCATCGCCGGTGGTTGGACCATGATTCCGATCATGCTGGTGGAAGCCTTCATCGTTTTCCTGGTGATTTACAACATGGTTGCCCTGAAAAAGGACAAGTTCTGCCCGGAAGACCTGAAAGTCACCCTTCTTCAACTGATGGCCGAATGCCGCATCCGCTCCGCCATTGAAGTGGCCGCCGGCAGCCCCACTTATCTGGGCCGCCTGGTTGCCTACGCCCTGCCGAACGTGGACGCCACCCGTCCGGAAGACCTTGGCAAGGACGCCATCGAAGACGCCATTGCGGATTTTACAGCCAATGAAAGCCGTTCCGTGTTCAAGTGGATCAACATGCTTGCCCTTTGCGCGCAGATTTCTCCGATGCTCGGCCTCTTCGGTACGGTGCAGGGGATGGTGGGTGCGTTCGGTACGCTGTCCACTGCGGGTCAGGCGGACCCCACCCAGCTTGCCGGTGATATTTCAGTGGCCCTGCTGACGACGTTCTGGGGCCTGATCAACGCCATTATCGCCACGCCATTCTTCTTCTTCCAGAAGGGCATTGCCAACGCCCATGTTGCCGAATGCGTGGGAACGCTGCAGGAAATGGTGAACACCTCCATCAACGTGGTGAACGCTGAAGCCCAGCTTGCCCGCATCCCCGAAGGCCTGGCCTGATCGCAGGCGAGCCTATGGTCCGGCCCGGAAACTTCCGCCCCAGGCGGAGACGGGCCGGAGAATCTCAACCAAATGTAGCTTATGGGGAAGAAAAAAGCCAATATAGCTTCCAGTGAAGAGAGCGGGGAAATGGATATGTCCCCCATGATCGACATGGTGTTCCTCCTGTTGATCTTCTTCGTGGTGAACGCTACGGCCATTACCGTTAAAAAGGATAAGAATATTCAGATGCCTACGGCCACCAGTTCCGGCGAAGTGAAGTCCGCCAACGGCTGTATCGTGGTGAATGTGTACGGGGAAGGCGAAGGCAAGCGGCCCGACGGCATGAGCAATGACGTGCGCTGGGCTTCCGATGTCAGCGCCCCGCTCAATTCTCCGGATGAACTGAAGGAATACATCAAGAACCTTGCGGAACGCTTCAAGGACAAGCAGGATTTTGAAACGCGCCTTTATCTGCGCGGCGACCAGAAGGCTCTGTTCAAAGGCTCCCGCGAAGTCATTCGTGCGGCGGCGGAATGCGGAGTGACCAAAGTGGTCTTTGCCGTGCTGCCCGCCAAGAACTCCGCCCCCGCAAGCAGGGAAGACTAATTATCACGCATCATGGCCAGACACAAGAAATTGGAACCGATTGAGGATGAAGATCCCAAGCTGGATATCTCGTCCCTGATCGACGTGTGCTTCCTTCTGCTGATTTACTTCATCGTGGCGACCTCCCTGATTCAGGAACGCAAGCTGGACATGTCCATGCCCGGCAGCGCTCCGAGCGATACGGCCGCCCAGATCGAGCCCGCCCTGATCCGCATCATCAAGGACGGCACCATTTACTGGGGCAAGGACAACAGCCTGATGATCGACAATGACATGAACAACCACAACCTGTCGACGCTCGTGCAGCAGCTGGAAGCCAAGAAGCAGGAAGCCAGCGCCGTAGGCACCAAGCCCGTCGTTCAGTTGTGGGTGGAAGGGGAAGTCCCCCACCAGCGCGTCATTGACGTCATGAACGCCTTGACGGAGGCCGGGATCACAACGGTGGCCCTGACCGACCTCAAAGACGATTAAAGGCGGAAGCCCTGACTGATTTTTCAGCTCCCGGGCCTTCCTGGCTTCCGGGAGCTTTTTTTTATGGAGCGGAAGGCGGGCGGCCGGGAAGGGCCGTTTATCCTCTTCTTCCCATGTTCCGGAACGGCCGGGAGATTTTCTGTAAGGCCCTTTGGGGGGTGGAAACACCGCAGAAGGGCAGCAGAGCGCGGGAATAAATAAACGCGGAGCGGGTGCGGCTTCTTGCACGGATGACTAAAAAGGCGAACTTTCTGCTTTAGACTTGGCCCCATCTTGTTAAAATGACGCAATCCATTACAGGCAGGCATATTTCACGCTTTTGCGCGGATGCCGTACCTGTTCGACTATCTCTTCTGTTTCAACGATTTTTTAAACACATGATCAACTCAAACTATACTACTGCACTGGCTGCCGGCCTGGTTTCCGTGCTGAGCATTGGCGCGGTGATGCCCTCTCATGCGCAGAATGGCCCGCGCGATTACCAGCGCACGGCCCTGACTGCCATGAAGGAAGGCAAGTGGCAGGAAGCTCTGGATGCCGTTGACCGCTGCATCCGCGTTTATGAACCCCGTATCAAGACGCTGGGCCTGGATGACGGGTTCGGCTGGTTTTATTACCAGAAAGGCGTCTGCCTGTCCCAACTGAAGAAATACAGTGAAGCCGTGGAAGCTTTCAAGGCTTGCTACACCAAGTTCCCGAGCGCCAAAAACCAGCTCGTGAAGATGGCCCTGTTCCGCGAAGGGGAAAATTACTGCCGCCTGGGTGAATTCGGCAAGGGCGCCGAGCTGCTGGAAAAGTTTCTGAAGGAATACCGCAACGATCCCGTCGCCAGAAACGTGAACGCCGGGGAAGTGCAGGGTCTGCTGGCCCAATGCTATTTCAGGATGGATCCGCCCTCTTTTGACAAGGGGCTGGAAAATCTCACCGCCTGCGTGAATTCCCGCTACAAGGGGCGCCGCATTTCGGACGCCGTCATCACCAATTCCTTCCTGGCGATGGTGGAGTCCGCCATCAAGACCGGCAAGTGCCAGGAAACGGTGAAATTTGTGGAAGCCCACCCTTCCGTGATGAACATCAGCCCCACCCGCGTGGCGCTGTACGCCCCCAAGCTGGTGAGCGATATTGCGGAAGCCCTGGAAAAATCCCGTTCCCTTCTTCAGAGCGGCAAGCAGAAGGAGTCTGAAGACTATGCCTCCCTGGCCCTGACGCTGATGGGGCTTTTGCCCGACCAGGCCGGAGTGCTGGCGGACGCCAACTATTCCCTGGACCGCCTGGGCCGCTCCAACGGCGCCGTCCCCGGCGTCACCGACCTTTCCCATACGCTGGACAAGTCAAAGGTGAACGCCCTGATCGAGCAGTTCAACAAGATGAAGGAGGAAGGCAAGGTTCTGGACGCCTTCACGTTCAACTTCATGGGCAACCAGGCCATGGTGCATGGTTCACAGCGCGTTGCCCGCGCCGCCTACCAGCTCATCAATGACTTCTATCCGGATGCCCCGGGCAGGGAAGACAATCTGTTCTACCTGGCCATGACCACCTGGCAGCTTGGGGAGGCGGACAAGGGCGGCGAGCTGGTGGCCCAGCACATCAAGGAGTTCCCGAATTCCAAGTACGCCCCCACGTTGAATACCCTGTCCCTGGAAGGCTTGCTGAAGGACAAGAAGTTCGATCTCTGTGTTCAGCAGGCGGACAAGGTCATGGAACTGCATAAGGACGACCCCACCCACAAGTTCTATGAATTGGCGCTGTATTGCAAGGGCGCTTCCCTGTTCAACCTGGGTGCCGCCGATGCTTCGCGCTACAAGGATGCCGTTCCCGTGCTGGAACGCTTCGTTAAGGAATACCGGGACAGCAACTACCTGAAAACGGCCATGTACCTGCTGGGTGAAACGTACACGAACCTGGGCAGGGCGGATGACGCCATCCAGGCTTTCACCAACTACATTGCCCGCTTCCCGGAAAAGGATGACGCCAACCTGGCCGCCGTGCTTTATGACCGCGCCTTCAATTACCTGGGCCGCAAGAACCCGGGCGACGAGGAACTTGCCATCAAGGATGCCAAGGAAATCGTGGACAATTTCAAGGATCACCGCCTGTTCCCGTATGCCAACAACCTGCTCGCCAGCCTTTACGCCGGCAGCAAGGAGCATGAGCAGGAATCGGAAGCCTATTCCCTGGCCGCCCTGGAATCCGCCAAGAAGCTGGGCGACAAGCGCCCTGCCGCGGAAGCCGTGTACAACCTGCTTGTGAACGCCACCAGGAAGCCTCTTCCTCTGGAGCCGAAGGAAGCCGTGGAGTCCGCCCGCAAGGCCCGCCGGGATGAAGTCAAGAAGTGGTACGACGAATACTGGAAGGTTGCCGATATGCCCGGCAGCCGCTACAGCCTCCAGCTTGCTGCGGCAGCCATGGACTTCTTCAAGGACGACAAGGAAATGTTTGACCCCTCTGCCGTCAAGATGCAGGAAGTCATTGTCCGGGAAGGCAAGAAAGACGATCCCAAGATGACCGTTCTGCTGGAGGAAGCCGTGAATTCCTACACCAAGAATTACATGGCCGGCTACAAGGCCCTTGGACGGGAATTGGACGCCAACGCCCTGCGCAACCATTTCTACAGGTTCCCCGGCGTGGACAACAACACGGACAAGACCTTGAGCGCCATGCTCCGCATGGCCGTCATCGCCCAGACGCAGGAAGCCTTTGAAAAGGCTCCTGCGGAAACGGACGAACAGCGCGCCGCCAAGGCAGCCCAGGAAGGCCTGGTCAAGCAGCTCTTCGTGGAACTGAAGCGCGACTTCAAGCCCTCCGACCTGCCTCCCTATACGCTTGTCAAGCTGGGCATGCACCTGGCCAACACCTCCCAGCCGGAGGAAAGCATTGCCTACTTTGATGAAATCCTGGATCCGTCGGAACCGAATCCCGTGCGCAAGCAGGCCCGCATCAACGGCATGTCCAAGTACCGCAAGAATGCGGTCTTCGGCAAGGCCGTGGCTCTGGGCCGCAGCAAGGATAACGCCAAGGTGGATACCGCCATCAAGATGATGAAGGATGAACTGAGCAAGGAGGAATCCAGCTCCAATCCGGACCGCAAGGCCATGGAAGACGCCCAGTACAATCTGGTCAAGTTCACCGCCGCGCGCCAGGACTGGCCCGCCGTGATCGCCGCCGCGGAAAAATACCGCGCCGACAAGTCCTACAAGAAGAATTTGCCGGAAGTCCTCTTCCTGCAGGGGCAGGCCTACCTGAAGCAGAATGAGCCGGACAAGGCCCTGGTCTGCTTCATGAACATTACGGGCGCCGATTACAAGGGCTTGGTGAAATGGTCCGCTCCCGCCATGCTGGCCCAGATGGACACGCTGTGGAACAGAAACAGGATGTCCCAGGGCACCGGCAAGCAGCCTTCCGACAGGTACGTTGCATGGAGGACGGGCAGCCAGTATGTCCAGTTGCTGGATACTCCGGCCAACCGCAAGAGGATGACTGCAGAGGACAGCGACCTGCTCAACCAGGTCAAGGACAAGGTGTCCAGATTCGGTTCCGATCCTGCCGTCAGCCAGGAACGCTCGGACATCGCCGCCTATGAAGCGGCCATCCGTTCCGCCAGGGGTCAGAAATAACGAAACACGGTTAGCATATAAACGACATGAAAGCACTTTCAGTAATAATGGTATTGGCTGGTCTGTCCACTCTGGTTCCGGCCATGGCGCAGAACGCCGCGGACCCTCCCCGCCTGAGGGCCCGCGTAGCGAATCCCGCCATCAAGAATGGCCGCCCGACGGATATTTTCATCCTGTCGGCCAACGGTCCCATGGTCCAGTTTGTGGAAACACGGGAATCCCAGGACATTCTTCAGCAGGCTGCCAGCGCGTTCAGGACTCTGTACATCTTTGAAACGGATGACTTCGTCGACGCGAAGGTGGCCATGGAAAACCGCAAGTATCAGGACGCCCGCAACAAGTTCCATGCCCTGGTCGGCAAGTATGCCGCCACGCTTCCCATCAAGGACAGCCTGTCCGCCCGGGCAGCCGTCAATGAACTGGAATGCGCCATGCGCATGATGGACTGGGCCGGCGTGAAGGGACTGGTGTCCCGGTTCCCCGTCAGGGCTACCAATCTGTCCCCTTCCGAACAAAATGATTTGGAAGTGGCCAAAATCATGGCCCTGATTCCGGACAGGAACTGGAACGAGGTGAAGACCCAGGCCTCCTCCTTCCTCGCAACGAAGAAGAACGCCACGCGCCTTCAGCAGGCGCGCATGAAGTACGCCCTGGGAGCAGCTTCCCTCGCATCAAGGGACCCCAACAAGGCTCTGGATTATTTTGCTGAAGCGCTGGTGCTCCTGCACGGTTCCGACGAGAACCTGGGTTCCGCCAGCATCACCCGCTCCCTGGATGCCTACCTGCGCATGCCGGATGTTGCTCAATTCCTGCAAAACTCTGCGGTGTCCGCCGCGGTGGAGGCCAGGAAGCATAATCCGGAAACCGTGATTCCCGAAATGCAGATGAAGACACGTCCCCTCAATGTGAAGGAAGCGGCGGCTCTGTACCACCTGCATGAACTCATGTTCCCGGACAGGAAGTTGCCGGCCAAGTACGACGTCTTTGCCGTTTCCTACAAGAATCCTTCCGCCGGGACTGCCGAACAGGCTTCTGCGGAAGCGGAAAAGAAGCAGTAGGAACCAGGCGGAGAAATATTTATAACTTTTTCCCGGTTTAAACGGAGCCGTCCTGCGCGGGTTGCAGGGCGGTTCCGTTTTTCATGATGTGGATGGCGGCTCCGGGTGTGGGAAGGCGGCAAGCCGTTTCGCGACGGCAGATTCGTGAACCTGCATGAAACGGGCATTTTCTCCCATCCGGCATTAAAGGGGCATGGCCCGTGGCAGCATGGCTTTGTAAAGCCATCTCCATTCGGGATTGGGACGCCGCAACAGAAAGAATCGTCAAGTCCTTGTCCGGCCTGCCGATAGAATCGGCCATGCTATGCTTTCCCCAAAGCCGCATGAGAAAGCGGTTTTTACAGCCTAAGACCGTAGGAAGGAGCCAAATGCGGAAAAAACGCCCTAAAAAGCTGAAGGCAGCATTTCACGATATACGCGAAACGCTGCTTTCCCCTGTTGAAAGAGGCGCCTGTTCCCTGTGACTAGGGGCGGCATTCAGCCGGTCCGGTAAACAGGAAATTGCTGCCCTCGTCCCAGGCCCGTTTTGCCCGTTACAAAACCAGCATATCGTTGTCATCAAATTTAAATTTGTCACTCGGTCCCCACGCGACTTCCCAGTAGTAGCCGTCCAAATCGGCAAAATAAGCATGAAAACCGCCCCAAAACACATCCTGCGGTTCTTTTACAATCGTTGCCCCCGCCTTGCGGGCAAGCTCGACGACTTCCACCACTTCTTCCTTGCTTTTGGCATTATAGGCAAGCGTGATTCCGGCAAATCCCGTACCTGTTTCCGGGGGATTGTCCTTGTTGATATCCTTTGCCAAAAGATCCAGAGGATATAATTCCAGCTTCGTACCGGAATTACTGAAGAAGATGACATCGGGGGTGTTGCTTTTTTCCTTTGTCTGAAAGCCCAGGCCGTCCCGGTAAAAACGGATGGCCTTTTCCATGTCTTTAACGCCGAGGCATATGATATTTATTCTGTTCATGTCCGGTTTCTCCTTTACTTGATATGATAAACTCCGCCGATTCCCATTTGGCATGGTTCGCCTTATTGGTTTCAGGCGAACGGACGCGGATCTGTTTTTCTATTGTAATATCCGGCTGTGCAAATGTAAATATCCAATAGCTCCTGCCGGGCGCCCTGTTACCTTGTCCGGATTGGCGGGCTCGCAACGGAAAGGCCTCATTGACGGACTTTCCGGCCGGAAGCAAGAAGATGCTTTTGCTGAGAATGTCTTTTTATTGCGGTTCTGATGAGCGCCCGGGCATTCAGGCTGCTTTGCGCCTCCGACGCAGCAGGGCGAGGGAGAAGCCGGAGATACCCAGAGCGGCGGCGGCCGGTTCCGGAGTATTGAAGTTGATGCCGATGAAGCCGTCCCGGCTCAGGTCCAGCTGGTACCCCTGTTCCGTGCGGATATTCAGCCCGTTCAGGCTGATGCCGTCGGATGCCAGTTGGAAGTAAACCATCCCTCCGTCGCCGGAAGCGGTATCGGCGTTTCCGGTTCCCAGCAGTTGGAGGGTTACGTCCTGAAAGCCCAGGGAGGGGCCGGTTTCCCTGGTGGTGCTGCCGGAAAGCGTGAACAGGGGGGAATTCTGGCTGAGGGAGGCAAGCTCCATCGTGATGGTGAGCCCGCTCAGAACGATGTTTCCCGATTCAACCCGTATGGAATTGAAGTTTTTCAGGTCGGCATTGAAGGTCGTGCTCTGTCCGGCGGTACTTTGGAAGACCATGGCATTGTTTCCGGCTCCGCCGTCGATGCCGCCGCTGACGTTTCCGGCCGTGTAGGTGAAGATGTCGTTTCCGGAACCCATGGTGACCGCCGTTCCGCTGCCGCCATGAATCAGGCCGCCTGTCATCGTAATGCTGTTGGCCCGGTCGCTGACGATTTTGATGCCTACGCCGTTGCTTCCTTCTCCCTGGATGATTCCGGAGTTGAGGATGGTGACGGCTTCAAAGGCGTTTCCTCCGTCGGAATCATCCACCAGAATTCCATAGGCCTGTCCGGCCGCGTTGGAGTTGGAAGCGGAGATGGTTCCCGAATTGGTCACGCTGCCGCCGCCGATGGCCAGGCCGTCCGCACTGCCGAAGGAGTCCCTGGCGATGATCTGGCCCCGGTTGGTCAGGTTGACGGCGTAGTCCACGTCGACCCCGTCCCCGTCCAGGGCGGTGGTGTTCCCCGTGCCGCGGATAATGCCGTTTTCTTCATTGACTACGGTGACGGTGTATTTGTCGTTTTGCTGAAGGGTTGGGGCCCAGTCCCAGTTCAGGCCGGAGCCTCCCTTGCCTTCAATCAGGGCGGAATTGGTGACAGCGGCTTCTCCTTCCCCGGTGACGCCGTGTTTCATGCCGATGATTCTGCCGTCTCCGGAATTGGTGAGCTGGAGCCCGTGCGCGAAGGTGGAGATGCCGTCGTCCACCGGGTCATAGTTTTTGGCGGTGATGCCGTTTTCCCCGGCTGCCGTCGTTTCAATAAGGCCGGAGTTGATGAGGGTGGCGTTGTTGCCCAGCTTGACGGCGCCTTTCTGGGAAGCGGAAATGGCGCCGGTATTGGTGATGGTGGCGGCAGTGTTGATCATGTAGCGGAGGTCGATGGCCTGGTTTCCCGTGCCTGTCATCGTGCCTGCATTGTTCAGGCGGATCAACTCTCCCGTGACTCCCTTTTCCATGCCCGGATCAAGCACGAGAGCCCTTTTTCCGGATACGCGGCCCCCTTCCAGGATTTCAATTTCCAGGGGGGACTGAATTTCCTTGTTCAGGTTGATGGCGTTTTTTTCAACGTTCAGGAATCCCGTTCCCGTGACGGTCAGCTTGCCTTCCGTCATGTTGACCGCCTTGGTCTGGGTGCCGCTGATGGTTTGGGCGGCCAGGGGCTGGGCGGAGATCATGGCCGCGGCGGCCAGGATCATGGCTGTGGAATAAAGATGGTGTGTTTTCATGGCGCATGCTCCGCAGGGTTGTGGGAGCGTCGCCACCATGCCAGAATGGAGGTGCGGAAGGGAATGCCGTTCGTGAAACAAGTTTGCCACGGGCCGCACCAGGCCGTAGGAAGGGAAAGGACGGGATGCGCTATGGGAGGGTGGGGGCGCTTTTGACGTCTTCCAGCCATTTTTGGTACACTTCCGGAGAGATTTCGGAAGGCTTGATTTCCGAGCGTTCTCCCCAGAAGACGGCCGTATGCAGCACGGGGATGCCTTTGGCGTCCAGGTGGCGGTCAATGGCGGCCTTATGCTCCATCACGGAGTCCCGTTCCAGTCCGTGCACCACGCCCATGATCTGCGCGCCGCCGAAGACGTCCCCCCCCGTTCTCCAATAGCAGTGGGTCATGCAGATGTGGCGTCCGCATTCGGAACCGGCCCGGATTTCCATGCCGGCGGGTACCGTCCAGTGGAACAGTCCGTTGTATTTGGTGACGGGGCCGTCCTCCGTTTTGGCGCGTACATGCTCCAGGAAGGTGGCAAAGCGGCCGATCACCTGCTTTCTGTCCAGTTCTTCCGCCGTGCGGCAGTATTCCTCCGTGCTCAGTCCCATCTGGGCGGCGCGGAGGGACCAGGGATCTTCCACCATCTCCTCCGGCTTGAGCTGTTCCTTGACGGAAAGCAGTACTTTCCATTCCAGACCGGAGAGGGAGACGGTTTTCGTCTCCTGCATGGGGGCGGGTTCTGGCGTCTTGTCGCCGGGCTGGAGGTTCCTGCGGCGCATGTGGCCCACACCCAGTGCAAAGACGCCGCGGGCGGGCAGCAGGACGTAGTCATCCGCGCCGACGTGGCGCTTCAGGATGCCGCAATGTTCTTCCAGCGTGCCGCAGCCCACGGGCACCTTGATCGTGGTCCAGAGCCGGTAGCCGGCTCCGGGATTGGCGCTGTCCGTGTTGCGGAGCACCACATGGCCCGTGAAGGGGTCGTGCGCCTTCATCCAGTCAAAGGCGGCTTCCAGCCTTTCTTCCGGCACGCGCCAGGCTACCAGGGCTCCCTGGGCCAGCTTGGTGGCCAGAAGCGTCTGGCGCACGCGCCGCACCACGCCGGCGTCCATCATGGCCTTGAGCCGTTCAATGACCAGGGGCACGGGGTGGCCGCACTGTTCGGCAATGGAGTGGAAGGGCAGGCGGCGGAAACCTTTGACGCGGTCTTCCGCCACCATGAGGATGTCCGTGTTGACGGGATCGTTCGGCGAGGTGGGAATGCGGTTCATGGCGGATTAAAAAAGGCCGGGCGACCAAGTCGCCCGGCCGGAAGGCTGGTGGTACAATCGTGCGGGTTACTGGCCGGACTGGTACAGGGGCTTGTTGTCGTACCGGGCGTCGTAGATGGCAAAGCTTTCGCGGTGCTGGTTGTGGTCGCCGCGGAAGATCAGCCTGCCGCTGTGCTGGCGTTCCAGTTCCATCAGAAGGCTGGAGTCTTCATTCTTGAAGCGGGAGAGCACTTCCGAGTTTACGACGATGACCATGTCCCCGATGGTGTCGCGGTATTTCTGGATGCAGGCGTAAATCTGGCGCTGGATTTCCACGCTCATGGTCATCACGGATTTGATGCGGCCGCGGCCGGAGCAGTACGGGCAGGGGTCGTGGACGGATTCCCGCAGGCTTTCGTTGAGACGCTGGCGGGTCATTTCCATCAGGCCGATGGGGGTGATCTGGAGCACCTGGGTTTTGGCCTTGTCGCGTTTCAGGCGTTCTTTCATGGCCTTGTAAACGGCCTGCTGGTCCTTCCTGTGGCGCATGTCGATGAAGTCCACCACCACCAGGCCGCCGATGTTGCGCAGGCGGAGCTGGCGGGCGATTTCGTAGGCCGCTTCCAGGTTGGTGTCCAGAATGGTTTTGTCCAGGTCCTTGGTTCCCTTGTTGCGCCCGGTGTTCACGTCAATGGCGATCAGGGCTTCCGTTTCGTCAATGACCAGGTAGCCGCCGCAGGGCAGGAGCACCTGGCGCTGGAACGCCTCGTTGATCTGCTTTTCAATGCCCAGTTCTTCAAAGATGGGCGTACGCACGGGGAAGTGCTGGATATGGCGCTTGGCGCGGCGGGAAATCTTGCCGGCGATGGAGCGCATGTGTTCCGTGGTTTCCGAGTCGTCGCAAATGATGTTGTCCACGGTGTCCGTCAGGAAGTCGCGGGCGGTGCGTTCAATAAGGTCCGGTTCCTTGTACACGCACACGGGGGCCGGGTTGGCCTCTTTCTTTTCTTCCACGGAGTACCATTGTTCCAGCAGCATGGCCAGGTCCCGGACGAAGTGGCGGTAGCGCTGCCCCTGGGCGACCGTGCGCATGATGATGCCCATGCCGTCCGGCACATTCAGCTTCTGCATGATCTGGCGCAGGCGCAGGCGTTCCTTCGGGTCTTCAATCTTGCGGGAAATACCGAACTGGTCCGTGAAGGGCATCAGGACGAGGTAGCGTCCGGCCAGGGAGACGTTGGTGGTGACGCGCGGGCCTTTGGTGCCGATGGGGCCCTTGGTGACCTGCACCATGATTTCAGACCCGATGGGGTAGATGTCCGGAATGTCCTTGGAGGTGATTTTGCGCTGCTGCTTCTTGGGGCGGCCTTCGCGTTCGATTTCTTCCAGGCTGGAGTCCAGCGCGGCGGGCAGGGCGTCCCAGAAGTGGAGGAACGCGTTTTTTTCCTGGCCGATGTCCACGAACATGGCCTTGAGGCCCGGTTCTATGTTTTTAACGCGGCCCTTGAAGATGCCGCCCACGATGTTGTCTTCGCCTTCGCGCTCGATGGTGTATTCTTCCAGCACGCCGTTTTCCAGAAGGGCTACGCGGCGTTCGAGTTTTTCGGCATTGATGATGATTGTTGAACCTTCCATCGGATCACATGATCCGAAGCCGAAGGCTCTTTTGATTTTTTTAAGCATTTTTGTAAACACGGGGTGTGAGTAAGCTAGGGTGTGCTATTGCCCGTAATGTTTCCGGAAGGCCATTCCCCGGCGGGAGCGGCTGGAATGAGAGTTTTGGAAATGGCCGGAAAGGAATCATGGCGGGCAGATGCGTTTGACCGGATGCGGCGGGATGGAAGCGGAAGGCCGGACGAGTGAGGCCGGCTTTGCCGGATTCAGTCTTCCGCGTCCGTAACATTAGTGAAGAAGTCCAGTTCCTGAAGGGCTTTTCCCGTCCCTTCCGCAACTGCGCTGAGCGGATCTTCCGCGATGTGGATAGGCAGGCCGGTCTGCTCGTGAAGGAGCTGATCCAGTCCGCGCAGCAAGGCGCCTCCGCCGGCCAGAACAATCCCCCGGTCCACGAGGTCGGCGGCAAGTTCGGGGGGGCAGCGTTCCAGAGTCGTGCGCACGGCGTCAACAATGGTGTTGAGTTGTTCCGTGAGTGCTTCCCGCACTTCTTCAGAGCGGATGGTCACTGTCTTGGGAAGGCCCGCGACCAGGTCGCGGCCCTTGACCTCGATAGAGAGTTCCTGTGGCAGGGGATAGGCGGAGCCGATGCGGATTTTGATGTCCTCGGCGGTGCGTTCCCCGACCATGAGATTGTAGGTTCTCCTCATGTAGGAGATGATGGCGTCGTCCAGTTCGTCCCCGGCGCAGCGCACGGAACGGCTGTAAACGATGCCGGAAAGGGAGATGAGGGCTACTTCCGTAGTGCCGCCGCCGATGTCCACGATCATGTTGCCGGCGGCTTCCTGAACAGGCAGGCCCACGCCGATGGCGGCCGCCATCGGTTCCTCGATCAGGTGCACGCGCCGCGCGCCCGCCGCTTCCGCGGATTCCTTGACGGCCCTGCGCTCCACCTCCGTGATGCCGGAGGGAATGGCGATGAGCACGCGCGGCTTGATCAGGTAGTACCTGGCCGTAGCCTTTTTGATAAAGTAGCGGAGCATTTCCTCCGTGATGTAGAAGTCGGCGATGACGCCGTCCTTCAGCGGCCGGATGGCCGTGACGGAACCGGGGGTGCGGCCCAGCATGCGCTTGGCTTCGTCCCCCACGGCCAGTACCTTGTCCCCTTTGACGGCTACGACGGAGGGCTCGCGCAGGACGATGCCCTGGTCCTTGACGTTGACCAGCGTATTGGCTGTGCCCAAGTCAATGCCAATGTCATAGGAGAACAGTTTGACAATTTTCTGAAAGAAAGATGACATAAAAAAACTAGTGGATAAAGGCGGGCGTCCCGGTCTAACCCAGGGGGAGTCATGCTTTTTCCTTTTCACGGGACTGAAAGTCTGACCCCCGGAGCCGGGGCTGCGGAACGGTTCCGCACAGGACGAATTCACTATGAAAAAACATGCCAGTCAGGTCAAGCGGAAGATGCCTGATGACGTATGTATTTGCATTATCAGCAAGGATGTATTATAGGAGTGAAAGACTCGCACGGATTTTTCCGTAAATAGTCCTTACAATAAAAACATCCCATTTATTTATGAATATCTCCCCTGTTTTTTTGGCGGCCGCAGTTTTGTCCGGAGCCATGTCCGCGCATGCAGACCAGAAAACCGCCGCCGAGGAGGCAGCTTCCTCCACAGGCCAGTATTCCGTAGCCGGAGCGCTCCGCCTGCCTGAACAGACGACCAAAAGGCACATCTACGGCATGAATGTAGGCTGGAAGTTTTTCAAGGGGAAGGATGCTCCGCAGGGGGTGACCAGCCCGGATTTTGACGATTCCTCCTGGCAGTCCGTGAATCTTCCCGACGGAACCGAATTGCTGCCGGAAGAGGCCAGCGGCTGCTCCAATTACCAGGGACCGGTCTGGTACCGGAAGGCGTTTACGGCGCCTGCCGATCTGAAGGGCAGGAGAAATACCCTGTATTTTGAAGGCATCATGGGGAAGAGCGAGATATGGGTGAACGGCGAGAAGGCCGCCGAACATTTCGGCGGGTATCTCCCCGTCATCGTGAATCTGGACAAGTGGCTGAAGCCGGGCCGGAAGAACGTCATCGTCGTGAAGGCGGACAATTCCAACGACGGCTCCTATCCTCCCGGCAAGCCGCAGGAGAGTCTGGATTTTGCCTATTTCGGCGGCATTTACCGTGATGCGTACCTGATTTCTACGGGCCCCGTTTACATCACGGACCCGAATGAAGCGGGAACCGTGGCCGGCGGCGGCATCTTTTTCCGGACGGATTCCCTTGATCCCCGTACGCGGAAAGGCAAGGTGGGGGTGAAGGTGCAGGTAGCCAACGAAACGGACAAGGAGCAGAAAGTGCGCGTGCAGGCACTGATGACGGACCCCAAGGGCGTGGACCCCGTGGGGGAGACGGCCCCCCTCGTGATTCCGCCGTATTCCACGGGTGAAGTGGACATTCCCCTGGTGATTTCCAATGTGAGGCCATGGTCCCCGGATAATCCCAATTTGTACACGCTGAGCGTGGAGGTCTGGAAGGCCGCCGGAGGGGCGGATGCCAAGAATCCGGCCCATTTGCTGGACAACCGTTCCATGAGGGTGGGCGTACGGACTGTGGAAATTACGGAGAAAGGACTGGTGCTGAACGGTTCCCTGTTCCCGGAAAAGTTGATCGGGGGCAACAGGCACCAGGATTTCGCCCGGCTGGGCAATGCCGTGCCCAACAATCTGCAATGGCAGGATGCTGTGAAGCTGAGGAAGGCGGGCATGCGCGTCATCCGCAGCGCTCATTATCCCCAGGACCCGGCTTTCATGGATGCCTGCGACCGGCTGGGGCTGTTTGTCATCGTCGCTACGCCGGGATGGCAGTTCTGGGGCAGGGGGCCTTTTGCGGACCGGGTATATGACGATGTGCGCCAAATGGTGCGCCGCGACCGGAACCACCCCTCCGTGATGATGTGGGAGCCCATTCTGAATGAGACCCATTATCCGAAGGATTTCGCCAAGAAGGTCCGCGACTTGGTGCATGAGGAATATCCGTATCCGGGGTGCTATACCGCTTGCGACGCGGTGGCCCAGGGCAGCGAGCATTATGAAGTGCTTTACGCCCATCCCGCCACGGGGGACAAGCACTGGTCCATCAAGGAGCGGAAAAACAACAAGCCGTATTTCACCCGGGAATTCGGGGACAACGTGGATACCTGGTCCGCCCATAATTCCACGTCCCGCGTGGCGCGGCACTGGGGGGGAAGCTCCGATGATGGTGCAGGCCCTCCATTATCTCAAGACGTCCTTCCCCTATACCACGTATGATACCTTGAACGCCGCTCCGGCCTACCACTTCGGCGGCTGTCTCTGGCATCCGTTCGACCACCAGCGCGGCTACCATCCGGATCCCTTTTACGGCGGCATTCTGGATGCTTTCCGCCAGCCGAAGACGTCTTATTACGCCTTCATGTCCCAGCGGCCCCAGAAGTCCCAGAACGCACTTGGTTCCGGTCCCGTGGTTTACATAGCCAATGAGTGCACTCCCTTTTCTCCGGAAGACGTCACGGTATTTTCCAACTGTGATTCCGTGCGCCTGAGCGTCAACGGCGGCGCTCCGGTGGAAAAGAAGGTGGGCTCTTATCCCAACGGCCTCAAGCGCGTGCCCGTCGTGTTCCCGAAAGCGTGGGATTTCATGGAAAACAAGAAGCTTGCCCGCGCCGGCAAGGAAGGTGCGGTGAAGCTGGTGGCGGAAGGCCTGATTGGCGGGAAGGTGGTGACCAGGCATGAGGTGCGTCCGTCCCGGCGAGCGGAGAAAATCCGCCTGCGCCTGGACCGGGAGGAAGGTGTGGAATTGTCCGCGAACGGTTCCGACGTGTTTGCCGTGGTGGCGGAAGTCACGGACGGCCGCGGAACGGTGAAGTGCCTGAATGATGAAGAGATCGTTTTCTCCATCGAGGGGCCGGCCGAGTTGCTGACGGATTCTCCGGATGGCACGCTGGTCCAGCCTGTCAAGTGGGGTTCGGCTCCGGCGCTGGTGCGCCTGGGAACGCAGCCCGGCACCGTGACGGTGAAGGCCTCCGTGAAGCATCCCGGTTCCCAGAAGCCCGTTTCCGGCGTGTTGGAGTTTGACACGAAGGCATCCGGGCTAAAGATGCTTTTCCAGGAAGATGCCGTAGGCAAGTCCCGAAAAGGCGGAAAGGCCCAGCCTTCCTCCGCGGGAACTTCCTCCGAACGGGAGAAGGCTCTTCAACTGGAGTTGGAAAAGGTCCGCCACGAACTCAATAATTTGCGCAATGACAAGGTGAGTAGCCAGCAGAGCCACTTTGAATAATAGAGAGCCTTTGTCATGCTGAGAGAGAAAATAGTCCGTATCTGCATGTTCCTGCTCCGGGTGGGGATGGGAGGCTTTTTTCTGTTTGTGGCAGGGCGCAAGCTCCTTCATCTGGACCAGCTCCAGGCAACCATAGACCGGTTCTCCATTTTTCCGGAGGCCTGGGGGCATCCCCTGGCTTCCCTGGGAGTGGCGTGTGAAATCGTGGTGGGCCTGGGGCTTTTGTTCCGCAGGACCTGCGCCGGAGCCGCTCTGCTGGGCAGTGCGCTGACGTTTACGTTTGTGGCCCTCTTTGTCCAGGGGTGGATCAGGGGGCTTTCCCTTTCCTGCAACTGCATCGGGGTGGAGCGGGAAGTGACCAGCTATCCCTTTGAAGTGGCATGGCGGCTGGGTCTGTTTGCCCTGATGCTGGTTATCCTGTGGAATTCCTGCCGGAAGGGGAAAACCTACTTTAACATCACCCGGCTGGATTTCAGCGAAATGTAAGGCAGGCTGCTTGGGAGGAAGGGTACGGGTTTCCGGTGGCATCCGTTTACCGGCGGAGTGCATCTGCGCCGCCCCGGTGCTCCGGCTCCCGCCTTTTGTGGTTGAAAAGCGTTTCGGAACATGGCGGAGGGGAATCTTTCTTCTCCGGAAAATGTGTCCTTTTGGAAGTCCGCGGCAATAAAAAACCGCCTGCCGGAAAAACGGCAGGCGGCTTGATAGGAAAAACTTGTGTTGATCAGGCTTCTTGGGAAGCTTCTTCCTGCACCTGTACCACGCGGAAAGGCACGCGGGAGGCCAGTTCTCCGTCCACCGTCAGGTCGATGGAGTAGTTGCCCGGCTTTTCAAAGCGCAGTCCCTGGAAGTTCATGATCAGGTTGCGGGTGAAGAAGGAGGCGCCTTCAGGGAAGGCGGGCACCGGGAAGTTGATCTTGATGGGCATGCGTTCCTTGTCCAGCGGCGTGCCGTCGGCGTCAACGATGCTCAGGCCCAGTTCATGGTTGCCTTCGTCTTCAGGGGTGAGGCAGATGCGGAGGGCAACGGCGCAAACGGGATGCACTACCGGGAACTGGCGGGCAACCAGGGAATCGAACCCGCCCTGGATGCAAAGCTTGCCCTGGTAATCGGCGGCGAAGTCACAAAGAGTAGAAACTAAAATATCCATGTTGTGATAATGTTGGTGTATTTTGGCCTGCTTCCATTTGGAAGGCGAGGAACATTGGACAGAACTATACTTACACCGGACCTATTGCAAGATAAAGGTGCAGAAAATATTGTCATTTCTTCGGGAAAGGCCGGTTCCGCTTGAGGTAGTGCGGGAATCCCTGTACTACTGGTGCAGGCAACGCGTTCCCTGGCATGATCCGATGGTTTTTTGACATACCCTCCAAGCTGATCCACTGGAGGTTGAATCTGGTCAGGACGCTGGGCGCCTATGTTCCGTGGCTGCGCCGGGACGACGGATCCATGAAGATCCACGCCGGAACGCTGGTGGACCTGTTTGCCACCATTCTGAGCGGCCGCCGCCACTTGAGCGCGCGGGATGCGGACGCCGCCCTGGACATTCTGCGCTACACCTTCCCGGAAGTGGAGCACCGCTGGCTTTCCAACCGTTTTGAACGGTCCATGCGCGCCAGTCTGACAGTGGAGGACGTGCTGGCGTCCGCCGCCTCCGGCCGGGATGAAACGGAGCGCATGGCTATTGCCCTGGAAGTGCTTTCCCTGCTCATCAATACCGGAGACTCCAGAATGACCGGGGAATTGTTCGACCAGGTGACGTACGGGCTGGAACTGCCGGGAGCGGCCAACCACCTGAGGCAGCTCCTGATGACTCCGGACGTGGAGGCCCAGGAACCGGCCTACAGCGTGAGCTTTTCTTCCGGAATCGGCGGGGAGGTGTCCCTTCCGGAGTCCGATCAGGGGATTTCCTTCCGGCTGATCCGGTGTTCCCGCCTGGTACTGGTGGTTAACGACGGCTCCAAGTCCATCGTGGTGCGCGGGCGGCATCTGGCCCCCGGCGGGGTGATGCCGCTGACCAACGGGCAGGTGGTGCTGCTGCCTTCCGGGCCGCTGAGTTTTGAGGATTTCGCTTTTTTCCTGGACTGCAAGCGTTCCGGCAAGCAGGAAGTCTGCTATATTGTCCTGGACAACGGTTCGCTCCAGATCAGCCGCATGAGGTCCAGGGCCAGCGCGGTGCGCGTGAGCATGGGCCTGGCCTGCGAGGTGGAGGTGCTGAGACCGGATGTGGAGTTCGTGGTGGGCAACCGCCGCCTGTATCCCGGTGAAAGTGTCAGGATGGAATATTATTCCTCCTTCACGCTGGACGGGGAAGGGCCTTTTTCCATGGGAGAGATGCAGAACGCCTTGTCAGACATCGGCCGCCGCTTCCGCCTGGACCCCGGCACCCGCAAGCTGCGCGTGACCAATATGCCGGAAAAGGCGCGCAAGGGGGACATGCTGCTGACTCCCGGTCTGGCTGCGGGAGTAGTGCTGGAGGTTTCTTTTTCCAGCGCTACCAATTCCGGCTGGCTGGAGGTGGTGGAGGCGTCCATGCCTCTGTGGATTAACGGCAGGATTGTCAAGGGACGGATGTCTCTAAAGGACGGGGACGTGGTGCACCTGAATTCCTACCACGCCCTGCGCTGCCGGTTTTCCGCCGGCGTGCTGGATGAAGAGTACCACGCCATCAGGACGCTCAGCGTGGAAGGCGTGACCAAGGAATTCCGGCGCTCCGGGCGCGTTCTGGACAATATCGACCTGAGCGTGAAGCGCGGAGAAATGGTGTGCATCCTGGGACCCAGCGGGTCCGGGAAAAGCACCCTGCTGGCCATGATGGCGGGGCATTTGCCGCCCACGCGCGGATGCATCCGCTACAACAACCAGCTTCTGTACAGCTCTCCGGAACTGGTGCGTCCCTACATTGCCTTCATTCCCCGGGAAGACATTCTGGACGCCGCCATGAGCGTCTCGGAACACATCGCCCAGGCCACCATCATCCGGAGGCCGCGCCTGACGCGCTCCGGCCGTGCCAGGAGGGTAAATGCCATTCTGAAATTCCTGGGGCTGACGCACATTGCTTCCCGCCGCGTGGGGGAAATGAATGCGCGCACCATTTCCGACGGGGAGAGAACGCGCCTGAATCTGGGGCTTGACCTGGCAGGCATTGCGGACGTGTTCCTGCTGGACGAGCCCATCAGCGGCCTTTCCACCTCGGACGCCAAGCTGGTCATGCAGACCTTGCAGAACATGAGCCGCGACAAGATGGTGATCGCCACCATGCACCGCCCCAGCACGGCCATTCTGAACCAGTTCAACAAGGTGCTGGTGCTGGACCACGGCGGCCAGATGGCCTACTGGGGGGATGTGCCGGGGATGCTGCGCTATTTCCGGAAGGCGGCCGTGGACATGTCCATAGACGTTTCGGAAGAGTCCCGGACCGCCGGAGGCGCGGATTACGTGTTTGAGGTGCTGGAAGCTCCCCTTTCCTGGCACGACCGCCGCCGCAGACAGCATCCGCGGCTGTGGCAGGAACGCTTTGAGGGATACCGTTTCCGCAACGTAATGGGGCACCATCATGAAGGGGGCGGCCCTAGGACGCTGTATGAAGGCACGCTGGAGTTTCCCCCCGCCCCCCGCCGCAGCGTGATGCAGCTCTGGCGGCTTTTCCGCATCTGGGCCGTACGCACATTTCTGGGGCGCGTCCGGAGCCGGATGGGGCTGTACACCATGCTGCTGGAAGGTCCTGTGCTGGCCCTGCTGATTTCCCTGACCTTGCGCGCCTCCTCCAGCCCGGAATACACGTTTGCCACGGCGCTTCACATTCCGTCCTACCTGTTTCTGGCGACGATCGTAGCCATGTTTTTCGGTCTGACCGGGGCGGCCAGCGAAGTGCTCAAGGATCGCGCCCTGCTTAAGAGGGAGAGCAATTCCAAGGTGTTCGTGACCGGTTACGTGCTTGCCAAGGCGCTGGTGCTGACGGGGCTGTCTGCCGTGCAGTCCGCCCTGTTCCTGTGGGTGGGGAACACCATTCTGGAAATTCATGAAATGTTTCTGGTTTATTTGGGAACGATGACCCTGACGGCATTCATCGGCGTGAGCCTGTCCCTGCTTGTCTCCGTCTTTGCCAAAACGGAACGCGCGGCGCTCAACATGGTGCCGCTGCTGCTGATTCCCCAGATTCTGATGGCCGGGGCCATTGTGCATTTTGATGAAATGAACCAGTTCATTCCCTGGTCCGCCCACCGCACGGACGAACACGGCCGCCTCAAGCCGGGGCGCGTTCCCCTGGTGGCGGAGTTTTGTCCCCTGCGCTATTCCTTTGAGATGATGGTGGTGGACCAGGCTTCCAAAAACGTCTGGGAAAAGGAACGTGAAACCATTCAGGAAAAAGTGGATGAACTGAAGGCCAAGCCCCAGTTGAGCAACCGTGAATTTGAGGAGTTCAAGCTGCTTAAGCTGGCGCTGCTGCATATTTCCGCCATTGGTGCGGAGAATCCGGAACAGGCGAAAGATGCCGTGCGTACCGTCCGGCGCGCCGCCATTGATGGTTCGGAGAAAAGCTATAAGCGGACTATTGACCGGCTGGAGCGGGAGGGCAAGGGCAAGCCTTCCGTCAAGTCCTTCTATGTCAACGACCGCATTGTGATGCTGGATGAATCCGCGGAGATTCAGCGCGTCAGCCGGGATACGCTGGACCGCCCGGAAATTTTCCTGGCGCGCCGGCAGCCCCTTCCGTGGGGCAATTCCGGAAAGGCTCCGGATGATCCAGGCTACAGCGCGGACGAAGGGACGGTGCCTACTCCGTGGAGGGATTCCCTGTTCCTGTTCCTGATGGGAGCCGCTCCTCTCTTTGTGACGGGCCGCGTGATCAAGAGGCGGCTGGAAAAAGCCGGATAGCCTTTCTCCGGAAGTGCAGCCGCAGCTTGATGCTCAATGGACCGTGATGGCGGCGACGTTTGTTGTCAGGTGGTGTTTCAGGCAGGAAGAACGGTTTTTTTCATTCTTTTCCGTGTTCCAGGCTGCCGGGCATCCGGCAGGTTTTCCTTTCCCCCTTCTTTTTTCCGTGGCGTTCCGGGTTCGGGAGCCGCTGCGGAGATATGAATCCCCGCAGTTATTTTATTGACGTTTACGGAAGAAACACTATTTTAGGAAAAACTCATTTTCCATTATGTCTGCCCGTTTATTCAACAAGTATTCTCTCTCTTCTCTGTCTCTGGCAGTGTTGTCTGTCGGATTCCTGTCCTGCGGAGGCAGCGGCGATACTGGGGAAGGAGATTGTCTGCCGACCGGGAGCAGACTGGACATGGTAGTGCCGATTGTGAATCAAGTGAACTCGAACAATCACACTACTCTAACTATTCAGTTGACAGGCAATGATTCCGACCTGCCGTTGGCGAAGATCCAGGGAGCGGCCGCCGGGACTACGATTCCCGCTACGACCCACATGATTTACAGGAGGCCGAGCGCGGAGAAAGCTTCCCTGAAAGGAAACTTCGTATTGGCGCAGGGACAGATTACGTTGCCCGGTCCGGTGGTGGTGATTTTTTATGATTCCGTTCAGGTGGACATGGATATTACATACAATGCTTCCACCAAGCATGAAACGACCCAGGGCACATGTACGGGTTCCGTTTCATTCATAAGCGGCGTCCAGCAGGGCGGCGATATCGGTGCCGGGGATCCGTGGTCCGGAACGAACGGCAGCGTGTACTACTACCCCACCGGCAATTGATTGGCCATCTCATCAAGTGGCTCATGAGTCACAGGTTTTATATTCAAAGTGCGGTGGTTCGCAAAGGACTTCCGCGCTTTTTCTTTTACAGGGAAATATGTTGAGAAAGTGGAAAAAATCCTGCCTGATGGCGTTGTCGTGCGTGCTGGCATTCAGCCAAATGTCTGCCGCCGGGATGGATTCCGCCCCGGATATGGTCAGGAAATCCTCCGTTGCCATACAAGATTGCTATATCAATGCATTTAAGGCCAAGATCGTGCCGGAGAGGATACGCTCGTTTGCCATGCCTGCGGACGGGATCGTCAGCAACTGGATTCCGGCGGAAGGCCGGGTCCGGAAGGATGCCATCATTGCTACGGTTAATGAGGATGAAATCGAGATGGAACGGAGAGATCTGGAAGTCAAGATTCTGAAGGACCGCATCGCCAAGAAGGAAGAACTGTCCGAACTGGAAAAGCAACTGGAGGAGATGAAGTTTTATTCTTCCCTGTCCAAGGAAGAAAGGCAGTACGCCAGCAAACAGCCGGAGGGGGGGCAGAAAGCGGAGCAATCTCTGAAGGAGAAAATAGAATTGGTCAAGAAGGAGTTGACCATGGTGGAAGACAAGCCCAGGCTGGAGTTCCGCAAAAAGGAGGAAAAGTACATCCTCAGAATGCCCTTTGACGGCAAGCTGCAGTACCAGTTTTCCTTTCCGCGGGACGACAGTACGTCCCTGTATCTGGATGCGGCCTCTTCCATCGCGACCGTTTGTGATGATTCCGCCTACTATATTACCATTTCCATTGCCGATCCCGATTTGACCAGGCTGCCTCCAGAGTCTTTGTATCTGGCCGTTCCCATGAGCGACGGTTCCTCCCTGAAGGGGACGTTCGCCTTCAAGCGCGTGGAGAAGAACACTTCCAGCGGGGGAGATTTGCTGGCCTATTTTTTTCGCCTGCCTCCGGAAGACCATGACCGGGCGCACGCCATGCTGGGTTCCAATTGCACGGCCAGGCTTTATTATTCCCCCTCCGGAGAGGTAATCCGCCTTAATAAAATCCGTCTGGCTTCCAGCCCGGAGGGAAGAAAGTGCTCATCCTGGCAGGAACTTCTGGAAAAGATGCATCCCGATCTGGAGCTGGTCGTGAGTGGAGAAACGGAATTGATTGTTCGGAAAAAATGAAATTGGAATGTGAATCCGTCTGGTTCAGCTATTCGAACAAGCAATGGATTTTTGAGAATTACAACAGGGTTTTTTCTTCCGGAATTACCATTTTAAAGGGATATTCCGGATGCGGAAAGACTACGCTGCTGAAAATTCTGGCCGGTTATCTGCGGCCCCAGCGGGGGAGGGTGCTCACTCCGCACCGCGGGTCCCTGACGGATGCGCTTTACCGCCGCAAGGAGGTGAGCTACATGTTCCAGGGCATCAACCTGCTGCCCCTGGCAACGGTGGAGAGAAATCTTCAGTTATGCGCGGAAATGGCCATGCTGCCGAGAAAACAGTGGAAGCGCAGGGCGGATGACCTGGTGGAGAGGCTGGGGCTGGAGTCCCTGCGCCACAAGAAGGCCGGAAGCCTGTCCGGCGGGCAGGCCCAGCGCGCCGCCCTGGCCCGTACACTGATGAAGGATTCTGATATTCTGCTGCTGGACGAGCCTACTTCCGGACTGGATGACGGCAACACGGAGATCATCAAGAAATTGATCAGGGAGTATCCTGCCGACAAGATTTGCATTCTGAGTACGCATGATTCCCGCCTTTTTGATCTGACTCATGAAATCATTGATTTTAATCAGCCTGTATCTCTTTAAGGATACGCTTCACCGTTGGAAGGAAAGGCCGGCCAGTCCCCTTTCCCGCGTGCTCGTCGCGTTTTTTCTTTCCTTGTGCGCTCTTTCCTTTCTTGCGAATTACGTTCTTTCCTCAAAGATGCTGCATGATGAGATCAGGAAGAATGGAGCGGACCTGATCATGGTTTTTGATACCGTGCGTGAGGGCGAGGCCTCCAAAAGAAGCCTGCTTCAGCACGAACTGCCTTTCCTGTATGACTGCGACGTGCTGGCTGTGAATGATACCCCGGCGGGGTTTGCCCGAGTAGGGAAGGCGGCTTTCCCTATTCTGGAATACAATATGGAGTCCTGTGCTTTTCTTGCCGATCTGGAGTTGGAGGAGCATCCTGTCGTCCTCCTGTTTAATCCCGGCAGAAGTCCGTTGCATCCGGGACCGTGCGTGGTATCCATCGGGGATTTTGATTTTTCCCTGAATGCCTCCCCCCTGCCGGAAAACCATCTGCTGGGGAAGCTGTATCCTTCCGGAGTGATTCTGGCCCCGGAAGGGGCTTTCAACTTCGGATCGGATTCCCCCATGAGCAATTACCGTTATGTCATCAGGGTGCATGAGATGACCGCGGCCAATATCCAGAGCATTGAGGAGACGCTAAACAATATTGTACGCTATGACGGAAGCATGACGATAGTCCAGACCCACGTGGGGCTCCTGAAGAGATTGGAAGTTCTGATGAGCAACCAGATGGAATGCCGGATGGGTTTTTCCATCGGCATTGCGATTATTGTGGGGATTCTTCTGACTGCCCTGGCTTCCATGGAATTCCGCCAGAACGAATATGTCTATACCCTGATGAAGAGCTTCGGGGTGCGGCCTGTCCTTCTGATCCTCACATTCATTATTGAGAATATTTTCCTGATCGGCATTTCCTTTGCCGGAGCCGTATGGGTTTTCATGAAGACGCAGAAAATCGTGCTGGGAGAGTTTTTCAAATTGGGCGATACCGTTCTGACGTATGCCGATATACGGCAGGATTTGTGGCTTCTGGGCATTTCCCTTTTAGGATGCGTGCTGTTTTCTTCCATTCCGGTTGCTTTCTCCGCCTATCGCCCCATCGGAAAGGTTTTGAAATAGGCGGTATACAGGTGAATTCCGTTGTCTGGGAAAAGGGCTGTGTTCCTCATAGGAGAATGGAATGAGGAGGGTAACAGTTCTTGAGGCTTCCCCCTTCTTCTCCGGCAGCACGATAGATGTTTGAAAGCCCTTTTGCAATGATCCGGCCCGGACCATGCGGACGGACCATGTAGTACAAGTTTAAACCGGCAATTATGCAGGAGAGTGTTCTTCCCCATTTCAAAGCTACTTTTTTCCGCCACGAAAAAGCCCGCAGAGATATCCGCGGGCTTTTTGGAAAGAACAGGAAGGTGAGCTGTTAATTCGGTAAATTGAATCTCGTAAGCGTTCCGGGGCGGTCCGTAACGGCAGGGTTGGCAAAGTAGGGATCGGATACGGCGCATGTGGCGCTTCCAGTCCCCTTGGTGACGTTTTGGACGTTGGTCATGATCATGTAGCAGGGGAAAGCTTCTTCGCCGTCCCTGTTGGTGTACCAGTAAAAGGATATTTCGCTTGCCGTGTCGTCCGCGGGAACATAGCCCCTGACATGCATGGATGCGCTGCTCGGGCTTGCGCTTTCTCCGGAATAAACGTAGGCATTCTGTGCGGAAATCACATTAAAGCCAAAAACATATGAGCCTCCGTCTTGCAGGGAGACGGTTACGTTACGGGCGGTGCCCACAGGGAGATAAATTTCTTCGGTTTTGCTGGAACCGCCGCAGCCCGTAAGCGCCGAGGTGCATAATACGGAAGGGAGCAACAAGGAAGTCAGAATGCAAAAACGAGCGTTCATGTGGATGGGAAATGTCATGGATTATATCAAGGAAAGGAAGGATCAGTTGTTATAGAAAACGGTAACGTCCGCCGTGACGTTGTTGAGAGTTTGCATTTCCTGCCCTGCAGGCTGGAATGAAAGCGTGGCTTCTTCCCCTCCCGCCACTGCATGCGTGGACTGGTCAAATTCGAGAGAAGGGATGTCCAAAGAATTGGCGGTAGTGTTGTTTGTGTCCTGGATCCAGCGCAGGTTCAGGTGCGCGGTATTGTCGCCTGTCTTGTAGTAGACCACAGTGGGGGCGCCGTTCCACAAAGCAATTTGACTTCCCCTGGTGGCAAGTTGGGATTGACCGTTGTTGTCGGTGATTAACTCAAAGATGTTCGGAAAGGATGAAGCCGTTATGCCAAGGCTGATGGATACCGTGGTACCGTTAAGCGTCGTGGGGGCATTGCCGTTGCTGCTGCTTCCGCCGCATTGAGTAAGAGAGAGGAGTCCAAGGGAACAGCAAGCCATGGAGATGGTTTGAAAAAGAGGGCGCATAACAACTAACTGGATAATGTTTATTGGGCAGACTGTGGTATTTCATATGGTTTGTCAAGGAAGGAAATCGGGAAAATGAAAGACCTGGGAAAAGGCCTTGACGGAAAAGCCGGAACCGGAATTGCCTCCGGCCCTTTCTTTTCTTTTTCCCCTTTATTCCTTTCCCCGTTCTGTCGTGTTGGTGCTTGACTTTTCAAGGGCAGAAGTTATGAAACGAACACCCTCATGCTTTTTTTCTCCCCGGTTTCCAGCCTTTTCAGGAGGCCATTCAGAGCGGCCTGGTTGAAGGCCGCATTGTGTTCCTGCATTTGCGCAGCCGCCTGGACTTCCTGTTCCGTGGACAAGCATATGGAAAGAAAGGCGGGGGAGTTGATGAACCGGATGGCCGCTATTCCCGATTGGGACCGGCTGCCCAGGAAGGAAATTTCATGGGACCAGGCGATGGCCTGCATGATGGAGGGGAATTTGGATTTGAAGCGTTCGGAACAATCCCTCAGGACGACGGAGCGTGCGGTCGTCAATGTGTTCACTCAGATCATTCCGGGTGTGAACCTGGACTGGATGCTGACGAAGGAGCTGAGCGAACTGAGCCGGGTGACGACGCAGGATGTGGAGTACAATACCAACATCCTGTTCAATATGCCGTCCCTGACCCAGATACCCTTTGATTATTATTCCGCCAAATCCGCCGTTTATACGGCCCAAAAGACGCTGGAAATGAAAAAAAGGGAGCTGGTGTCCCGGCTGTACCGGCAGGTGATTTCCTATCAAAACGCGCGTATCAGCTACAGGAACCGGCTGAATTCGCTGCCCTATGACGATGACGGGGTCCAGAAGAAGATAGCGGAACAGGAACTGGAGAAAAGCCTGGACGATATTTCCCAGGGATTCGCCACGCTTATGGGGAACATGGAAGCCCGGTGGCTCGTCAGGCCCGAAACAATGCCCAGGCTGGATTGGGGGAAGTACAAGTCCGCCGCGCGCCATCTGGACCTGCTGGTGGTGACCATGGTCGCCATGGAATTGGAAGCGTCCAGATTGCAGGTGCTGAATGCCAAAATGAAGTTTTTCCCGTCCGTGGATATCAATTTTTACAGCCCCACCCTGTTTTCCAGCACGGGCGGCACGTATCAGGGCTTTTTTGCCGGAGGAGGGGACATGCAGGTAAACATGAGCCTGCGGGAAGAGCTGGATACCCGGCTGACTTCGTGGTTCCAATATAAAACGGCCAAGGAGAATCATGACTTGATGCAGAAGAAGGTTCTGATGGATTTGCAGCAGAGGCGCATCAAGGTGGCGGCCCTGATGGAGAGCCGGAGAAGGTTCGAGGTCTGGAAGCAGGTGGTTCTGAAAGAAATTGAGTTCAAGAAGTCCCGGATGGCTTTTTCAGGCAAGGAGTATCTGGACCAGCGGAAGGATATCAAAACGATGTATGAGAGCCTGGATTCCGAAACTGCGAAAAATGCGGAAGTGGAAGCGGCCCTGATCATGGAATACGGGTGGTTGAGGTAGGCGGTGCGCCACAGGAAGGGGGGCTGTGTGACTGCGGCGTCTTACTCTCTTGATGCCTTCCCCGGCTTGTGCTACGGTACAGACATGCAAAAAGTTCGGCAGCCTGTGGGCATGGCGTTGATGATTCTGGCTTTCCCGGCGGCCATTTATGGCGTGTTTCCCTGGGGACTGGCCGTGGCCGGGGTGTTGTTCCTGCTGGGGCTGATTGTGGCCGTGAGGCGCTTTTCCGCGATTGTGTGGTCCTGGTGCCTGTTTTCCCTGGGCGTTTATCTGGCCGCCCCCTTTATCTGGATGTGGAATCCGGATTATTTTTTCAGCAGCAGGTTTGACTACCTGGCCCTAGCGTGCCTGGTGGGAAGCCTGGTGCTTCTTGCCATTCGTTTTGCCGTGATTCCCGTGCTGTGGCCGAAGGTGGTCCGCCACTTTGTGGAAGGAGGCCCCACTCTGGAAGATTTGGCTCCGGAGAAGGGGAAGACGGTTGCGGAATTGAGGAAGGGCATCATGAGCAGGAAGGTGAACTTCCTGTTCGGCCATGCGGACGAGGAACTGGTGGAAAAGTGGGGCAGGATCGCCCAGAGCATCGCGGCGCTGTCCAAAAGCCGGAAACGGCTGACCATTTATGTGACGGCGGCCCTGCTGGTTTGGCCGCTGGCCGTGTTCCTTCTTTCCGGCGGCATGGGGGGGGCGCTGGAACGCGACATTGACCGCATGTGGGAAACCGGGCCGTTCCGGGATGGAATGGTGGCGGCCACTCCCGCGGCCATGAATGCGGCGCGGCGCGTGTTCAGGAGCGAACGTTCCCTGCGCGGCCTGACGATGGAACAGGCGCGTGCCTGGCTGAAGACGAACCGCAGGAATCCTGCGTTCAAGCTGGGCAAGCCGCGCTACGATTTTGAAAATGACGAGACCGTCATGGTCCTTTCCGACGGCCGGGATTCCATTCGCCTGGTGGCGGTGTTCAATGATGCAGGCCAGATCATCCGCTCATGGCCGGAGGAGTACATGACCCTCATGGTCCGGGATTTGGAGAAAGACTGAATATTAAAGACGAAAGTTTAAGTTTAGTTTTTGATCTTTAGTATTTAGCAACTTCAGGGAATCTTGCGGGGTGCCGTTACAGCGTGCGCTTTTGCGGAGGGGTCAGGTTTAATCTGCCGTCGCTGATGTGGAGGCCCATGCCGCTTTCTTCCACCATGTGGATGAGGGGGAAGCATGCTTGCAGCAGGTTTTCAAAGGCGGGCAGCAGGAAGATCATGTAGCCCTGTGGCACGGACAGGGCGCCGATGGTTCCCCCCACGTGGATGCCGCCCGGCAGGGTTTTGTCATTGTAGAATTCAAAGCGGGTCTGAACGGCCATGTAGTTGTGCGGGTCCATGGACTGGAAGGGAGTCAGGAACAGGGAAATGGTCTGGCGGGAGTCCACGCCCGTATAGCGTTCAATGATGATTTCCATGTAGCCTTCCCCGATGGAGCCGTCAGGCTTTTCCTTGCCGCCGTGCAGGCGCACGCCTACGGCGGGATTGGTGGCGAAGATGGCCAGGGCCCCATGCTGCTTGGGCTGGAGAGAGGAGGCCAGATAGCGGTTGATGTCTTCTTCCGAGAAGGAGACGGAAGCGTCCCTCGCCACGGCCTGCTTTACTATTTTGGGAATGTCCGGGGCGTTGTCCTTTTGGCGGAAGCCCGGCAGGGAGCTCGTTTCCTGGGGTTGCCAGGAGTTGTAAACCAGCCAGGAAATGCCGGCCAGAATGGCGATGGTGAGCAGGAAGATGATGTTGCCGACCAGGGAGAAGGGAGTTTTTTCCCGCACGGATTTTTCCGGCGCGGCCTGGTCGTCCGGATCGTAGAAGTGTTCCACGATGTTTTCGTGTTCCGGCAGGTCGCGCAGGTTTTTAGTGTCGGCGGAGTCGTTCCGTTCCGGATCTTCGTTGTCGGATGAGGCGGACATGGGGCGGCGGCGGGGTTACGGAAGCCTGGGGAATTTGGAAAAGTCCGGCTCGCGCTTTTCCACGAAGGCGTTTTTGCCTTCCTTGGCTTCCTCGCTCATGTAGTAGAGCAGGGTGGCGTTTCCGGCCAGGTCCAGCAGGCCCATCTGGCCGTCGCAGTCCGCATTGAGGGATGCTTTCAGGCAGCGCAGGGCCAGCGGGCTGTGGCGGAGCATTTCCCGGCACCAGGAGAGCGTTTCCTCTTCCAGCCTGTCCAAGGGCACGACCGTATTTACCAGGCCCATGTCCAGAGCCTGCTGCGCGTCGTACTGGCGGCACAGGTACCAGATTTCACGGGCTTTTTTCTGGCCCACGATGCGGGCCAGGTAGGAGGAGCCCAGCCCCCCGTCAAAGGAGCCCACCTTGGGGCCGGTTTGTCCGAATTTGGCGTTGTCCGCCGCAATAGTCAGGTCGCAGACGACGTGAAGGACATGCCCTCCGCCGATGGCATAGCCAGCCACCATGGCGACGACGGGCTTGGGCATGGTGCGGATGGTGCGCTGCACGTCCAGAATGTTCAGGCGCGGAACGCCGTCTTCGCCGATGTAGCCCGCATTTCCGCGCACTTTCTGGTCGCCGCCGGAACAGAAGGCGTCCGGGCCTTCCCCGGTGAGGATGACCACGCCCACCTTGGGGTCTTCATGCGCCGCGTTAAGGGCGTTGAGCATTTCATGCACGGTCTGGGGGCGGAAGGCGTTCCGGACCTGGGGGCGGTTGATCGTTATTTTTGCGATGCTGCCGTCGTCCGTGGTTTCATACTTGATGTCCGTATATTCCCTGGCGGTGGTCCACTGTGCGCTCATAACGCCTACTTTAATGACGGGCCGGACAATGGAAAGCCAAAAGTGCGCCGCGCCGCCTTCCGGGCACACGCCGCCTGATGAAGGGAAAAATGCGGGCGGGAATGAATGGCGGCAGGGGTGTCCTGGACCGAACGGTTCTTCATGCTTTCCTGTTTTCAGGATTTGTGCCGTGCGAGAAGCATGGCCCAGATGGAGGACGGGAAGGTTTCATGACGGAGTTTACGGCGTTCGGGACAGATGGTTCCGGAACGTCCTTTTTCCGTGGCCTGCGGGCTGCCGGGAACGCTTCCGCCGTGACGGAGGCTGGCGGCATTTGGGATTTACGGCATGCTCTTCTGTGCTAAATTGAAAACGGTATGATACATGACCTACTGGTGCGCGGCGTGACGGTGTTTCCCGGCAGCGAACATTTTGAGTTCGTGCCCGGAATCAATGTAGTGGTAGGCGGTAACGATTCCGGTAAGAGCCATTTGCTGAAGTTGTGCTATACCGTCGCCAGATGGAGCGCAGACGGCGGCAAGAAGTCGCTGCCGGAAAAATGGGCGGAGGAACAGCGGCTCAGGAAGGACCTGATGCGCGTGTTTGCCGCCCGCGGGCTGGCCGGATTGACCGCCCAGAACCGCGGGAATGCGCACGCCCATGTGGAAGCCGGGATGGAAGGAGAGGGCGTGCCGGAGGGGATGGGCAATCTTGTTTTCGATTTCCGTGCGGGGCAGGAGGAGGAAGGGCTGCACATTCAGGAAATGCCCAGGCGGTTTCTGAATGTTCCCGTCGTGTTTCTGGCGGCGCGGGAGGTGCTGACCATTTATCCGAGCTTTGTCCAGGTGGGGAGCAGGTTTCCCGAGTTTCTGGACGGGGGGAGCTGGGACCTTTGCCGGTATCTGGATGTGGATGCCGGTTCCGTTCCCATCAGCACGGATGCGGGCCGCGTGGTGGCCCGGCTGGAAAAGATCATCGGAGGCGAGGTGGTGAAGAGGGACGGCCGGTTTTTCCTGCAAAGGCCTGGGCTTCATCCCATTGAGATGAGCCTGGTGGCGGAGGGGTTCAAAAGGCTGGGAACGCTGAGCTACCTGATCAGAAACGGTTCCGTGAAGAGAGGGTCCGTCCTGTTTTGGGATGAACCGGAGATGAATTTGAATGCCTCCCATCTGCCCGTGCTGGTGAAGACCCTGACGGGGCTTGCGAAGACGGGGGTGCAGGTGATTCTTTCCTCCCACAGCCTGTTTCTGCTCCGGGAGCTGATGATCCAGCTTTCCGAGTCGCGGAATGCCATGGTGCACAGGAAGTTTTTCGGCATGATCGTGCCGAGGGGGGACCGTTCCGGCGTACGGGTGACGTGCGGGGATTCCCTGGAGGATGTGGGGCCTATTGAGTCGCTTGAAGCGGAAATCGAACAGGCGGACAGGTATTTGAAGCTGAGCTATGAGTCATAAGCCGTCAGAAGCTCATTACGTGGAGGGAGTCCACCGTTTCTGGATCGATGAGGGCTACGTCGTGTGCCGCATTGAATGTTCCGGCTATTATGCACGCCAGGCGCAGAATTTCTGCGGCGGCTGCAAGGAGATGGATTTTTTGCTGTACCATCCGGAACGGCGGGATTTGTGGCTGATTGAGGTGAAGGATTACCGTTTTGACGCCCGGCCCAAGGTGGGCGAGCTGGTTTGCGCCCTGAGCCGCAAGGTGAGGGATACGATGTTCCTGCTCCGGGCTGCGTCCGTGGCCGCTCCGGAGGAAGATCCGGCGGAAGGGATTTCCCTGAAGGAGTTCGCCGTTCTGGCGTCGGGGGCGAAAACGCTTCACCTGGCCTTCCTGCTGGAAATGGGCATGGGCGGCGTCTGGTCGGACGGGGGAGTGCTGGCCAACGTCAAGAATATGCTGGTTGCCTCCATGCGTTTTCTGGACGCCGACCTGATTTGCGCACCGATTACGTATCCTTACCGCATCGGACCGTGGCGGGTGACATCCGCCCAGGGAGAGGTGAGCAAGCGCGTGGAAATCCGGAGGGCCCGGAAGTTGGAGGAAATCCAGGCCCAGAGACGGAGGGAAAGGGAAAAGGCTCTGGAGGAACAGTCCCATTGGGGGAAGATCCGGGAAGCCGGAGCCGCCCGGCCGGAGGAAAAAATTCCGCAATGGAAACAGAGGCTGCGCCAGCGTCTGAATGGAGAGACGGCAAATCACGAAGGACGACGCAGAAAAAGGAAACGGGATTGACGCCGCGGTTGTCTATTTCCCCATTGCCGCAGGGAGTGATTACATCTTGCATCTGCTGAGCGGCATGTCTCGGAAAAAAGTTTTATTTTACAATGTCTGGCGTATCATGCCGCCCGATTCATTAACTTCTGTGTGTTGATCGCCTCATGTCTGACCGAATGCCTCCCAATCCTCCTCGTCCTCCCAAGTTTCCAGGCTCCGGAAAGCCCGAATCCCCCAACTGGGGCGTGTGGGTGATGGTTCTCCTCATTGTGGGCGTGCTTGCCTTTGGTTTTTTCACTCCTGAATCCTTTGGACTGGGACCCAGGAAGGAAAGCCTGGAGTCTTTTGAAGCCCAATACAAGGCCGGCCGGGTGGTCCTGAACGATCCGAAGGCTCCCGTGGAAGTGGTGCTGAGCGAAAACGGCTCGGAAGGGGTGATTCACGCCCTGGTGTACAAGAAAGACCTTCAGCCGAAGGTGGAAATGAAGCCTTTTGTGCTGTCCTATTCCGCATCCCTGCCGGACCGCGACAAGCCTTTGCTGAACGAACTTACCGGCTACCGGATTGTGGAAGGCAGCTGGGTTGACAATATTCCCAAGGACGCGCAGAAGCTTTCCGTCAACGAATTCAACCGCATGGCCCTGGAAGGCCGTATTGCAGGGGGCAATGACGCTCCCATGCTTGCGGATACCGGGAATGAGAATGTCCTGTCCGGGCAGCTTGTGACCCGCATCTGGCCCGCAGCCACGGGGGACGCTGCCGTGGACAAGCAGAGATTTGAACGCGTGGAGGTTCCCTTTACGCTGGAATTTCAGGGCGACCGGGTCAAGGAGTTGCTGGGGCCCGATACGAAGTTCAAGCGGGAATCCGGTTCCTGGGGCGGCATTCTGCTGAATCTGCTGCCCATCGTGCTGATTCTGGTGATTTTGTTTTTCATGTTCCGCGCCCAGAGCGGCGGAGCGAGAGGCGCCATGAGTTTCGGCAAGAGCCGGGCGCGCCTCATTTCTCCGGACAAGAACAAGGTGACGTTCAAGGACGTGGCCGGCATCAGCGAGGCCAAGGAGGAAGTGTGGGAGCTTGTCGAGTTCCTGCGCAATCCGGAGAAGTTCCGCGAACTGGGAGCAACCATTCCCCGCGGCGTGCTGATGGTGGGCTCCCCCGGTACGGGTAAGACGCTTCTGGCCCGCGCCATTGCCGGTGAGTCCAACGCCTCCTTTTATTCCATCAGCGGTTCCGACTTTGTGGAAATGTTCGTAGGCGTGGGCGCCAGCCGCGTCAGGGACATGTTCGAACAGGCCAAGAGAACGGCCCCCAGCCTGATTTTCATTGATGAAATTGACGCCGTGGGCCGCCAGAGAGGCTACGGCATGGGCGGCGGCAACGACGAAAGGGAACAGACTCTGAATGCCCTGCTGGTGGAAATGGACGGTTTTGAGAACAATGCCAACGTGATTGTGATTGCGGCCACCAACCGCGCGGATATTCTGGACCCGGCCCTGCTGCGTCCCGGCCGTTTTGACCGCCAGGTGGTGGTGAACCTTCCGGATGTCCGCGGCCGTGAACAGATCCTGCAAGTGCACGCCAAGAAAGTGAAGATGGCGCCCGGCGTCAGCTTCAAGCGCATTGCGCGCGGTACGGCCGGCTTTTCCGGCGCCCAGCTTGCCAACCTGATCAATGAGGCCGCCCTGCTGGCCGCCCGCAAGGGGTTGAAGGAGATCACGGAAGCGGAACTGGAAGAAGCCCGCGACAAGGTCAACTGGGGCCGTGAACGCCGCAGCCTGGCAATCAATGAACGCGGGCGCCGAATCACCGCCGTGCACGAAGCGGGGCATGCCATCTGCCTGCTGAAAACGCCGCACAGCGAGCCTCTGCACCGCGTGACCATCGTTCCCCGCGGGGGCGCCCTGGGAATGACCATGTGGTTGCCTGCGGACGACAAGATGCACCAGCTCCGTTCCGAAATGCTCGACCAGCTTGTCGTAGCCATGGGCGGCCGCTGTGCGGAGCAAATCGTGTTCGGGGACGTGACCAGCGGCGCCACCGGCGACATCAAGAGCGCCACCAATCTGGCGCGCCGCATGGTGTGCGAATTCGGCATGAGTGAAAAACTGGGACTGATCGAATACGGCGAACACCAGGGAGAAGTTTACATTGCCCGCGATCTGGGCACGCGTTCCCGCAACTATTCCGAGTCCACGGCCGAGCTTATTGACGCGGAAGTCCGCCTTCTGGTGGACAGCGCCTATGAGCGGGCCATGACCATCCTGACGGAAAACCGCGACAAGCTGGATATTCTGACGGATGCCCTTCTTGAGTTTGAAACGCTGGAAGGCTCGCAGGTTGTGGATATTCTGGAGTACGGGGTGATGAAGAACCCCCCGGAAAAGGTGACGCCGCCGCCCATGCCTTCCGATGTGGAAGAGGAAGAGAAGAAGGAGGAATCCGGCGCGGCGGACAAAAAGTCTTCCGAAGTAGACCGGAAGGATAAGACTGCGGAAAACAGGGACGGGGAGGACAAGGCTCCGGACAAGGAACAGGACCCCTTCTCCTATAATCCGGTGGAGGATTACGGCAGGGACCGCGAAGATAAAAATTAACCGAATAGAAACAAGCGAATATGGTATCCATTGATGCTATGGAGTTGGCTAAGATGTGCGCCCGCGCCGCGGATGACGCCAAGGCGGAGAATGTGCGGGTGTACGATCTGCGCGGCATGTCCTCCCTGACGGATTTCATGGTGGTGTGCACGGGATTGTCCGTTCCCCATCTGCGCGCCGTCATCCGGGACCTGGAGGAAGCCGTGAGGGAAAAGACGGGAACCGTTCCCACCTATGTGGAAGATACGCCCGTGGCCCTGTGGTCCGTCGTGGACTACATTGACGTGATGGTTCACATCATGGGGCAGGAAACGCGCGAGTTCTACGGGATGGACACCCTGTGGAAAGACGCTCCCGTGGCGGAGTACTGACCATTCCGCAAGCTGTTTTTTTCGCCGTGCCGCCGGTTTTCCGCGGTACGGCTTTTTTTGTTATGAAGAAATGATTTTTCCGGGTATTAAAAAAGAATCGGAATCCTTATTTCTGTAAAACTTGACGCATTCCATTGCGGGTATCCGCAGGAGCGATGATTCCACGGGTTTCGAGAAGGTCCATCATGCGGGCTGCTTTTCCATATCCAATGGAGAGGCGGCGTTGAAGAAGAGAGGCACTTATTTTCCCTTCCACTAAAGCAACTTCCAAACTTTTAGCATAACATTCCTCATCTTCGTTAGATAATATGTCTTCTCTAAATTTATTTCTTTCTTCTGTAATTTTTTGAAGACGAGACATTTGGAGGGAGCAATGATTTGTCAGCATTTGAATTTCATCGTCGGAGATAAATGTTCCTTGAATACGTTCGGGTTGGTATGAACCTATTTCC